>DAOUHO010000114.1:0-28516 GCA_034428595.1 Chloroflexota bacterium | reverse complement strand
GTGGGCCAGCGCGTCGAGTTGATGTGCAGGAACCACGGCATACCGGAGGACATACGCCCGAGGACGGCGCGGTTGTCCTGCTTCGCGAAGCGCTCCATGTCGATGAACTGGAAGTGCTGGATCCAGTCCACCTCGCCGGCCTCGAAGGCCGCCGCGCGCGCCACCGCGTCCTGCGCCAGAATCTGGATGACGAACTCGTCGGGATACGGGGCCCCCTGGTTCGTCGCCCAAGAGGGCGCCCACGCGTAGTCGTCGTTCCGCTCGTAGGTGACGGAGACCTGCTCCTGCCACTCCTTGAACTTGTACGGACCCGTGCCGACCGGATTACGCGCGATGTCCTCGCGGTAGGTGATGTAAGCCTGCGGCGAGGCAAACGTGATCTGACGGTCCGCCAGCACCTGCATGAACAGCGCCTGCGGGGTCTTGGTCGTGAGGTCGATGGTGAAGTCGTCCACCTTCGTGACGCTCTCGATGTCGCCGACTTGGCCTGCGATCTCACCCCGCTCCAGGCTCTCGTCCAGGAACAGCATGAAGTTGAAGGTCACCGCGTCCGCGTTGAACGGCGTGCCGTCGTGAAACACCACGTCCTGGCGCAACGGAATGCGTCGCGTCAGACGGTCGTCCGACAGCTCAGGCATATCAGCGGCCAGCCGCGGGACGATAGCGTTGTTCGGTCCCCAGGTGTACAAGGTCTCGTACATCGGGAAGCCGCTGCGGTAGGACCACTGGTCCATGCGCACGGGGTTGAAGGACGTGATGGGACCTGGCGTACCCCAGGTGATTCGGCCACCACGGGTCGGGTTCCACTCGCCGAGCGGAACGGGTTCGTCGGAGCGGAAGAGGTTGATGCCCTTCAGTGCGCCGCGCGCCGCCGCCTCGGCCTCGATCTCGACGATGACTTCCTTCTCGACGACGACTTCCTTTTCGACGACGACTTCCTGCGTGACGACGACTTCCTTCTCGACTTCCTTGATGACTTCCTGCGTCACCACCTTCTCAACCTCGACCTGTTGGATCTCGGTGACGGTGACGATCTTCTCGACCTCGACTTCTCGAATCTCGACCTCGCCCTCGCCGCACGCTGCGAGTGCCGCAACGCCGACGCCGCCCGCCAGGGCCAACGCCCCGCCACGCAGAACGCTCCGGCGACTCAGAGACTTCCCTCGATCCATAGACCTTCCCTCCAATTGCAGGCTTTCCGAGCCTGATCGCGAGAGGATACCAGCCCGCGCGGGCGATTTGCACCGCGCAGAATCTGTTGGGCGAGGGTCCCTTCGGTCGTCTATTCCCGCGCACGCCGGAATCTGCGCACCGCCGCCGGCGGATCAACCGAGCGGTCCCGAGACCCGCCCGGCGGCGGTGCCGATTCCCCTAGGCGCTAGCCGCCCTTCTTGTCGTAGAAGTCGAGCACGGTGGCTGGTTCGTGGATCGTGGAGAGGGCCACGCCGCCGATCTGGTCCCTGTTGTAGAACCACTGCCCCATGGCGTCCGACAGCGGAAGGTTGACGGCGGCCTCCTGGATCAGGCGGTTCGCCTCCATCCACATCTCGGCGCGCTTGGACTCGTCGAACTCGGAGCGCGCCCCGTCGAGCAATGCGTCGACCGGGTCGCCCTCGGTCGCCACGCCCGGCTCGCCGTTGTAGTTGAGAAACGCGAACGCGCGGCCCGGCAGGCCGTACTGCGACGTGTGGTACTTGGGGTACAGCACGTCGCCGTCGGGGCCACCCCCGCCGGTCCACTGGTGCGTGTACTTCCCTTGCGCCATGTCGTTGATGTAGGTCGCGAACTCGACGTTCGGGATGTCCACGAAGATGCCAATGCTGGACTCGATGTCCAGCTTGTACAGCTCGCTCAACGGGTTCGGCGTGTTGGGGAACTCGACCTGCATGCGCTCGCCGTCGCGATAACGGAAGCCGTCCTCGCCGCGGGCGTAGCCGGCGTCATCCAGCAGCTGGTTGGCCTTGCCGACGTCCCACGGGTAGAGGTCTTCCATGTCCGCGTTGTAGCCGATGGTGCCCGGTGTGAGGATGTTGCCCGCGATGCGCGGGATGCCGCCGTTGCCGCGCTGCACCACGAGCTTCTTGTTGATCGCGTGGTTGAGCGCCTTGCGGACGACGATGTCATCGGTGGGCCAGCGCATGGAATTGATGTGCAGGAACCACGGCATGCCCGGAGCCAAACGTCCGAGGATGATGCGGTTGTCCTGCTTCGCGAAGCGCTCCAGGTCGATGAACTGGAAGTGCTGGATCCAGTCCACCTCGCCGGCTTCGAAGGCCGCCGCGCGCGCCACCGCGTCCTGCGCCAGAATCTGGACGACGAACTCGTCCGGATATGGCGCGCCCTTATTCGTCGCCCACGCGGGCGCCCACGCGTAGTCGTCGTTCCGCTCGTAGGTGACGGAGACCTGCTCCTGCCACTCCTTGAACTTGTAGGCGCCAGTGCCGACCGGATTACGCGCGATGTCCTCGCGGTAGGTGATGTACGCCTGCGGCGAGGCGAACGTGATCTGAAAATCGGCAAGCACCTGCATGAAGAGCGCCTGCGGGGTCTTCGTCTTCAGATCGATGGTGAACTCGTCCACCACCGTGACACTCTCGATGTCGCCGACCTTGCCCGCGACCTCGCCCCGCTCCAGGCTCTCGTCCAGGAACAGCATGAAGTTGAACGCCACCGCCTCGGCGTTGAACGGCGTGTCGTCGTGGAACTTCACGTCGCGGCGCAACGGAATGCGGCGGGTCAGGCGGTCATCCGACAGCTCGGGCAGGTCCGAGGCCAGCCACGGAATGATCTGGTTGCCCGGCGCCCACGTGTACAGGTTCTCGTAGATCGGAAAGCCATTGCGATAGGACCACTGGTCCATGCGCACGGGGTTGAGCGACGTGATCGGGCCCGGCGTACCCCAGGTGATCCGGCCACCCCGGGTCGGATTCCACTCGCCAAGCGGGACGGATTCGTCGGAGCGGAAGAGGTTGACGCCAGTCTGAAGGCCGCGGGCCGCCGTCTCGGCTTCGATCTCGACGATCTTCGTGACGACCTTCTCGACCTCGACTTCCTTGACGACTTCCTGCGTGACGACGACTTCCTTCTCGACTTCCTTGATGACTTCCTGCGTCACCACCTTCTCGACCTCGACCTGTTGGACCTCGGTGACGGTGACGATCTTCTCGACCTCGACTTCTCGAATCTCAACCTCGCCCTCGCCGCAGGCTGCGAGCGCGGCGACGCCGACGCCGCCCGCCAGGGCCAACGCCCCGCCACGGAGTACGTTTCGGCGACTCAGAGACTTGCCACGATCCATAGAATTCCCCTCCATTTGGAGATAATCCGGAGTCTAGGCGGCAGAATACCAGTCGGCGCGCGCAATTCGCGCGGTTTGGAAACGGTCGCCGCGACGGACGGGGCTACTGCGCCCAGGCGCTCGCTTGCGGGTCCAGCGCCTCGCGCAGGCCGTCGCCCAGCATGTTGAATGACAGCACCGTGAGCGCCAGCGCGAGTCCGTTGAAAATGCAGATCCACGGGGCCAGGGCGAGGACCGCGCGGTACTGGGCAATCTCCAAGCCCCACTCGGGCGTCGGCGGCGAGGCGCCCAGGCCCAGGAAGCTGAGTCCGGCTGCCGAAATGATGGTCGAGCCCAGCCCCAGCGTGGACATGATCAGAATCGGGCTGAGGATGTTGGGCAGGATGTGACGCACGATGATGCGGGTGTCGCGCATCCCGATCGCGCGCGCCGCTCGCACATAGCCGAACTCCTTGGCCGAGAGCGTCGAGCCACGCACCACGCGCGCATAGAAGGGAATGCCCGCAACGCCCAGGGCGATCATGGCATTCGTGAGGCTGGGCCCCAGCGACGCGACGATCACGATGGCGAGCAGCAGCCCCGGAAACGCCAGCAGCACGTCGAGCAGGCGGCTGACGATCATGTCGATCCGTCCGCCGAAATAGCCGGCGGCCATGCCAAGAATCGTGCCGCCGGCTCCGGCAAGCAGAACGGCCACAAAGCCGACCCGCAGCGAGATGCGCGACCCGTGGACCACGCGGCTGAACACGTCACGGCCGATGTCGTCCGTGCCAAAGGGGAAGAACGCTGGCTCCACCTCACCGCTCTCTCCCACGCGGGTGCCGCTCGACCACGGCGGGAGCAGGCGGTTCTCGAGCACGGACTCGAGCGTCGGCTTGGTGTTGATGCCCTCCGGTGCGATCAAGTCGGCGAAGACGGCGCAGAGCGCAAAGAGAATCAGCACCACGCCCCCGGCCATAGCCGCAAGGTTGCGGCGCAACCGCCGCCACGCCATCGACCACTCGCTGCGCACGGCAGTCGAAGCCAGCGCGTCGATTGAGGTCGTGTCAGACAGAGGTTCGGCTGTTGCCATGGCCGCCGGAGCGTTAGGGGCTGCGATTCGGGACGATACTACATAGGCCGGGTGGCGTGGTCAGGCCGGGCTGCGGCACTCACCGTGCGCACGGCGCTGGCTCAGCCCGGCGGCGTCGACCCATCACACCGGACGCCAATCGTCTGCTGCCGTGATCTACGGATTGCGTCGTGGGTGCTCACAGACGCCTATGCCAGCGCTACCAACGCCGCGCCGGCGGCGATGGCGCCGGCGCCGATGAACCGCGGGACGTGCCGCGGCTCGCGCAGCAAGGTCATGCCCAGGGCTGCCCCGATCAGGATGCTGACTTCACGGGCGGCGGAGACGTAGGGCGCCGGGGCCATGGTGAGCGCAATGAGCACCAGCAGGTAAGCGGTTACTGACAGGAGCCCGACCAAGGTCGCGTCGCGCCGGGACACCGGCACGCGGCGCCAGGGCCGCGGCCCGTAGCGCACAAGGACCAGCGGGGTAAGCAGGGCGGCGGCTATGAGCCACATCAGGTAGGCGTACGGGAGCGGGTTGACGACGGCCACGCCCTGCTTATCGACCAGCGTGTACGACGCGATGAGCACGCCGGTGAACGCCGCGTATCGACCTCCCGGTCGCAGCAGCATGCGCGGCGCGTCGAGCAGCGACCTCGGATCGAGGCTCTGGAGATTGATGAGATAGATTCCGGCGACCACGGCGAGCACGCCGGCCACTCCCATCGGCGATACGGATTCGCCCACGATCCAGACGCTCGCCACCAGGACCAGGGCGGGACCGATGCCGCGGGCCAGCGGGTAGGTGACCGAAAGATCGGCTCGGGCGTAGGCATTGCCCAGCGACCAAAAATACGCCGCATGCAGTACCCCCGTGGCTACGATCCAGCCCCAGCCAGCCGGCGGAATCGGCGCCAGGACGACGCCGACGATAAATGCCGGCAGGTAGATGACCAACGTGACGACCAGGGCCAGCCAGAAGAAGACCGGGTGTCCCTGGCCGCGCTTGGCGAGCAGGTTCCACGCGGCGTGCATTGCCGCCGCCGTGAACACCAGCGCCAGTGCAGCCGGAGGCACAGTGAATCCCTGCCGAGGGTCGTGGGGTGCGGCAAGCTACCACGGGGATGCCGAGGCCCCACGCCCCAATAGCGCCGCGAACGGGCTCAGAACGTCCGGATCTGGATCGTGGCCGTGCCGTCGTAGCGCAGGCGCTCGCAGCGCGCCGCGAAGGCCTGCCAGACATCCGCCGGGCCGTCGTAGGATCCGAAAACGTTGGCGGCTTCGAGCGTGATGAACTTTCCGGGAATGGTCGGGCGGGCGTAGCGTTCGTAGGGCCAGTAGACCTCGCTCAGCGCGCCCGGGTGCCCGTGCCGCGTGCCGGCCTCGTAGTGCGTGAAGATTAGGTCGCCTGGCGCCACGCAGGTGGTGGCGTTCTCGATGGGCGCCACCACAGTCGGGTCGAAGTAGAACGCGGCGATGGTCCCCGAGTAGATGGCATGCAGGCACTCGGCCTCGTCGGGCAACCCCGCCGTCACCGCCGCGCAGGTCTGTGGCGCCGCGTCCCACAGCAGCCTAAACCGGGCTGGCGGCGCGCCCGGCAGCTCGAGCTCGATGGTCGAAACCCTGGGCTCACCTGTATCTGATGCGGACATGCGTGGCGCCTCCAGCGATAGAGTCCTGGTGCCTGACTGTAGATCGAGAGCGCTGAGGCCGCCTCTACTCGCCTGCCGCGATGGCGGTGAGCTCGGCCCGCTCGCTCTCGGTCATGCGCCACTCGACGGCGCGGATGTTCTCCTCGATCTCCTCGGGACGCTTCGTACCGGCCAGCGCCACACTCACGACCGGATTGGCAATCACCCACGCCAGCGCCAATTGCGCCACCGTGAAGCCGCGGTCGCGGGCCGCGTCCTTGAGCGCGTCGACGCGCCGTAGGTTTCTGAGAAAGTGCTCGCCCTCGAACAACGGCTGCTCGAATACGGTGCCTCGGCTGCGGAAGTCGTCCTCGCCGAAGGTCGTTTCCGGCGTCATCGTGCCAGTCAGCAGCCCGTGCGCCATGGGGCCGAACGCCATCACGCCGAGTCCGTGCTCCTGGCAGAAGGGAAAGAGCTCGGCCTCCGGCCGCTGGTCGAACAGGTGGTAGCCGATTTGCTCGGTGACGAGGGGAAAGGTCTCCAGGCACTCGCCGAGCTGGGCGGCGCTGAAATTGCTCACGCCGCCGTAGCGGATCTTGCCCTGCTGCTGAAAGTCGGCCATGGCGGCCATTGAATCGGCGATGGGCACGCTCGCGTCCGGCCAGTGGATCAGATAAAGATCGAGATAGTCGGTTTGCAGCCGCTCCAGGCTGCCTTCCAGGTCCGCGGCCATCTTGTCGGGCGCCGTGCTGCCCTTGCTGACCAGCACCACTTGATCCCGCCGTCCCTTGAGCGCTCGTCCGACGAGCCTCTCGCCCTCGCCGAGCCCGTAGCCGGCGGCGGTATCGATCAGCGTGACGCCAAGGTCGATGGCCCGGTGGATGCTGCGAATGGCCTCGTCGTCGTCGAACGGGCCGTACTGCCCGCGTCCGATGGGAAATCCGCCGAATCCAATCACCGAGGTCACCAGATCGGATTGGCCAAGCCTGCGGTACTCCATGTCGGCGTCACTCCGAGCGTTCGCGTGCGGGTTATCCCCTCACCGCCATATCAAGTATGGGGCAGACTCCAGCCCGTTCCCACGAGCGGGGAGCGGGGACTGGATGTTCCCCCTATGGCGCTGACGTGGACCTGCGGTTCTCGCGCTAGTCCGCAGCGGCCACCGACGGCGGCCGCTGCGGCGCGGCGGATGGCCGGGCAACCACGGCGCCCACCAGGATGGCCAGGACAAACACCGGCGCCAGCATGAGCGCCAGGGCGACGATGCCGGCGGCGTCCATCAGCGCGCCGGCGGCAAGTGGCAGCATCAGCGCGGATGTCCCCGAGGCGGCTTGCAGCCCGGCCACGCCCCGCCCGGCGTGGCGCGCCGGCACGCGGTCGGCCAAGAGGACGACGGGCGAGGTGGCGCCGAAGCCGCCCATCGCATAGCAGAAGGCCGTGAGACCCAGGAAGGCCACGTGCGCGGGAAGCAGGAGCACGGTTGCGCTGAGCAGGTTCATCAACACCGTGGCGCCGATGACCATCCGCCGCCCGTAGCGGTCCATCAGTTGGCCGCCCGCAAACGTCGCCACGGCGCGAAGCCCCGTGAGCAATGAGAGCACCAGTCCCACGGTCGCCGGGTCGAGCTCCAGCGTCACCCCGCCGTAGAGCGGCAGGGCGACGGCCCGCAGGGTCGAGGCGCCGCCCCACAGCAGGGCGCCGAACGCCAGCACGCCGGTGATTGCCCGCCACGACATCGGGCCGCCGTCAGTGGACTGAGGCTCGTCGGCGCCGCTGGCGGCCGGCTGGGCGTCGCGGATCAGGCTCAGCGCTATCAGCGCGCCGATCACGGCCACGGCGGCCGCCATCACCAATGCCGCGCGCCATCCGAAGGCGACCGCCAGACCGCCCGCCGTGACCGGGCTCGCCAGCATGCCGACCTGAAAGCCGGTCAGCCCGCGCGAGATCGTGCGTCCGCGCGCTGCCGGTGGCGCCAGCCGCACCAGATGGGCCACGGCGGCACTCTCGATGAAGGCCGCCGCCATGCCCGATCCAAACACGGCGCCGAGCAAGGCCCAGAAGCCCGGCGCGGCCGCCGCGGCCAGCCCTCCCACCGCGAACGCCAGCGACGCAATGGCAAGCAGTCGCCGCGGACCCACGCGGTCGGTCAAGTAGCCGGCCGCGGGCGTAACGATGACGCGGCTGAGCGACGGCACCGCCACCAGCAGGCTGAGCGTGGCGAAGTTGACGTCGAACTCCGCCTGAATCGGCACGAGCAACGGGCCATAGACCGACGCCCCGAATGCCGTGGCCGCAATGATTCCGAACGTGGCGGCGACCTGGGAAACCTCAGGCGAACGGGAGAGAGTCACGTGGCGGCGCCGCGGTCATTTCGAAGCCGGAGCGATGTCGTAGTGACGGTGGGGCAGATCGACTGGCGGCGTCAACTCCGAACGTCTTCCAACCCCCTCTCACACGCCGGCTGCTACGCTCCCGCCGCCCGCTTAGAGCGTGACCACAAAGGGCCGATCATGCGCACCGGCAGCGGACGCTTCACCTACGAACTCGTTCCGGGCTGGGCCAAGATCCCGCCCCACATCTCCACTGGCTGGATCGGCGGGGTGGTGACCGACCGCCGCGGACGGGTCTACTGCTTCGGGCGCGGGACGCATCCCATGCTGATCTTCGACCGCGAGGGCTCGCTGGTGGACCACTGGGGCGACACGTTCGTCAGCCATGCGCATGGCGCATTTATCGACGACGAGGAGCAGCTCTGGCTCACCGATCGCTTCGCCCAGGTGGTTTGGGTCTGCGACACGGCGGGTCGAGTCCTGCGGAAGATCGGCCTGCTCCACATCAGGTCCACCGACGACGACTACCACATGAAAGGCGATCCACCGCCGGGCGAGCCGCCGCGATTCGACGGCTTCAACCACCCGACCAACACCCACCTGGCCGCGGACGGCACGGTCTTCATCTCGGACGGCTACCGAGCCGCCAAGTGCCATCGGTTCTCCGTGGCGGGAGTCATCGAGAAGTCATGGGGCAGTCCCGGCAGCGGACCGGGTCAGTTCGACCTGCCGCACGGCATCTGGGTCACGCGCGACAACCGCGTGCTCGTGGCCGACCGCGAGAACAGCCGCGTGCAGGTCTTCAATCGCGACGGCGAGTTCCAGGCGGAGTGGACCGATATCCACCGGCCCACCGACTTCTTCGTCGACGAGGACGCCGACGCCATCTACGTCGCCGGGCTCGACGGACGGGTCGCCGTGCTCGATCTCGACGGCGCGCTCATCACGCAGCTGGGCGAGCCCGGCACCGGCCCCGGCCAGTTCGGAGCGCCGCACGGCGTCTGGATCGACGACCAGGGCGCGCTCTACGTCTGCGAGGTCCAACGCGCCAACCGGCTGCACAAGTTCGTGCCGGTCTAGACCAGTCCGCCGAGCGACAAAGGAAAGCGGGCTATTCGGCGCCGGCGCAGGCCCATTCGTGCCGCGAGTTTCGGTCTTCGCGTCGGCGACTGATACTATGACTCATAGCGACTCACTTATTGACTCATCTGAGAGATTTGAAATGCACCAGCTCACGGTACGAGGCTTTGACGACGAATTGAGCCGCCGTCTGCGCCGACTTGCGAAGCGTGATGGGATCTCCCTGAACCAGGCCGCGTTGAAGCTACTCCGGAAGGGAGCGGGTCTCACGGACAGTGCTGAAGGCGCGGATACCATCGGCGATTCCCTGGATCATCTGATCGGGACCTGGTCTGCCGCCGAAGCGGATGAAATGCTCTCCGCATTGCGGGAGCTCGATACGATTGACGAATCGGCCTGGGAATGAGGGTTCTCTTGGACTCCAACGCCTATGCTCACTTCATGCGCGCGCATGAGCAGGTCGTGGAGCTTGTGGGGAGCGCGGAGGAAACCCTCCTTTCAGCCGTCGTGGTCGGAGAGTTGATGTATGGATTTCGTCGGGGGTCGCGCTTCGATGGCAATTTCGCTGCCCTCCGCGCCTTTCTGAATAACCCGTACGTTTCCTTCGTTCCGGTCGGCGAGGTCACCGCGGACCGCTACGCGAGGATCGCGGCTGCGCTGCGCGCGAAGGGCCGTCCCATTCCGACCAACGACGTGTGGATCGCGGCACACGCGATGGAGACAGGGGCTGACTTGATTTCAGCCGACCGGCACTTCGCGCACGTGGACGGGATTGCCTGGGTCCCAATAGCAGCGGACTGACCTCGCGAACGGCACCGAGGTCTGCGTCCCCCAGATCGACGGTCGGGTCTCAATGCTCGACCTCCAGGGCGCGCTCGATGTGTGCGAGGTCCAACGCGCCAACCGGCTGCACAAGTTCGTTCCGATCTAGGCCGGTCCACCAGACTTGACAAGATCAAGAACCTTCACGATTATTTTCACCCTAGCGCTGTAAGGTTTACTCAACGGCAATTCTGTTAACTTGCAACTGCCTTTTCTACGAATGAATTTTGAAAATCCAATACGGGAGAAAGCTAGCGAAGTGTCTGGTTGGTTTGGATACAGTGGATTGCTGGGTGAGGCGTCGCCTACGGACGAAGCATACAGCCGCGTGACCAACCCTGAGCGATTTCGCTCTCTACATCCTGCCATGCTGGAGATTATGGACAGGCTGGAGAGCCAATTCGAAGTCGAGCGCACCGAAGGGTATGGTCTCGACAAGAAGCTGGAGAGGGGCATGGATCTTGCCCGCCCAGGTATCAGGCTCACCCCTAGGGACTCTGAGGCTGCGCCTATCGCTGTGTCGTTCTCGACCTTCCCCGGTCTTCATGTCCAGTTTGGACGATGGTACATAGAGCCCTTTCCAGACTGTGGCTGCGATGCCTGCGATGAGTCAGCAGAGGGCGAGATCGAAAGGCTCAACGATATGGTCGACGACGTAACCGCTGGACGGTTTCGTGAGTCGATTCGACGTCCCTTGATATCCTTTAGAGGGTCAGGCTGGATGGAAACGAGGTTCTGGTCCGCGGACGACACGAGGTCTTGGACGAGATCTCAAAGGATGTCCCGTGTTGACGGCCCCCGTGCCCGTGAGATGGCTGGTGGCCGTCGCTGTCTGGACTTGGACTGGAAACCGTGGCAGTGTAGACGGACCATGAGCTAGCGACTGGCCTGCGGTGTTCGGGCCTCATTGAGTGCCTTGATCGCTGGGTGAGCAAGCTCCTCCGGTTCCTTCGTCGTGAGAGAATCGGTGATAGATGTGTGCCAAATATGGGGCTGTGACAAGGGAATCCAATACGTCGGCTGACGACAGCAGCCGTCTGTTGTCCCGTTGCCTTTCACTGGACCTTGAAGTCGGCGTCAAAGACCGTCGCATCCATGCTTTCGCAGGAGTACGCCCGGACACCGGACAATCTCTGACGCTTCCTATAGCGGGAAACAGCCTCGCCGGTGCATTGGCCAAGCTGGACGATCTTGCCGGAGGCGTGGAGTTCCTGCTGGGCCACAATCTCATCGAATTCGACCTGCCCCATCTAAAGGCTGCGAATCCTAATCTGGGACTGTTGCGGCTGCCAGCGGTGGACACGCTCAGGCTCAATCCCCTGGCTTTCCCGCGCAATCCCTACCATCACCTCGTCAAGCACTACCAGGACGGGCAACTCAAGCGGGGGCGCCGAAACGACCCGGAGTTGGACGCCGGATTGACGCTTGAGGTCTTTGCCAACCAGCAGAAGGAACTGCGCGATGCACCGGCTGACTTGCTAACGGCCTGGCACTGGCTCACCACGGAGGAAGATGGCGCGGGATTCGACAGGGTGTTCGCCTTATTGCGTCGTGCGCGAAGACCATCCGACGTAGAGGCGCATGACGCGATTCGGGCACGTCTGGCCGACAACGCCTGTCAGACACAGGCACGCGAGGTCATTGCGAATGCACACCGACTCGGTTGGGCGCTGGCCTATGCGCTGGCATGGATGTCAGTGTCCGGCGGCACCTCGGTCATGCCTCCCTGGGTACGGCATCAGTTTCCCGAAGCCGGTCGGCTGGTGCGCCGGTTACGCGACACTGCCTGCGCCGATGCCGCTTGTGGATGGTGCCGGGAGCGGCACGACGCCCGCAAGGAGCTTACTCGCTGGTTCGGTTTTTTTGATTTCCGCTCTGAGCCGACGGACGAGAATGGGCGGCCCATGCAACGGTCCATCGTCGAGGCGGCGATGGCGCGGGAGCATGTGCTGGGGATACTGCCCACCGGGGCCGGCAAGTCGCTCTGCTACCAGATTCCGGCGCTATCCCGCTACGACAAGACCGGCGCTCTGACGGTGGTGATTTCCCCTCTGGTCGCCCTCATGGCGGATCAGGTGAAAGGACTTGAAGCGAGAGGCATCGGTTCCTGCGTCACCATCAATGGGCTTCTGTCCATGCCCGAGCGATCCGACGCTCTGGACCGGGTGCGGCTGGGAGACGCCAGCATCCTCATCATCGCGCCGGAGCAGCTTCGCAGCATCTCCGTGCGCCGCGTCCTCGATCAACGCGAGATTGGCTCCTGGGTGCTTGACGAAGTCCACTGTCTCTCCAAGTGGGGCCACGACTTCCGGCCCGACTACCGTTACGTGGGGCGCTTCATGCGTGAGAGAGCGGGGCAAGAGCCTGTGCCGCCGGTGCTGTGCCTGACCGCGACGGCCAAGCCCGACGTGAAGGCCGAAATCGTGGACTACTTCCAGGAAGAACTCGGCGTCAAGCTGAAGATCTTCGACGGTGGCGCGCAGCGCACCAATCTGGAATTCGTGGTGGTGCAGACGAGTAGCGAGGGGCAGTTCTCCGACATTCATCAGGTCATAGAGGCCGATCTGCCGACGGCGGAGCCGGGCGGCGCCATCGTCTACTGCGCGACGCAACGGCAGGCCGAAGAGGTGGCGGACTTCTTGCAGGCAAAGGGGATGGATGCGAACTACTTCCATGCAGGATTGCTGCCGGAGACCAAGAAGAATGTCCAGGAAAGTTTCATCCGCGGCGATCTGCGAGCCATCGTCGCCACGAACGCCTTCGGCATGGGCATCGACAAGCCGGACGTGCGGGTCGTAATCCACGCCGACATCCCAGGTTCCTTGGAGAATTACCTCCAGGAAGCGGGGCGCGCCGGACGGGACCAGCAGAGGGCGCGCTGCGTGCTGCTCTACACAGCGGATGATGTGGAGAGGCAATTCGGCATGTCGGCCCGTTCCCGGCTCACGCGACGCGAGATTCACGGCGTGCTGAGGGCGCTGCGGAATCTCGACCGGAAGAAGCGCTTGGGCGGCGAGGTGGTAGCCACCGCAGGCGAAATCCTGGGCGAGGATGAAGAGCAGGCATTCGAGCAAGACTCCGCCACCGACGACACCCGGGTGCGCACCTCAGTGGCCTGGCTGGAGGAAGCCGTGCTGCTGACCCGGGAGGAGAACAGGATTCAGGTGTTCCCGTCCTCCCTGCGGGTGAGTTCGGTGGAAGAGGCGAGATCCAAGCTCGAAAAGGCGCGAATCGCGGATGCCGACCGCCGCCAACTGCTGACCATAGCCGAGGCGCTCATCGAGGCTGATGCGGACGAGGGCATCTCCACCGACGAGTTGATGGCCGCATCGGGCCTGACACCTGAGGGGGTGCGGGCCGCGCTCCACGATATGGAGCGATTGGGCATCGCCAGCAACGACACTGTGTTGACAGCCTTCGTCCATACAGGGGTGCAGCGTTCCTCCCGGCGTCGCTTCGAGCAGGCGGCGGAACTCGAGCGGGGCCTTATCGACCTGCTGCGAGAGACGGCTCCGGACATGCAAGAGGACGACACGTTTCCACTGCATCTCCGCGTCGCTACCCAGCGGTTGAAGGACGACGGCCATGCCCACGCACTGCCGGAACTCCTGCGGCGCATCGTCCGCAGCATTGCCGCCGACGGGCGGGGCGAGGGCGGCGGCGGGGGAAGCCTGGGAGTGCGTGGGCGCGATGCGGAGACCATGCAGGTGACGCTGCAACGCGAGTGGAACGCGTTGGAGAAGACCGCCGAACTGCGGCGTGCGGCCGCAGGTCGTCTGTTGGACCACCTGCTCGCCTGCCTGCCGCCGGGAAGGCGAGGCACGGATTTGCTGGCCGAGACGACGCTAGGCAAGCTGCGGCGGGCTATCGAGTCCGACTTGATCCTCAAGAGCGAGGTCAGGGACCCCGCCAAGCTGATGGACCGTGCGCTTCTGTGGCTGCACGAGCAAGAAGTCATTCGGCTGAACAAGGGGCTGACCGTATTCCGTCCAGCCATGACCATCCGTCTGAAGCCGGAATCACGCCGCTTTGCCCAGGCCGACTTCGCACCCCTCAAGCTCCACTACGACCAGCAGGTGCTGCAAATCCACGTCATGGCCGAGTATGCGGCGCAGGGTCTTGGCTCCATGGCCGACGCTCTGCGTTTGGCCATGGACTATTTCACGTATAGCAAAGCGGAGTTTCTGCGCCGATGGTTGCCTGACAGAGAGCGGGAAAACTCGCGCCAGACCACGCCCGAATCGTGGCGAGCAATCGTCGACAGCTTGAACAATCCAATCCAGCGCCGCATCGTTGCAGACGAGCGGGAGCAGACGAACGTGCTAGTGCTGGCAGGCCCGGGCTCCGGCAAGACGCGGGTGCTGGTGCACCGTATCGCCTACCTGGTTCGCGCCAAGCGCGAGAACCCTCGCGGCATCCTGGCCCTTGCCTACAACAGGCACGCAGCGGTCGAAATACGCCGACGCCTCGCGGATCTCATAGGCGACGATGCCAAAGGCGTGATGGTGCTCACCTGCCACGCGCTGGCCATGCGGCTGGTCGGCGCAAGCTTCTCGGGGCGGGCAAATCGACTCGACGACGGCGAATTCCAGGAGATTCTCGAGCAGGCGGTGGCACTACTGCGGGGGGAGGGACTGCCGCCCGACGAAGCCGACGAGTATCGATTCCGATTGTTGACCGGCTTCCGCTGGATACTGGTGGATGAGTACCAGGACATCGGTCTAGACCAGTACGAGCTGATCTCCGCTCTGGCAGGCAGAACGCTCACTGAGGAAGACGACAGGATCAGCCTCTTCGCAGTGGGTGACGATGATCAGAATATCTACGCCTTCAGCGGTTCGTCGGTGGAGTTCATCCGACGTTTCCAGGCGGACTATGGGGTCAGGCCTGCCTATCTCACCGACAACTACCGCTCAACCGGCCATATCGTCACGGCCGCCAACGCCGTAATCGAGCCTGCCCGGCAGAGGATGAAGACCGGTCATCCAATCCACGTCAATCGTGCACGGGAGAAGGACTCTCCAGGTGGTTTATGGGCTGAACGTGATCCGGTCGCCCGGGGTCGAGTGCAGATCCTGCCGGCGGGAGACGATCCCATCACACAGGCTCAGGTGGCGGTAGCCGAGTTGAAGCGGTTGTCAGGACTCACGCCGAGTTGGGATTGGTCCACCTGCGCGGTGGTGGCTCGTGAGTGGAGCTACCTGGACCCGGTGCGCAGCCTCTGCGAGATTGAGGGGATTCCAGTGCAGATGGCGAACGAGGAGTTCTCGGGAGTCTGGCATCTGCGGGAGACCCAGGCGCTGGTGAATTGGGTTCGCAGCCAAGACCCAACGTTGGTAACGAGCGCGGAGCTAAACGACTGGCTGGTTGGGCAACCCTCAGGCCCTTGGACCGACCTGCTGGGTGAGGCCATGGACGAATTCCAGTTAGAGACCGGCGGCGCGGAAACGTCGGTGAGTCACTTCGTCGAATGGCTGGCCGAGTGGGCACGGGAGGTGCGTCGCCGCCAGCGTGGGCTTATGTTGTTGACCTCTCATCGCGCCAAGGGCTTGGAGTTCGACCACGTGGTCGTGCTGGACGGAGGCTGGGACCGCGTGGGACGTGGTGAGGACGCCGATGCCGCGCGCCGTCTGTACTACGTTGCCATGACCCGCGCCCGGGAGACGCTTGCCCTGGCGCGCTTTTCGGGATCGCACCCGCTCCAAAACGCCTTACGGGGCAGTTCTTCGGTGTTGCTCCGCCAAGCGCCCACCGAACTTCCGGCGGCGGTCCCGGAACTGGCTCGCCGTTATCGGCGGCTCAGCCTGCGTGCCGTCTTTCTCAGCTTCGCGGGGTACAAGCGACATGATCATCCCGTGCATCGAGCCATTGCCTCTCTCTCGCCCGGCGACAGGCTGGAGGTGCGAAACGGCTCGGATCGCTGGGAGCTTCTTGATCGCAAAGGGACGGTCGTTGGACTACTCGCTCGTGGTTTCGAGGCCCCCAACGGTGTGCGTTGCACGTTTGCCACGGTCCTGGCCGTCGTCACATGGGACCGGGAGCGCTCTGAACCGCAATACCAGGACGGCCTTCAGTGCGATGCTTGGGAAGTGGTGGTGCCGGAGCTGGTGTTCGAGCCGAGCTCTTAGTCCCACGTTCCCTGTCATCGGACTTCAAGCAGTTGGCTTCGGCATCGCCAAGCGAGGCAGTCAGGCACTTCTAAACCTTCGATGAGTTCGACACATGGCCTTCTCTGACCAACAGATGTTCGACGCCCTCAGCCGGATGCCGTTCGTTGATTCGGCGGAACTGGCGCTCATCCTGGGCAATCCTCACACGACCGTTCATCGCATCCTGACTGGCCCGCTGGTCAACGGCATCGTCGGGAGGGTAAGTCATGGCACAGCCCATCTGCGTGGCATGCGGACGCGCCGCTCGGCGTCCCGGTGAGCAGCCCGGAGGGGGCGCTGCTTAGTTCCGGTCTATCCCGACCCCGCCGTCCTTAATCCGCGCGGACACCAACAACTCCTTGCCCCGATCCGAAAGCTCATCGAACTGGGCGCTGGTCATCTCGACCCAGCGGCCCGAGTAATACCACGGGCGCGTGTAGACCAGGCATAGCTCCGGGCGGGCGTGGTCGGACCGGTTGGGCGTGCCGCGACGCAGCATTTGCTAGCCTCCCTATGGCATTGGTGCCGATCCGGGAGACAGCGCGATGGTCCAGACGGTCAGGGCCAGGTTCACGGATGGCGCCATTGTCCCCCTGGAACCGCTTGATGTCGCGGAAGGCCAGGAGTTCCTCATAACCCTGCAAGACCCGGTGCATGACGAGGCCGAGGATGCCGCGCTGGCGCGGGCTATAGCCGAGGGTCTATCGACCAAACCTGTCAGCAAGCAGCGGGTCTTGGAGTCGCTGCAGGGCTGGGATGGAGCTTGAGTATAGGGCCAGCTTCGTTCGCGACCTGCGACGGGTAGGCAACGCGGAGCTAAGCCGCAGGGTCGAGCGAGCCCTGGGGGATCTTGAAGCGGCGGCAACCATCGCCGACATCGCGGGCGCCGTCAGGCTCAGTTCGAGAGCGGGGCGCTACTACCGGATCAGGATTGGAGAATATCGCTTGGGCCTCGCGCTGGAGGGCGATGCGGTCATACTTGTCAGATTTCTGCATCGGCGCGATATCTACCGGATGTTTCCATAGGGACGGTGCACGCGGAATGCGGATGCGCCGCCCAGCGCTCGGGTAAACAGCGCGGAGTCGTGGTGCTTGATCCTGCCTAGCCCGGCGTACCGTCGACTATCCGCGCCGACGCCAGCAGCTCCTTGCCCCGCTCCGAGGCCTGCTCGAATTGGGCGCTGGTCATCTCGACCCAGTGGCCTGAGTAGTACCAGGGGCGCGTGTAGACCAGGCACAGCTCGGGGCGCGCGTGGTCGGACCGGTTGGGCGTGCCGCGGTGCAGCGGGCGCGGGTCCTGCATCCAGATCGAGCCTTTCTTGAGGTTGAGCCGTCTGGGACGGAAGTCCCCCGCCTCGAGCACGTCGTTGTAGCGGGCTTGCAGGCTGGGATCGGCCAGATACTGCGTGCCCGGCAGGATCTCGAAGCTGCCGTTTTCCTCGAAGGTGTCGACCAGCGGGATCTTGGCGCTCACCGTGTCGCAGGTCTGGATGCCGATGTGCGGCGTCGTGAGCGCCATGTCGCGATGCCAGCGCTGGTAGGTGCTGTCGGGATAGGGGTTGTTCGACGTGTAGCCCGTGAGCTGGTAGTCCGACTCGCCCCAATAGCGATCCATGAACGCCAGCACGGTGGGGTGCTCGTAGACGGCGGGATCGGAAAAGGGCATTTGCCACGGCAGGTCGACCGTGTAGCGGTTGGGATAGCCGAGTCGTCCGCGGCCGGTCGCGAGGTCGCCCGAGAGCTCCCGCGAGTTGCGCGCGCGCACGGCTTCCAGCAGGGGCATGAACGCTGCGTGGAGCGCATCCACCAGATCCACCGGGAGCGCGTTCTCCAACACGGTGAAGCCGTTGATCCGATACTCGGCGACGCGCAGGTCGAGATCGTCGTGCGGTGCGTTCATCGTGCGGCCCGTTCGCTCGCGCCGGATGCGGCGAGCTTAGCGCGCGGCGGCTACGCGGGGTCCGGCACCTCGAACAGGAAGCCCTCGATCTCGATCTCGAGTCCGGTCAGATCGGGCGGCACGTCGAAGACGACGCTCACATTCGCTTCCTTGCCGGCGGGCAGACTCTCGATCAGATAGAGCGGGCGGCCACGTTCGATGTCGGGCACCATCCCCGTAAGCGCGTTTGTTCCCAGGTTGCTCACGGCAATCTCGCTGCCGTCAGGCTTGATCAGGACGATGTTGGCCTTGGCAATCGTGATGAACGACGACGACCCGTTCTTGAAGTGCATGTTCACGAGCTTGAAGACGCCGTTCTTCGGCTGGAACGGCGAGCCGGTGAACTGCTTCAACTCGGCAAGGTTGGCTACCCCAATCAACGTCACTTCGAATCCCGTGGCGTCGACCAGAGTGTCGCCGGCCGTCGGCAGCCCGGTGCGTGAGACCGCCACCTGCTGCTCGACCTCGACCCGCGCCTCCGCGCGCACCTCCGCGTAGATCGCCACGGTTGGTGTGGCGGCAAGCGTGGCCGCGTCGGTCGCGGTGGACTCGGTGCTCGGCGTTTGCGCCGCCGGTGTGGCCGGCCGGGCGGTAGGCGTCGCGGCCGGTGTGCGAACGGCGGCCCGGGCGGCGACCGTCGGCACGGGCGTAGCGTCGGCCGCGTCTGAAGCCTCGCCGGGACCTTGGGCGACCACGACTACGGCGATCACGACCGCGATAACCACGATCAGCGCGATCAGCCCCAAGTAGAACTTCGGCACGCTGCGGACGAATCGACCGATCATGGCCACGGCCTGGCCCTCTCTATCCGCGCCCCAACTCACGTGCCTGGCGCCGGTCGGCACTTCACGCGAACGCGCGGCGCGTTGCTTGCCGTTCCCGCACATCGCGAGGCCGGCACCTGATTATGCCTGTCAGCGCCGCCGCACTGGGAGCGCGATATCATCGGGCGCCTTCAGCAGGATGCGGTATTCGGCCGGTTGCGATTCCCTGCCGTGTCTCAAGCGCGATTTGATGGGCGGTTCCCCGTCGCACCGGACAACGTCGTTTAGCCATGCCGCTCGGCTTGCTGAAACACGGACTGCGACCGCGCCGCCCGCCTGAACGGTTTCTCCCGCCCCGTCCGGAGCTCAAGCGCGCCTACGACACCGTGATCATCGGCGGCGGCGGCCACGGGCTCGCTGCGGCGTACTACCTGGCGACCGAGCACGGCATCACCGACGTTGCGGTGCTCGACAAGGGCTATCTCGGCGGCGGCAACACGGGACGAAACACCGCCATCGTGCGGGCCAACTATCTGACCGAGGAAGGCGTGCAGTTCTACGCCGAGTCCCTGGACCTCTGGCGCGGGCTGAGCAACGAGCTCGACTTCAACCTGCAGTATTCCGAGCGCGGCCATCTCACGTTGGCCCACGCCGACTCGGCCATCCGGACCATGCGCTGGCGCGCCGAGGTCAACAAGCACTTCGGCGTCGATTCAGAGCTGATCTTCCCCGACGAAATCGCCAAGCTGGCTCCCGGCCTCGATCTTTCGTCCGACGTGCGGCACCCTGTGCTGGCGGCGCTGTATCACCCGCCCGGCGCCACCGCCCGGCACGACGCGGTCGTGTGGGCCTACGCCGCGCGCGCCGCCGCGCGCGGCGTCGAGTTGCATTCCAACACCGAAGTCACCGGAATTCAGGTCGAGAGCGGTCGCGCGACCGGCGTCCAGACCTCCCGCGGCCCGGTCCGCTGCAACCGTGTGCTCCAGGCGGTGGCCGGGCAAAGCTCGCTCGTCGCGGCCATGGCTGGCTTTCGCCTGCCGATCCACACCGTGCCGCTGCAGGCCTGCGTATCGCTGCCGCTCAAGCCCTGGCTCGATCCGATAGTGGTGTCGGGCAGCCTGCACGTCTATATCTGGCAGTCGGCGCGGGGCGAAGTGGTCATCGGCGGCGCCACCGATCCCTACGGGCTCTACGCCAACCGGTCGACGCTGGAGTTCGCCGAGGGCACGCTGCTGCCGGTGCTCGAGCTGTTTCCCTTCCTCGCCAACGTCAAGATGCTGCGCCAGTGGGCCGGCATGTGCGACATGACGCCCGACTTCAGCCCGGTGATGGGCGTCACGCCGGTCGAGAATCTCTACATCGACGCGGGCTGGGGCACCTGGGGGTTTAAGGCCACGCCCGTCTGCGGCAAGCGGATGGCGGAACTCATCGCCACCGGGCGCACCCCGAACCTCTTGCAGCCGTTTCGGCTCAGCCGCTTCGCCGAGTTTGAGCAGGTCGGCGAAAAGGGCGCCGCGTCGGTGGGCCACTAGGTGCGCGCATGAAGATCATGCCCTGCCCGCTCAACGGGCCGCGAAACATCCAGGAATTCACGTGCGCTGGCGAGGTTGTGACGCCGCCCGATCCAGGCCGCGCCGACGCCGAAGCCTGGGCCGACCACCTCTTCCTGCACGACAACGCCGCCGGAATCGTGCGCGAGTGGTGGTTTCACGTGCCCACGAGTTTCTGGTTCATCGCGGACCGTGACACGGTCACTGATGAGATCGTGCGCACGTTCCTGCCGCGCGAGCTGTTCGGGGCCAACGCACAGTCGGACCAACCGTGATGCGGGAACGCCTGCCGCCTCCGGCCGGCAGCCGGATCGACCGTGCGCAGCCGGTCACGTTCGAATTCGAGGGGGGCGCCTACTCCGGCTACGCCGGCGACACCGTCGCCAGCGCGCTGGCCGCGAACGGCGTGTGGTGTCTGTCGCGCTCCTTCAAGCTGCATCGGCCGCGGGGGTCGTTTGGCTTCGCCGGCGACGAGGCCGGCTCCCTGGTCCAACTCGAAACCGAGCCTAACGTGCACGCCGACACGCGAATCATCGAGCCCGGCATGCGGGTGCACGCGCAGAACACCTTCGGCGGCCTCGAACGAGATTGGGCGGCGCTGCTGGGGCGCTTCGAGCGCTTCTTGCCCGTGGGGTTCTACTACAAGGCCTTCTACAAGCCGCGCGGCGTCTGGAACTGGTGGGAGAAAATCATCCGCCGCACGGCCGGCCTGGGCCGGGTCGATCCAAGCTGGAGGCCCGAGTCCTTCGACAAGGCGTATGCCCACTGCGATGTCGCGATCGTCGGGGGCGGCGCGGCTGGCCTGGCCGCCGCCGCCGCGTGCGGCGCCCGCGGGATGGACGTGCTGCTCGTCGAGCGCGAGCCCGAGCTGGGCGGATGGCTCACCTACGGGCGGCTGGAACCGGGCGACGACACCCTCGATGATTTAGGCGGGCGCGTTCAGGCGCTGCCGTCGGTGCGGGTGATGACCTCCGCGACCTGCATCGGGTGGTATTCCGACAACTGGCTGGCCGTGGCGCAGGGCAATCGCCTGCACAAGGTGCGCGCCAAGGCCGTGATCGCCTGCACCGGAGGTACCAGCCAGCCGGCCGTGTTCCGCAACAACGACCTGCCGGGCATCGTGTCGGCCACGGCGGCGCAGCGACTGATCTGGCACCACGGCGTGCGACCTGGCCGCCGCGCCGTGGTGCTGACGGCCGGCGATGAGGGATATGCGGCGGCGCTGGATCTGGCCGAGAACGGAACCGACGTGGCCGCCGTGGTCGACTGCCGCCTCGATCCACGGGCCGGCCCAATGGCCTCCGAAGCCGAAGCGCGCGGTCATCGAATTCTGCCCGGCCACACCGTGCGCGAGGCCCGGCGCGATCCGCAGCGCTTGCAGATCGGCGGCGCGCTGGTCACACGCGTTACTGGACCCGGCGCATGCGCCGCCGACGGGGAGTCGATTGACTGCGACGTGCTCGTGGTTGCCGCGGGCGTAGCGCCCGCCGGAGGCCTGTTGGCACAGGCCGGCGCCAAGTTCCGGCCGGGCGAGCGCGAGGCCGTGCCGCGTCTGGAATCGCTGCCGGCTCACGCATTCGCCGCCGGAGCCGTTGCCGGAGCATCGACCGTGGAGCTGGCTCTGGCGCAGGGTGAACAGGCCGGCCTGGCGGCCGCGGCAGGTATTGCCGATGCGGCGGCCGCGACGTCCGCAATTCCCGAGATTCCCAACTCCGACGCCTCTGCCCCCTCCTGGCCGCTGTTCCCGCACCCGGACGGCCACGAGTTCGTCGACCTCGACGAGGACGTGACCGTGCGCGAAATCGAAGACGCCCTGGCGGAGGGCTACGAGGACATCGAGCTGCTCAAGCGCTACTCCACCGTTGGCATGGGCCCGAGCCAGGGGCGCCTCTCGGCCATCGCCACCGCCGCCGTCACGGCAGCGGCTCGCGAAACCACCTCGGCTGAAGTCGGCGCCACCACCAACCGCCCGCCGGCCTTCCCCACGCGCTTCGGTCTGTTCGCCGGCCGCGGCTTTCAGCCGGTCCGGCGCACGCCGATGCACGGCTGGCACGTCGACGCGGGCGCCCACATGATGACCGCCGGCCTCTGGATGCGTCCCGCCTACTACGGGCGTCCCGACCAGCGAACGGACGCGATCGCCGACGAGGTCTTGGCGGTTCGCCGTGCGGTGGGACTGATCGATGTCTCCACGCTGGGCGGATTGGACATTCGCGGACCTGACGCGCTGGAGTTCCTCGAGCGCGCCTACACGCCATCGTTCCGTCGCCTGCGGGTGGGTCGCACCCGCTACGCCCTGCTGACCGACGAGCAAGGCGTCGTCGTGGATGACGGCGTGGCGGCGAGACTGGGACCCGACCACTACTACGTCACGGCCAGCACGTCCGGTGCGGAGCAGCTCTATCCCCTGCTGCTGTGGTACCAGGCGCAATGGCAGCTCGACATCGATATCGCCGACGTCACGCCGGCCTACGGCGCCATCAACATCGCCGGACCGAGGGCCCGCCGCGTCCTGGAGACGCTGGGGACCGATATCGACCTCTCGCCCGAGGCATGTCCCTATCTCGCCGCGCGCACCGGCACGCTGGCGGGCGTTGACGTTCGCCTGCTGCGGATCGGATTCGTGGGGGAGCTGGGCTACGAGATTCACCCGGCCGCGTCCCAAAGCCTGGGGCTGTGGGAGGCGATGATCGACGCCGGCCGCGAGTACGGCATCCGCCCGTTCGGTGTGGAGGCTCAGCGCGTGCTGCGGCTTGAGAAGGGCCACGTGATCGTCACCCAGGACACCGACGGCCTCACCCATCCGCACGAGGCCGGTTTGGGTTGGGCCTTGGGCCGCCGCAAGCCCTTCTACATCGGCAAGCGGTCCATTGAGATCCTGCGTGAGAAGGGCCTTTCGCGGCAGCTCGTGGGCTACGCCGTGCCCGACCGCAACGCGTCGGTTCCCGAGGAAGGTCACCTTGTCGTCCGGGACGGCGAGATCACCGGTCGAGTCACATCGTCGGCCTGGTCCCCGGTGCTCGATCAGGCCATCGGACTGGCCTACGTGGCGCCTGATCAGGCCGAGGTTGGAAGCGCCATCACAATCAAGGCGGCGCGGGGACGGCTGGTCGAGGCCGAGGTCGCGCGGCTGCCGTTTTACGACCCCGACAACACCCGGCAGGCCATGTAGCCGTGATCGCCCCACGCAGCCCGATCGATGACGCCGTGCGATCCGCCGGAGGCAGGTTTGGCGAGCACGCCGGAGTGACCGTCGTGACCGACTTCGGCGATCCCGACGCGGAGATCGCCGCGGCCCAAAGTCTGGGTTTGGCCGACCTCTCGCCGCTGCCGCGCGTCGGATTCCGGGGACCCGGCGCCCGCGAGTGGCTGACCGCGCAGGGCGTCGAGCTTCCGGACGAACCCAACCAGGCTCGCGCGCAGCCGGACGGCGCGATCGCGGTCACGCGGTCATGGACCGAGGTGCTGGTGCTCGGGGCCATTCAGGGCGCCGACAGCCTCTGCTCCCGCCTCGAAGCGGGCGCGGCGGACGCCCACCGCGCCCGCGCCTATCCACTGCCGCGCTTTGACGGATTGTTCTGGTTCGCGCTCACGGGCGCGTCGGCCGCCGGCTGTCTGGCCAAGCTGTGCGGCGTGGACATGCGCGAGTCGGCATTCCCCGTCGGTTCGGTGGCACAGACGTCGCTCGCCCGCCTCAGCGCGGTCATCGTGCGAATAGACGCCGGAGCAAGCCCGCTGTTCCACCTGCTTGGAGACTGCGCGTCGGCCGAGTACGCCTGGACCTCGCTCCTCGACGCGATGCAGGACCTTGGCGGCAAGCCCGTGGGGCTGCGCGCACTGCACGCGCTGGCTGGTGAATTCAAGTAGCATCGCGGGTTGCGCGTCGGCCCATCCGGGCCAGGGCTGATCGGGACCATCGCCACATGTGCGGCATCGTCGGACTGTTCCTCAAGCAGGAATCGCTAGAGCCTTCGCTGGGCGAGTGGCTCGAGCCCATGCTCGTGGCCATGGCCGACCGCGGTCCCGACAGCGCCGGATTCGCGATTTACCACGACCCCGCCCCCGACGGCGCGCTCAAGCTGACGCTCTACCACCCCGACACCGGCTTTGACTGGGAGGGGGTCGGCGAGGGCCTGGGCTCTGCCTTCGCCGGACGCGTCGATCTGCACGTGCGCGTGACGCATGCCGTCATCGTGGTCAACGCCGCGGAAGCCGAAGCGCGCGCCTGGCTTCGACGCCATCACCCGGACGTGCGCATCACCAGCGTCGGCGCCGAAATCGAGATCTACAAGGAAAAAGGCCTGCCCGACGACGTGGCCGGGAGCTACGGGATCCGTCAGTTGACCGGCTCGCACGCTCTGGCGCACACCCGCATGGCCACCGAGAGCGCCGTGACCACCGAGCATTCGCATCCCTTCTCGACCGGGCGCGACCTGTGCCTGGTGCACAACGGCTCGCTCTCAAACCACAACCGGCTGCGCCGCGAGCTCGAGCGCCACGGCATGACGTTTCAGACCGACAACGACAGCGAAGTCGCCGCCGGCTACCTCACGCATCGCATGGCCGAGGGGGCATCGTTGGAAGAGGCGCTCGAATCTAGCCTGGAAGACCTCGACGGCTTCTTCACCTTTGCCATCGGTACCCGCGATGGCTTTGCCGTGCTTCGCGACGGGATCGCCTGCAAGCCCGCGGTGCTGGCCGAGACCGACCAGTGGGTGGCCATGGCGTCCGAGTACCGCTCCATCGCCCATTTGCCTGGGGCAGCGGGCGCGCAAATCTGGGAGCCGGCGCCGGCGACCGTCTACGCCTGGTCGCGCAACTGACCGGATGATCACCGTCGATCTCAACCGCGTTGACATCCGCGAGCTGAATCAACGCCTGCACGATTTGAACGGCGACGACGAGCGAACCCCGTGGCGCATCGTCGGGCCCGATGGGCGTCACTCCATAGCCGTGGGCCTCACCGCGCCGTTGACCGTGGTCGTCGAGGGGCACGTCGGCTACTACTGCGCCGGCATGAATCAGCACGCCGACGTTACGGTTCACGGACACGCCGGACCGGGTCTGGCCGAGAACATGATGTCCGGCACGGTGCGTGTCACCGGCAACGCCAGCCAGGGGGCCGGGGCCTCGGCGCACGGCGGTCTGCTGGTGATCGAAGGCGACGCCAGCTCCCGCTGCGGCATCTCCCTCAAGGGCGGCGACATCGTCGTGGGCGGTTCCGTCGGCCACATGAGCGCGTTCATGGCGCAGGCGGGCCGCCTGGTCGTATGCGGAGATGCCGGCGCCGGCCTCGGCGACTCGATCTACGAAGCCGAGCTGTACGTCGCCGGATCGGTCGGAGGGCTGGGCGCGGACTGCGTCGAGAAGGACATGACCGACGACCACCGCCGCCGCCTCGCCGAGCTGCTGTGCCGCGCCGGCATAGACGCCGACGCCGGGTCGTTTCGCCGCTACGGCTCGGCCCGCACGCTCTATAACTTCCACGTGGACCACGCAGGCGCCTACTGATGCCCGAACCGCCGGATACCCCCGACCTTCGCGAGTCCGCGACGTTTCCGCCCGAGACGATTGCCGAGATTCAACGCGCGGCGTCGGAGGGGCTCTACGAGATTCGCGGCTGGGGCGCCAAGCGGCGGGTTCCCACCTTTGATGACCTGCTCTTGCTGGGCGCCTCGCTGTCGCGGTACCCGCTGGAAGGCTATCGCGAGCGGTGCGACACCAACGTGACCCTGGGCACGCGCTTTGCCAAGCAGCCGATCGAGCTCAAGATCCCCGTCACCATCGCCGGCATGAGCTTCGGTTCGCTGAGCGCCAACGCCAAGGAGGCGCTTGGCATGGCCGCCACCGAAATGGGCACCAGCACCACCACCGGCGACGGCGGCATGACCGATGAGGAGCGCGTCGCGTCGAAGACGCTCGTCTACCAGGTCCTGCCGTCCCGTTACGGGCTCAATCCCGACGACCTGCGCCGCGCCGACGCCATCGAGATCGTCGTGGGCCAGGGCGCCAAGCCCGGCGGCGGCGGCATGCTGCTGGGGCTGAAAGTGAGCGACCGCGTCGCCGAGATGCGCACGCTGCCGCCGGGCATCGACCAGCGCAGCGCCAGCCGCCACCCCGACTGGACCGGCCCCGACGACCTGACCATCAAGATTCGCGAGCTGCGCGAGATCACCGACTGGCAAAAGCCGATCTACGTGAAGATGGCCGCCACGCGCGTGCAGTACGACGTCCAGCTGGCCGTAAAGGCCGGCGCGGACGTGATCGTCCTGGACGGCATGCAGGGCGGCACGGGCGCAACGCAGGACATCTTTATCGAGCACGTGGGCATCCCGACCCTGCCGGCAGTGCGTCAGGCCACCGACACGCTGCAGGAGCTGGGCATGCATCGCAAGGTGCAGCTGGTGGTGTCGGGCGGGATTCGCAGCGGGGCCGACGTGGCCAAGGCGCTTGCCCTGGGCGCGGACGCCGTATCCATCGGCGTCGCCGCGCTCATCGCGTTGAACTGCAACCGCCCGCTGTATCTGGAGGACTATGCGGCCCTGGGCACCGCCCCCGGCTACTGTCACCACTGCCAGACCGGCCGCTGTCCCGTGGGAGTCACGACGCAGGATCCGGAGCTGGAAGCGCGGCTGGAACCCAAGGCCGCGGCGCGGCGGGTGCGCAACTACCTGTCGACCCTGGTCCTGGAAGCGCAGACGCTGGGTCGAGCCTGCGGCAAGTCGCACCTGCTCAATCTCGAGCCGGAGGACCTCGTGGCGCTGACGCCCGAGGCCGCGGCGATGGCGCGCGTGCCGCTGGCGGGCACGAGCTGGATCCCGGGACTCGGAGACTCCGACTAGCCGCACTCGGTCCAAGCGCCCGGCACCCGGCCTGCATTTCGCGCTACCGTAAGCCCCGATATCGGACCCGGCGCGTTTACCGAGATGGAGCATCGAATGGACCACGATCTGGCGGCCATGGTTCGCGACAAGGGCATGAAATATCTGCTCTTCAGCTTCACCGACCTGTTCGGCGTCATGCGCTCCAAGCTCGTGCCGGCCCATGCCGTCGAGGAGATGCAGGACGAGGGCGCCGGCTTCGCCGGGTTCGCCGCCCACCTGGACATGACCCCGGCCGATCCCGACCTCTGGGCGGTGCCCGATCCGGCCAGCTTGATCCAGCTTCCCTGGCAGCCTGAGCTTGGCTGGGTCGCGACCAACCTGGTGATGAATGACGAGCCCGTGGGTCATGCGCCGCGCGTGGTGCTGAACCGAACGATCGAGGCCGCCAAGGCCCGTGGCTTCCAGATGAAGTCGGGCGTCGAGAGCGAGTTCTTCATCCTGGAAGCGGACGGCTCGGACATCGCCGACGGTCAGGACACCCAGGACAAGCCCTGCTACGACCAGATGGCGCTGCTGCGGCGCTACGAGCTCATCCGAGAAATCTGCGACGTGATGAACGAGCTCGGCTGGGGGCCGTATCAGAACGACCACGAGGACGCGAACGGGCAGTTCGAGATGAACTGGACCTACAGCGACGCGCTCACCACCGCCGACCGGCACGCGTTCTTCAAGTTCATGGTCCGCCACCTGGCCGAGAGGCACGGCTTGCGCGCCACCTTCATGCCCAAGCCGTTCACCCAGCTCACCGGAAGCGGCTGCCACGTCCACTTCTCCCTGTGGGACGCCGCGGGCGACACCAATGTATTCCTGGACGAATCCGAGGAGATGGGCCTTTCGGCGACGGCCTATCACTTCCTGGGCGGCGTGCTGCACGCGGCGCCGGCGCTGTGCGCCATCACCAACCCGACGGTCAACAGCTACAAGCGCCTGAACGCGCCGACCACGACATCCGGATCGACGTGGGCGCCGAACGCGATCAGCTACGCCGGCAACAACCGCACGCACATGGTGCGCAT
>DAOUHO010000113.1:0-13522 GCA_034428595.1 Chloroflexota bacterium | reverse complement strand
TGCAACTCATAGCGGCGGAAGGACAAGAAGTCGCGATATTCGGTTGCCGTGATCGGTTCGGACCCAACCGTGGCCACGGCCGAGTTCGGCAGCGCGCCGTATTCCGAGTAGAAGGCGCTCCCGACGAGGCTGAGCACGACGGCGGCGGCCAGGCCGGCCAGGAGCGTCAACCACTTCGCCGCGGCGGCCGTGCGCTGGGGACGGCTGAGCATGCGCCAGTCGCGCACGGCGACCATGAGGTCGCGCCAGCCGATCGTCGCGGTGCGGGGGCGGCGCTGCGCCCGCCGGCGGTCGCGCTCGGCACGGCGCCGCTGTGCATGGGTGCGCGGTGCCATGCGGCGCCTGCGATTAGGCGCTACGCGTGCAGGCGGCGACGCACGACGTACGGCAGCAGGGCGAGGTAGCGCGCACGCTTGATGGCGCGAGCCAACTCACGCTGGTGACGCGCGCACGTCGACGTCTTGCGGCGCGTCTCGATTCGACCGGAGTCGGCGATGAATCGGCGCAGAAGCTGGGCGTTCTTGAAGTCGATCGGCTCCCGCGTCTCGCAGAAATAGCACGCGCGTCGGCGAAAGCCTCGCCCGCCCCGCCGCGACCGCCCGCCGCGTCCGCCGCCGCCGCCACCGCCGCCGCCGCCGCCCGAGCGGGTGTCGGGCGTCGTCGGTCGGGCGGCTTCGCGGACCTGTCGAGCTGAAGCCGGAGCGCCCTCGCTCGGAGCGCCGGAACTCTGGTCAGTCATGCAACCTCACGGTGAAACACAGAGATCTCAGAAGGGGAGATCGTCGGCGGTGATCGAGTCATCCGAGTCCGGGCGACCGCCCTGGGGCTGTTGGCCGCGAGCGTCGCGCCGGTCCCCGCCGCCGTCGTCGCGCGGCGGTCCGTCGGCATCGTCTTGCCGGCCGCCGAGCATGATCATGTCGCGCACGACAAGCTCGGTCGTGGTGCGGTCGTTGCCCTCGCGGTCCTGCCACTCGCGCGTCTGGAGGCGGCCTTCGATGAAGACTCGGTTTCCACGCCGCAGGTACTGATTGGCGACCTCGGCATTCCCCCTCCACGCGACCACCCGAAACCACTCGGTGCGCTCACGCTGCTCACCACCTTGGCTGCGCCACGACTCGTTGACGGCAACGGTGAAGTTGGCCACCGGCGTGCCGTCCTGCGTGAAGCGCAGCTCGGGGTCGCGGCCAAGATTGCCGATGATCTGCACCTTATTGAGCCCGCGTGACCGACCGCGCCGTCCGCCGCCATCCTCATTCATCTCCGGCTTTCGCTCTCAACGGCCAGCGCCGGCGAGATGTCAAACTCTTGACGCGCAACCAGGAATCGCATCACGTCCTCGTTGATGCGCAGCGACTGCTCGAGGTTCTGAATGCGCGACGGATCGGCGGAGAACTCCAGCAGCACATAGTGCCCTTCGCGCTCGTCTTGAATGGAGTAGGCAAGCTTGCGCTTGCCCCAGCTGTTGACGCTGTTGACCTCGCCACCCGCGCCGCTGATGTGATCGGCCACGGTGTCAATGTGACTCGAGGTCAGAGTAGGGATGCGCTCGACGCCATAGATGACCACGAGCGCGTAGTCGCGTACCAAAGGGCCCTTCCCACTGGGTTTGCACGGCTCGCCGCAAACGGCCGCGCCGAAAGGGTTATTGCGTTCGTTGCCATACTAGCACGGGGTATCTCCGAGGCAGATGCATGTCGTCCTGGTCCCGACTAGCCTGGCTGGCCGCGCTGGCGGGCGGCGCGTGGGCGGCGACGCGCGGGCGGCCGCCGCCGTTTGACGTGGAAGCCCACCTGGACGGCGGGACGCTGCGGCCGGTATCGGAAGGGCGGCTCTACCACCGCGCGGTCGGCGCCGGACCCGACCTGGTGATGATGCCGGGATTCGGCGGCAATGTCAGCACCTGGGAGTTCATCACCCCGCCGCTGGCGGAGACCCATCGGGTGCACTGGGTGGATTTGCTGGGGCACGGGCTTTCGGACAAGCCGGCCACGGCGGACTACGGCGCTCACGCGCAGGCCGAGCGGCTGGGCGAGTTGCTCCGCGCCGAGGGCCTTGAGCGCGTGGTCATCGTGGGCAGCTCGGCCGCCGGGCAGCCCGCCGTCGCCCTGGCCGCGCGGAATCCCGACCGGGTGGCGGGGCTGGTGCTGGTCGATCCATTCCTGGTCGCCGGGCCCGGGGTTCGCCTGGGCATCTGGCTCAGCCGGCAGCTGCCGGGCGCCTCGGGGATCGTCCTGCGCACCCTGAGCGCGCAGCGATGGTACGTGCGGTTGGGCAACATGATCGGTCGACGGCATCCACTGAGCGTGGACCGCGCGACGGTGGACCGGCAGTACCTGCCCTACGGCGCGCCGGGGTTCCTGGAGGCGCTTCCCGCGCTCCTGGCCGGCGTCGATCCGGCGCCGGCGCAGGCGTCGATCGGCCAGGTGCAGTGCCCGGTGCTCCTGATCTGGGGCGCCGCGGATCGGCTGGCCGGACGCGGTCAGGCCCTGGCCCTGGCGGCAAGTTTCAAGGACGCCGAACCCGTGATCCTCGAAGACGCCGGCCACGTGCCCCAAGAGGAAGTGCCCGAACAGGTGGTCGCCTGCATGCGGCCGTTCCTGGAACGCGTACAGCGCGAAAGCCTCACGCAGGATGGTCGGGGAGTCGCGCCGCCGGGATGAGGCGCGGGTCGCCGCGCTCACCGAGCTCGAACAGCAGATCGCCGACTGCCGGCGCTGCCCGCGGCTGGTGGCCTGGCGCGAGCAGACCGCGCGTGAAAAGCGCGCGGCCTATCGCTCCGAGACCTATTGGGGGCGTCCGGTGCCCGGCTTCGGCGACGCGGCGGCTCGGATTCTGATCGTCGGTCTGGCGCCGGCGGCGCACGGCGGCAACCGCACGGGACGGGTGTTCACCGGCGACCGCTCCGGCAGCTTCCTTTTCGGCGCCCTGCACCGGGCGGGTCTGGCCAACCAGGCCGCGAGCGCCCACCGGGGAGACGGCCTCCGGCTGCGCAACGCGTTCGTCTCCGCCACGGTGCGATGTGCGCCGCCCGCCAACAAGCCGACCACCGAGGAGCGAGAGAACTGCCGCGTCTACCTGGAAACCGAGCTTGACCTGCTCGCCGACATCCGCGTGATGATCGCCCTGGGGGGCTACGCCTGGTCGCAAGTCGTTCGCATCTGTCGCGCTCGGGGGGACGTGCCGTCGCCCACGCCGGTGCGATTCGGCCACGGCGCCGAGGTCCAGTTGGGCGACCGAACGCTGCTCGGTTCGTATCACCCCAGCCAGCAGAACACGTTCACCGGACGCCTCACGCCCGCCATGCTGGACGCCGTCATGGACCGCGCCATTGAGTTAGCCGACGGGGCCGTGTCCTAGTCCAGGCGTCGCCTTAATCGGCCCTCGCAGGCTGGCCCTACGCCTTAGGCTCGCGAAACACCACCAGCAGATTCCGGCGCCGCGTCACGGCATAGACCACGAACGCCACAAACATCAGCACGACCAGCGCGCCGAACAAGGCGAAGGCGGCGGCCAGCGCGTACCAGAGCACCGACCAGAACACCACCAGCAGCGCCAGGGCAGCCACCAGCAGCAGCGACGGCGCCACCACGGCGAACCGCACCCAGCCCTTGACGGTGTGCGGACGCAATCGGTCGAGCAGGCGGCGCCACCACCCCGGGGACTGAGCGGAGTCTGGGAATGCGGCTGTCACGTCAGGTCGCCATTTCGATAGGTGCTCGCCGCAGCTTGGGCGTAGTCACAGACTCTATCCGTTGCGGCGCCGGTTGGGACGCTCTCGTCCCCTCGCCGTCGCCCGACTCCACGCCGGAGCACCGCTTGAGATGGACCAGCAGCACCGCGATGTCCGTGGGTGTGACGCCCTCGACGCGCGCCGCCTGACCGACCGTCGCGGGCCGGAATCTCTCGAGCCGTAGCCGCGCCTCGGTACGCATGCCGTGGATGTCCGGATATTTGATCGTCGCCGGGATGCGCGCGAGCTCCATGTAGCGCGCCCGGGCAACCTGCGCGGTTTGTTGTCGTACAAATCCGGCATGGCTCTCGTCAAACTCCACCGCGGCGGCGGCGGCCGGCGAGACCGATGGGCCACCGTCCGCAAGCTCGACCGTGAGATCGAGCGTGACGCCGGGCCGGCGGAGGAATTGGGCGGCGGGAAGCGTTTGAGCCACCGGAAGCAGGCCAAGCTGTTCGAGTCGCTGCGCCACGGCCGGAGTGGCGGGAATGCGTGCGTCCGCCAGCCATGCCTTTGCACGCTCGATCTCGTCCAGCGTGCGCCGCAGCCGGCGGACCCGGTCCTTACTGGCCAAGCCCACGCGATGGCCAATTTCGGTGAGTCGCATGTCGGCGCTGTCGTGCCGCAGCAGCAGGCGGTACTCGGCCCGCGAGGTGTGCAGGCGATACGGCTCGGTGAGGGCCCGGCTCACGAGATCGTCAATCATCACGCCGATATAGGCTTGGTCGCGGCCCAGGACCAGCGGCTCGGCGTTGCGAATGCTCCGCACGGCATTGATCCCCGCCATCAGCCCCTGGGCGGCCGCCTCTTCATATCCCGTCGTGCCGTTGATCTGCCCGGCGAGGAAGAGACCGGCGGCGCGCTGGGTCTCCAATGTGCACGAGAGTTGGAAGGGGCGCACGAAGTCGTACTCCACCGCATAGCCCAAACGGATCACCTGCGCGTCGCGCAGCGCCGGCACGCTGCGAATCATCTCGATCTGGACTTCGGCGGGAAGGCTCGTGTTGGCGCCCTGCACGTAGACCTCGGGCGTGGCGAAGCCTTCCGGTTCGAGAAACAGGGTGTGTGCGGACTTGTCGGCGAAGCGCACGATCTTGTCCTCGATGGAGGGGCAATAGCGCGGACCGGGAACCGTGATTGCGCCGTTGAACATGGGCGCGCGGTGCAGATTCGCGCGAATCACGGCATGCGTGCGCTCGTTGGTTGCGACCCGATAACAGGGCATCTGCAACCGCCATCCCGGCTCCGGCACGTGGGGATAGGCGGCGTGCCGCGGCTCCGAGAGCCGTTCGTCGACGGGCACGGGATCGAAGCTGAAGTGCAGCGGGTCGGTGGATCCGTGCTGGACCTCGGTGCGTGAGAAGTCGATCGTGCGGGCGTCCACCCGCGGTGGCGTGCCGGTCTTGAGTCGACCGAGATGGAAGCCGTGGCGCGCCAGATCTTCCGCCAGGGCGGTTGCCGATGCCTCGTCCGCGCGACCGCCGGGCGTCGACTCGTCGCCCCGGATCAGCCGCCCTTTGAGGAATGTGCCCGTGGTGACGACAACCGCTCGCGCCGTGTAGGCGCGGCCGGCCGCGGTGCGAACGCCGACGACCCGCCAGGGTCGCTCCCCACTCCCGGAGACTTCGCGCCAGATCAGGCTCTCCACTTCGCCCTGGACGAGGTCGAGTCCGGGTTGGCGCTCGACCACCTGCCGCATGGCGACGCTGTAGAGCCGCTTGTCGGATTGCGCCCGCAGCGCCCGCACCGCCGGCCCCTTGCCGGTGTTCAGCTCTCGGATCTGGATGAGGGTGCGGTCGGTGTTTCGGCCCATCTCTCCGCCCAGCCCGTCGATCTCACGTACCAGGTTGCCCTTGGCGGGACCGCCAATGGACGGATTGCACGGCATGAGCGCCACGCCGGCCTTGCCGAGCGTGAGGACCAGGGTGCGGGCGCCCATACGGGCGGCGGCCAGCGCGGCCTCACAGCCCGCATGACCCGCGCCGACCACGATGACGTCGTATTTCGCGGCGGATGCCATGGTTAAAGGCGGTGCGACATCGCGCCGGTCCATTTCGGTCCGAGACGAGGGGCGCGGGCTATAATTGGCGTCAACGTTGGCCGGCCGATCGTTCCGTTGGTCGCGCTCCGGAGCCCATTATCGTTACCAGCGGGCCTGACTTCACAACCCAGGTCGTCGATGCGTTCGTGGTGCCCACCGAAACCGGGGCCGCGTTCTTCGTCGATGCGGACTACGCCGAGTTGGACGCCGCCAACGGGCCGGTGCAGTTGGCCATCTACAGCCCCTACGAGGTGTCGCCGGGCGAGGTCGCGGTGGTCCGCGGGCGTCTGGAGGCGGACCTCTTCAGCTACGCGGCATCGGCGGCCGGCTTGGGACGGGCGTGGATGCGCCACGCGCTGCTGGCGATCCTCGAACTCACAATCCTCGGGGTGCTCGTAGCGTTCCTGATTGCCAATCCCTCACGCGTCGCGTTCATCGTGGGCTGGGCGCTGCCCTTTGGGTTCTTCATTGCCACTCGCTCGGCGCTGCACGCGTTCGCGCAGCGTGGGTACGGCGCGCGCGCGCGCCGCCTGCTGGAATCCGGGGCGGTGCTTGGCGAGCCGGCCATCGCGCAGTTCGGTGGCAGCCTGGCCCATGTGCGCGACATCTGGCGCGGGCTGGAGGAAGGCGCGTTTGCCCGCGACACCGTGGCGCTTGAGCTCGCCTCCGAGCGGCTGCTGCGCTGGCCCGGGGCCGTCGCGTTTTATCGGTCCCTGCGCGATGCCGACGAGTCCTCGCGGCCGCGGACGCTGCGAAGTCGCCTGGTGCGCGTGCTCCTTCCCAAACGACCCGTCGCCCCGCTGACGACGCTGGTCGCTCGATCCCGCCCATGATGCAGCTCGTGTGCTGGGCAGTCCCCGTGCGCGGCGGCTATGTGTTGCGCGCCGATCAGGCGGCGCAAGCCGCGGTTCGGGCCGCAGATGGGCGCGGACCGCAATTCATTGACTGGGCCGTAGCCATCGTGCATCCCGGGTCTTCGGGCTTCTCCGCGGAGCGGGTCCACCGGCCAAGCGTCCTGGCGATCGAGTCGGCGATGCGCCGCAGCACGCAGACTCGCCCCAGCCCCGCCGGACGCTTAGAGCGCCTGCGCCGCTCGTGGGCATCGCTGGCGCTGGGCGCGGCGCTGCTGGTGCTTTCCGGAACGCACTGGGTGCTCGCGCTGGCGGGCGCGTGGCTGCTCGCCGGGCGCCCCTGGATGGCGGCGCTGCTGGGCATTGGTTCGTCGGATTCACCCGCCACCGCGTGGACCGCCGCGGACGTGCAGGTCACCGCCGCGGCGCACGCGGGTCTCGGCCAGGTCGCCAACGCGCTCGAGCGGGCGCCCGACGACGCCGGCGGCTACGGACAGGCGCTGGCGGCAGCCCAAACGCTGGGGCTCGATGAGGCCGCGGAGGTCTATTCGGCATTGATCACGCACCCAAACCCAATGGCGCTGCCGGTCGAAGTCGGCATGTGGACGCCCTCGGCGTCGGTCGAAGATCAAGCGCAGGGCGGCGGAACGCTAGATGTCGCCGAGGCGCCGGACCTGCCGGGCGAGAGCACCGACGCCGTCGCGGAAGCCGAGCCCGAGCCTGGTGACGAGGCGTCCGACGATCCAATGGACCGCCTCCCATGATTTCGACGGGGGCGCGGAGTCTCGAGATTCCCATGGACGTCGACCGATTCACGGACATTCTGCGTGGCAGCAAGTGGCGCGAGATCCGGCAATCGCTGGGCGACACCTACGAGGTGCGAACGCTGTACGAGGGTCCGCTGCCGGGTCTTCCGCGCGCGCAGGTCGTACGTCTGTCATCGGGCGATCCCGACAGCCCGATTCGAATTCTGTTCGACGCCGTGCCCCTGAGCCTTTCGCGGCCGGTGCTTGTCGCCGGGCGCGCGGTGACCCGAGTCTTCACCTCGCGTGCCCGCGAACGCGCCGAGTTGCTCGATCGCATTGCCGTGCGAATCCACGTGATCGAGGTCGACGGCGATGCCGCCGACATCCCGCCATTGCCGCTGGCGAAGGGACTCGATGGCGGTTTGCGTCTGGCGCACAGCGTGGCCAACGAGCAGGCCTGGAGCGCGTTGCGCGAATCGGTGCAACGGTTCCGGCCGACGCTTGCCATGGACCTGCGCGATGCCGGGGCCGCGGTCCCCGACGCCAGCTTGGCCCTCGTGGTGCATAGCCTCACACACGCGGCCGGTGCCACCGACGCCCAGGCGCTCCCAGGAACAACCGAGGGCAGGGCCATCGCCCGAGACGTCAGCAGGCGCGGCATCTCGCCCTATCGGGGACCCCCCCGCGAGCGCGCGGCGGCCGGATTGCGGCAGTTCGGCCACGGCGCTCTCACGCGCATGAGCCCGCGCGACCCTTCGCGATCCGTGGCCAGCCTCGCGAGCGATCGCGTCGCAGCCGTCGGGATCACGGCGCTGTCATTGGGGCTGCGGGGGCTTGACCGAGCGATCGCGTTGACCGAGGCCGCAGGCGCGGGCGTGGACGAGTCGATCCGCGAATTTCGTCGCATGGGAGGCTGAATGGCCGGGGAAGGTCGACCGACGCAATCCGCCGGCCTCGATCCCGTGCGCCACGCGCCCAGCATCCCCGTGGAGTACGCGCCGATTCCGGTGGGGCCCGACGACAGCGAGTTGGTGGCGCACGACCGGCACCGCTTGAGCGCCGCCCTGGTGCGAGGAATTCCCATCGCCCGCACGTTGCGGATCGATGAGCTCCCCGACGACGTGGCCACCGTGGCCCGGATCGAGGTCGGCGCGATTCGCCGCCTGCGGCAGGCCGCGCGGGCCGCCCAGGCGCGCCGCTGGCGGGTCTATGTGTCGGCGGCCGGGCTGCCGTTCTTGACCGCCACACTGCTGGGCCTCCTGGGCGTGTGGCTGGGCACGGTTCCGGTCATCGGCGAGCCGGTCGGCAGGTTCGTGGCCACTGCCGGCGGCAATGTGGGCGGGCTACCGCTCGCGGTGATCATTGCGGCGCTGCCGTCGGTGTGGTGGGTCCGGCGCGTTCGCCGCGCGGCGCGGGCGGCGCCGAAGCCCAATCTGCGCCAAGAGTCGGTGGCGACGAGCGAGCTCAACGTCAACGACGACCTGGGGCCATTCCTCGCCGACGCGCGCGAGACGATGCGCGACATCGGCGGCATTCTGAGCGGCAACCCGCGACCCGGCGGCGAACAGGCGCACCGCCTGGCCACCCGATTCAGCACGCTGGCCCGCATCGCGGCGCGGCACGAGGTGGCGTCAGTGGTCGCCTTTGCCGCTGATGCCGGCGAGCAGTTTCGCATCGCGTCACAGCCGCCCGCCCGCCTCATCCCCGGCCTGCGCTTGCGGCGCCGGCCGGCCAGTGTGGTCAAGATTCTCGCCCCCTATATGCAGCGGCGGCCGTCGCGGGTTCAAGCGCGGGCATCGCGTCTGCTGGGAATCGCCAGCGGGCTGGTCGTCGCGGCAGCCGCGTTCTTCCTTGCCGGCGTATTCGGCATCCGAGGCGACGAAGCCCTGCTGCTGCGAACGAACGAGGCCGTCGCCTTCCCATCGTCAGGCGCCGTGCTCGCGCTCCGGCACGGGTTCGACGGTCCCGCGGAGTCCGGCGCGAGCACGCTCACGGTGGTGCAAGGCCCCGGCATCTTCTGGAGCTGGCCGCGGCCGATCACCGAGCGCCGACTGGTGCCGCTCACCGGCCGCGCGCTTGACATCTCGGTGCCCTTCCCTGGCGATCCTCCCGGCCAGCGTCTGAATGTTGAATTTCGCTACGAGATCGACGACCTGAAGTCATTTGTCGCCACCATGGAGTCCCTCGACGAGATCGACTCGGCGCTGGCCCGGGTGGTTTCCGACGAATTGGCCAGGGGCTTTGCCGATCGCTACGAGACGGAACTGTCGACGCCGAACGCACTGCCACCGCAGTTCATCGTGGCCGGCCTCCAAGAGGGCGCTGGCGAACTGCTGGGCAACTTCGTCGAATTCACGGAGGTCAGCGACGCATTCGCGGCGTTTGGCGTAACCCTGCGGCCCGAGCCGTCCCACAGCTTCTCGCGCGACTAGGCGGCGGCAGCGTGGCCGTCGCACGGCTCGGCGGCGGGTAATAATCCCCGCATGGCATCGCTTGGCGAACAGTTTCGGACCGCACGGGAAACTGCCGCGCTTACGATCGAGGAAGCTGCCGTCGTCACGCACATTCCGCGCGAGCACCTCGCGTCGCTGGAGTCGGACAACCTGGCGGCGCTCCCCGGACCGCCCTTCAGCGCCGGTTTCATTCGCATCTACGCCGAAGCGCTGCAACTGCCGGTCCAGCCGCTGCTCGACCTCTACTACGCGCAGGCCGGCGAGGTCCCGTCGGCGGTCGGCGCCACTCCGATTCCCGCCGCACGGCGCGGGCGTCAGCGGCTGCTGGCGTCACTGCTGCTCGTCGTGGCGCTGGGGACCGTTCTTGCCGTTCTCCTGATCACCGACTTTGGCGGACCGGCCGACGATGGCGGGGCAACGAACGGCCGCGATGCCGCCGCGCCGTCGATTGTCGACCGGGGCGCTGTGTTCGAGCTGGTCGTGCTGAGCGAAACCCAGGTGCGCCTCGAGGTCGACGGACGCACGCTCGTGGACGAGACCTTGGCGCCCGGTGAGTCGCGCCAATGGAGCATGGAGCGAGAAACGGTGCTCGACGTCGGCGCGGCGGACGCGGTGACCATCACCATCAATGGAGAGCCGCTGCCGCAGCTCGCCGACCCGGGCGAGCCGGCCCGGCACACCTGGCAAGTCGACATTGGGGCGGTGCCCACCGCCGCGCCGCGACCCACAAGCCGCTGAACCGTGACATCCACTCCCGAGGACCCGCGCCCCGAAATCAAGCGATGGCAGACCTATCTGCCCAACGCCCTCACCCTCGCCCGCGTCGCGTCGATCCCGATCATCGTCTGGCTGCTGTTCTGGGACTGGTGGTTTTCGAACCAGATGGCCGGATTCGTGTTCGCCGCGGCCGGGGCGAGCGATGTCTTCGACGGAACGCTGGCGCGGCGCTACGGCACGGGTTCACAGCTGGGCGTGTTTCTGGATCTCGTCGGCGACAAGCTGCTGATCGCCGCCGTGCTCTTCACCATGGTCGAGCTGGGCTGGATGCCGGGATGGCTGGGCGCCAGCTTCATCGCGCGTGAGTTCGCGGTCATGGGCCTGCGGGCCTATGCCGGCGCCCAGGGCGTGACCGTCGCCGCCGGTCGCCTCGGCAAGGCCAAGATGATGTGGCAGTACATCGCCTTCAACGCGCTGATGTGGGAACGCACGGCTCTGCCATGGTTCCTGGTGGGCGTTGCCCTGCTCCTGACGCTGGCCTCGGGCATTCACTACGCCGTGGGCATCTGGCAAGGCCTGCGGGCGCGCCCGGCGCCCGATATTCCGGAAGTGATCTGAAATGGATCGCTCCAATTCCGGCTGGCTGTGGGATAGTTTGATGAATTCGGCAGCTAACAGCACCATCCCGACATGTTGAGTGCCAGATTGCCAATACTCCTAGTGCCGCGTCATTGGTATCTACCCATCGGCCGATATTGCCCTGGAGGAAGAGGCGGAATGCACTTGCAAGCGAATTGGCGTTGGACGTACCAGGTGAACCCCGAGCAAAGGCGGTGTGAGGCCGCGTGAAGAACCTCTTCTGCGACCGAGCGGATCTACGCACCGAAGCGGACGTTGAAGCGCTTATGGTCGACCGTCTTCTGGCAAAACTCCGGTACCCCGACAATGCGATCCGCAGGAAAAATACACTGGATGCGCTAAAGATACCTCGGGGCAGTAAGACCGAGGCTTACCGGCCTGACTACGTCCTCCTCGATCAGCATAGACGGCCATCAGTAGTAATTGACGCCAAAGCACCGTCCGAACGAGTAGACAGTTTTCGCTATCAGGTTAACGGCTATGCCCACGCGCTCAATGAGAGATTCGATGACCTTAATCCAGTTAGGTACACAGTGGTCACCAACGGCTCAGTGCTCGTCGTGTGGCCGTGGGATAGCGAACGCGCCGTTCAGCGGCTCCGATTCCGAGACTTCGCCGACGATAATCCGAGCTTTGTCAGTTTAAGATCCCTCCTGTCCTACGGCGCACTCGACGTGGTAGAGGCTACGGAAGCTATCTTCGAGTTCATCCGGCCAGATCTGAAAGATCTTATTCGTGTCTTTGCTAACTGCCACAATCTAATCTGGAAGAAAGAAAGTATGGGACCAACAGACGCATTCTACGAGTTTGCCAAGCTCATGTTTGTGAAGCTGCGGGAGGACAGGCGGATCGCCAACATGATCGGCGCTGGCCGTAGGCCTACAACTAGAGATTTCAATTTCTCCGTAGCTTGGATCGAGGAACAAGTTGCGCGGAATGTAGACGATAATCCCGTCGGCAATATATTGTTCCGCAGAATTCGCGATTTCTTGGAAGATGAGATTAGATCTGGTGACAAGAAACGAATATTCCTGACCGACGAGACGTTGAACCTGCGTCTCACTACGGTCATTGAAGTCGTTCGGATGCTTCAGCACTACGATCTGCATGGGATCGATGAAGATCTCAACGGCCGAATGTTTGAGACATTTCTGAACGCGACCGTGAGGGGCAAGGAGCTAGGTCAGTTCTTTACCCCGCGCAGTGTCGTGAACTACATGACCGCCTCGGCGCAACTAAAGGCCACGAGCTCGCAACTCCCACTAATACTCGACGGTTGCTGCGGTTCCGGAGGATTTCTCATCAAGGCAATGTCGGTGCTCGTTCACAGCATTGACGCCATGACCAACCTGAGCAGTACCGAGCGCGATGCGCTCAGACGCCGCCTGTACCGTGAGCACCTGTTTGGCATCGACGCCAACGATCGCATTGCTCGCATCGCTCGCCTCAATATGTACTTGCACGGGGATGGGGGATCCAAGGTCTTTCACGCAGATGCATTGGACCAGTCGCTTCGACCTGACCAGGGACTACCGTCCGAGCAGTCGGATCAATTGGCCGAGTTGCGTAGGCACCTTGTTGACGAGGATTTACGCTTCGATGTGGTGCTGACTAACCCGCCTTTCAGCATGTCTTACAGCCGCAAAGACGACCACGAGCGGAGCATTCTCGATCAATACGATCTAGCTGTGCGCAAGAATGGCAGTCTGGCTTCGTCCCTAAAGTCAAATATCCTTTTTCTCGAACGCTACCTTCGCCTCTTGCGCGACGGAGGGCATCTCCTCACCGTCATCGACAACACGGTCCTGAACGGCGAGGGGAGTCAGCAGTTCCGGAACTTCATTCTACGCCACTTCATAATTGTCCAGATTGTGAGCCTGCCTGTGAATACATTCTTTAGGGCGCAGGCCAATGTACAGACCTCAATCCTCCATTTGAGGAAACGTGTTGAGTGCGAGCAACAGGGACATATATTCATGGCGATCCTCAACAACATTGGTCATGATGACTACCAGCGAATCACGCTGGAGCGCGACAACACCCCGGCGCTTGCATCTTTGTTCGAACAGTGGACCAATACAGGCGAGGCAGTATCAGAGTGGCGCGAGAACACGGCAAAGTATGAGCCCCTTGGCTGCCCATTCCAGGTGTTCGTAGTTCCCCCGGAGAGGCTAGATCACTCGCGACTTGACGCCTTCTATTACGCTCCAGAGCTACAGAAGCTCCGGGCGACTCTAATGGATGGGCAGGCTAACGGGCGGCTGAAGCTAATTCCGTCGGCCAACCTTGAGCTGGTCTCGCCCATGACCGCGATGGAGGCCGAGGACGCTTCCGAGAATATCTTT
>DAOUHO010000112.1:0-6297 GCA_034428595.1 Chloroflexota bacterium | reverse complement strand
GGAATCGACTTCCATCACCGGCTCAGCGTGGCGGAGGCTGCCGAGTTCTGCCGGCTGGTCGACGACGTCAACCTCATGTTCCTGGAAGAGCCGATCAGGTCCGAGAGCCCCGACGCCTATGCCTCGCTGCGCACCATGACCGACATTCCCTTTGCCATCGGCGAGGAGTTCTCGGGCATCTACGTCTTTGCGCCGTTCATCGAGCGCGGACTGAGCAACTACGTGCGGCTGGACGTGTGCAACGTGGGCGGTTTCACCGCGGCGCGGAAGGTCGCGGGCATGGCGGAGGCGCACTACTTGGAAGTGATGCCGCACAACCCGCTGGGACCGATTTCCACGGCGGCGGCGGTGCACTTTTGCACGGCCATTCCAAACTTCGCCCTGCTCGAATACAACTGGAATGCGCGGGCGCGGCCGCCGGACCTGTTCCCGGAGGGCCTGGACATCGAGGGCGACGCGTTTCCGCTGCCCGAGGCGCCGGGGCTGGGCGTCAAGCTCAACGAGGATGCGCTGGCCGATCATCCGACGATCTTCTGGGAAGCCCCCCACCTGCGCCGCCGCGACGGCTCCTATACGAACTGGTGAGCGAGGCTCGGCTCGGGCGGTTCTACTCGATCCTGCAGACGCCATTCGACGCCGACGGCGCAATCGACCGCGCCAGCCTGGTGCGACTCCTAAGTCACCGCGAGAACTGTGGCTGTGATGGGCTGTTTCTGCTCGGCGTGGCGTCGGAGGCCATGTTCCTCAGCCGCGCCGAGCAGGAGGAAGTCGTCGGGCTTGTGACGCGCGAGCTTGGCGGGAGACTGCCGGTGCTGGTCGCGGCCTATGCGCCGGCGACGGCTGCGGTGGTCGAGCTGGGGCGGCGCTGGGCGGGCCTGGGGGCGCAAGGCGTGGTGGTGCTGCCGCCTTACGCTGCGGCGCCCATGGACGACGCAGTGGTGCGCCACTATGCCGCCGTCACGGCGTCGCTCGACCTTCCCGTGATCGTCCAGGACGAGCCGAACACCAGCGGCGTGACCATGAGCGCCGACCTGCTGGCGCGCCTGGCCCGCGAGGTCGAAGGCGTGGCCGCGTTCAAGGTCGAGGGGCAGCCGGTGACGCAGCGGCTCAGCGCGGTGAGGGCCCTGGTCGGCGGCGCGCGTCCGCTGTACTCCGCCGCCGGCACGTCGTTCGTGCAGGAGCTGGAGCGCGGATCGAGCGGCATGATGACGGGCTATCCCTATCCCGAGGTGATTGTCGAGACGCTGGCGCTGTTCCACGACGGAGACGTGACGGGCGCGAACGCGCTCTGGGATCGCCTGATGCCGCTGACGGCGATGGACGCGCGGCCCGGAATGATGTGGGCCGTGCGCAAGGAGATTCTCAAGCGACGGGGGCTGATCGACCACGCCACGGTGCGTGATCCGGCACCCGCGATCGACGCGGCGACGCGGGACGAGATCGGGCAGCTGATCGATCGGCTCGGGCTGGCCGAGAGGTACCCGATCGTCGACTGACCGCTCCGGCGTATGATGGCCGCGGGCTGCGGCGAAGACGAGGTGCGCATGGTGCTCGATAGCCGGAAGTGGGACGCCCGCTACGGACACGGTCTGCTGGCGGCCTACGGTCCCACCTACACGTCGTATCTCGCCATCACGTCCCCAAGCGCGTGGGCCGTGGTGGAGGAGTTCTTTCCCCACCCGCCGCGGCAGCTCGAGTTTCAGCAGGGAATGGCCGAGGAGTATGTCGAGCCGCTGATCGACCGATTGCCCGATGCCGACGTGGTGCTGGGCATCGGCGGCGGCAACGCGCTGGACGTGGGGAAGTACGTCGCCTGGAAGCTGGAAAAGCCGCTGGTGCTGATTCCCACAATTGTGTCGACTGGCGCGATCTTCCAGGCGCCGGTGGCGATCCGCCGCGCGGACACCTGGGAGTTTTGCTTTGAAACCGTGGCGCCGGACTACTTGCTGCTCGACTACGACGTGATTGCGGCGGCGCCGCCGCATCTCAACCGGGCCGGCATGGGCGAGTGCATCTGCAATCTCGGGCACATCGGGTCGTGGCTCTGGTGGGAGGAGCAGGGCCTTGAGGGCCCGCCGATGGACCAGGCCGCCGCGGATGGGACGCTGGCCTGGGTCCGCGAGCGATGCCAGCAATTCAGCGAGGGGCTCGACGCCGAGGGCCAGCTGAACGACGACGCGATTCGCATCGCCAGCGAGATCAACCGCGAGCGGTACGACGTGCCCACGTTCGACATGAAGATTTCGCGCAGCATCGATCACACCTTGGTCATCGCATTCGAGTGGGTGCATGGCCGCGAGCTGATTCACTCGGAGGTGGTGTCGCTCGGGTCGCTCATCAATGCGCACGTGTACGAGTGGGGGTTCGACGAGACAAAGTCGCTGCTCGATGCCTGTGGCGTGCGCTACCGCCCCGCCGAGATCGGCTGCACCTGGGACGAGGTGAAAGCGGTGATCGCCAACATCAACAACCTGCACGACCTCCTGGGAAACCCGCCCAACTGGTTCCACCACCGCACGCTGAGCGACGCGTCGTTCGAGCGGATGGCGGCGGCCATCGACGCGGCATAGCGGCGGGAGCAAGAGCATGTCGCAATCGGTTGTGCGCGTCGGACTGATCGGCGCCGGGAACTTCGGCGGCGAGGTGGCCAAGATCGTCGCCCGGCGTCCGGAGCTGGAGCTGGTCGGCGTCGCCGACGTGAACGCCGACGCCGCGCGGAATCGCGCCGAAATGTACGACACGCCCTGGTGGGACGATTACCGCGCTCTCCTCGCGGAGTGCGAGTGCGACGCGGTGGCCGTCGCCACGCCGCACAACACGCACCGGGACATCGTGGTGGACGCGGCGGCGGCCGGGCGCCATATCTTCTGCGAGAAGACGATGGCGATCACCGTGGCCGAATGCCACGACATGATCGAAGCCGCCGATCGGCACGGCGTGAAGCTGATGATCGGTCACAAGCGACGCTTTCGCGGCGCGCACGCCGAGATCAAGCGCCTGCTCGACAGCGGCGAGTTCGGCCAGCCGCTTTCCATTAACGTGCACGGCTACTTCGGACGCCGGATTCACGGATTCTGGTCCCGGCGGGCGACCAACGGCGGCTTGCTCTACTGGGCCGGGACGCACGACGTCGACACGATCCGGCACTACCTGGGCGAAGTCGAAACGGTCTCGGCGATGGCCGGTCCGAAGCTGTTTCCCGACGTGACCGACTACGACGACGCGATTGCGGTGAACCTGCGCTTCAGCAGCGGCGCGCTGGGCTCGATCCAGGTAACGACGGCGTTTCCCATGGCCACCTACCGCACGTCGTTCAGCTATCAGATTGCCTGCGAGCACGGCGGCATCGCTTACGACCCGCGGCAGGTGGCGGTGCACTACGCCACGCACGACGGTCCGATGCAGACCACCTTCTTCGAGGGCTATGGCTTCGAGGAGGCGTTCGACACCGAGTGGGACAGCTTCGCCGCCTGGGTGCTGCGCGACGAGCCGCCGGTGCTGACCGGCGAGGACGGCCTGCGGGCGGTCGAGATCATGCAGGCGGCCTACATCTCGGTCGAAGCAGGCGGCAAGCCGATCTCGCTGCCGCTGGACCGCAACGAACGGCGACCCTTCGGCTAGCTAGCGCCAGCCAGGCCCGCCGCTGCCGGGGTAGTGCTTGCGCAGGGCGTTGTGCGCCTGTTGACGCGCATCTCGCTTGTGACGCGTCGAGTGCATCCGCTGGTCCGGCGACGGGTTTAGCCAGCGCGAGAGTCGGCGCACGAGGTGCACGAAAAAGCGCGGCAGCGCGAGGATGACGCTTATGGGGAGCCTCCTCTGCCAAGCGTCGGCACATCGGGGCATGACCAATGGCTTGATTCTATCGGGTCAGGACGCCGCGTGAGCGAGTCCGGTCCCCTCTCCCTTGGGAGACCTTTGTGTAACCCCTCCGTCATTCCGGCGGAGGCCGGAATCCAGTTCGGTTGAATCTGAAGGCGCCCCTAGCGGGCTCTTCAAAGGTCTCCTCGTGGGAGAAGGCAAGAGCCTGCCCCGTACCGCGATACGGGGTTGAGGGGGAAATGGGCGAAGAGATGGACGTTCGGCGCCGCGGTGTCGAGCACGCCACCCATTCCCATCTAGAACGAGGGAATTGGAAGCGAGGGGGGAGGGATCCCGGCTGACGCCACGGCGCGGTAGCGGTTGTCGAACTCGACGCTGCCGTCGTCCTCGCGCGCGGTGAGCGTGACGCCCCGCTCGAACACCGGCTGGTTGCCGACCGTGAAGTCACGCTCGTAGGCGCGAACGGACACGTATTCGGCGGTGCGTCCGTAGGGCCAGCGCACGGTGTAAATGGCGCGGGGCAGGGGCTTGGGGCCGGCGGCGTCGCGGCGTAGGTTCTCCAGCGCCTGCTCGTCGACCTCGATGCCCAGGCCGGGCGCCTCGGGTACGCGGACGTAGCCGCGCTGGATATCGAGCGGCTCGCGAATCAGGTCGTCGGCGTAGACGTTCAGGGCGGTGACGGCGGGCCAGCGGGCGGCGGGCAGCGCGGCGGCGAGGTGGGCGGCGAAGGCGGTGGTGATGCCCGTCCCCACGAGTTGCACGAAGAACGGCAGGTTGGCCGCGTGGGCCAGCGCGGCATAGTGCAGCGTGGCGGCGACGCCTTCACCATGCCCCGCGAAACCGTCGCAAACGTGCTCGCGCATGGCGGTGAGGAAGTCCGGCTCTTCGAAATGGAGCGCGATGGCGCGGCGGGATTTGGCTCGCAGCGTGGCGTTGCCGGCGACGTCGCGCTGGGGGATGGGCGTCTCGAACATGTGGATCTTGGGGAAGGCCTCGAGCTCGGCCAGGACCTGCTGCGCGAATCCGGCGTCTAGCAGGAAGCCGTTGAAATCGAGATCGAAGCTGGCGTGGTCCGGGGTGGCGGCGCTGATGGCCTCAATCTGCGCCGTCAGGTCGAACCAGGGACGGGGCTTGAGCTTGAAGGCCGTGAAGCCCGCGGCGATGGCGTCCTCGGCCTCGGCGGCCCAATCCTCCGGCGGCATGTCATAGCACCACCACGCCAGCGGGACCCAGGCGCGCGCCTGGCGGCCGATGAGCCGGTGCACGGGGACGCCGAGCGCCTTGCCGGTGAGATCGAACATGGCCTGCTGCAGGCCCGAGCCAAGCTCGTCGCGCCAGAGCAGCTCCGCCGGATTGCGACCGATGACTCCGGCGTCCACGGCGGCCATGTCGCGGTCCCAGTTGTGCATGGCGCGAGACTCGCCCCAGCCGACGACGCCGGTGTCGGTGGTGACGCGGCAGACCTCGATGAGCGAGAAGTTGGTGATGCCGCGCCGCATGTGCGGCTCGGTGCGCGGGGTGAACCCGACGTCAAGCTCGATGCGCTCGACGCCGGTGATCTTCATTCGGACGCCGTGTAGCGGTGCCGCTCCAGGTAGCCCTCGTCGATGTCGATGCCCAGGCCCGGCCGGTCGCTCACCGTAATGAAGTCGCGCTCAAACCCCAGCGGCTCGAGCAGTGGCGCGTTGTAGGCGGGGATCCAGTTCATGGCGTGCTCCAGGCGGTAGAAGTTCGGCGTCGTCAGACCCACGTGCGAGCCGGCCGCGATCTGGATGGGGCCGGCGGCGTTGTGCGGGCTCAGGGGCACGTAGTGGGCCTCCGCCAGGGCGCCGATGCGCCGCAGCTCGCTGATGCCGCCGGTCCAGCACACGTCGGGCATGACGAAGTCGGCGAGACGCCGCTCGAGGATCGGCGCGAAGTCGAAGCGTGTGAACAGCCGCTCGCCCACGCAGATGGGCACAGCGGTGTTCTCGCGCACCTGCCGCAGCGCGTCGTGGCTCTCCGGCGGCACCGGCTCCTCGAGCCAGGCAATGTCCAGCTCGGCCAGGCGGTCCGCGACGCGGATGGCGCTGGGCACGTCGTACTGGCCGTGGGCGTCGATGAGGATGTGGACGTTTGGCCCGACGGCCTCGCGAATGGCCGCGATGCGAGCGATTCCGCGCGACTCGTGCTCGGGCGTGATCTCGCCGCTCACGTACGCGTAGAACGCTTCGGCCATTTCGAAGAAGGGGTCGATCTTCAACGCCTGGTGGCCCCTGGCGACGGTTTCCAGCGCCGCGTCGGCGAACGCCTGTGGCTCGACCGCGTCGTCCGGCCACCACGCGTTGGCGTAGACCGGCACGGTCTCGCGAACCTTGCCCCCGAGCAGGTCGTAGATCGGGCGCTCCAGCGCCTTGCCCTTGATGTCCCAGAGCGCGATGTCGATAGCGCTGAGCACCTGCGTCGGCAGCCCGCGCGAGCCCATGTAGGTGTAGCGGC
>DAOUHO010000111.1:0-1623 GCA_034428595.1 Chloroflexota bacterium | reverse complement strand
GAGGACCCGCGCCGCACGGGGGGTCAGCCGAGACGGCTCGATGAGACTCCAGAGCCAGATGTGGGTGTCGAGAAGAAGCCTCATTCTTCCTCGACGTCCCAAGGGACCAGCTCGCTGGTCGGCGTGGTGATGTCGCCCGTGATGCAGGCGCGACCGGACATGGCGCCGAGCCAGCCATCCGGTCGCTCTGGCGGTTCGGGGGGCACCACGTCAGCGATGGGTTCGCCGCGGCGGGTAATGCGGACCGGTTGACCGGTGGTGCGCACGCGCTGCAGCACGGCCAGGCACGTCGCCTTGAACTTCGAGATCGCCATCGTCTCCATCAATCCTTAACGTACCATGGTCAACAACCATGGTCAATTCATCGACAAGCGGACTCGGCCCGATGCCCTGCCCGCTTGGTACGGGCACTCTCGCTTGTGCCCGTGGACGCGTCCAACAGCCTGACACCTGTAGAATCTCAGGCAACCGTTGCGAACGGTGGCGGAATCCGACCAGGCAATTCCGCGACGAGCCGACGGGCGCGTTCCGCTTCGGCGGAATCCGTGCTCCACTCGAGCGCAATACGCACCGGCGCACTTGACGAATGGCCGACCCGATCGACTGGTACGACGCCAACGCCGACGCCGCCGCGGCCCGGTACGAGGGCGTGCATCCCGAGCGGCTGCACGACTGGCTCGCCGACCTGCTGCCGGCGGCGCCTGCAGCCGCTCTCGACATCGGGGCGGGGAGCGGGCGCGACGCGGCGTGGCTCTCGTCCCGGGGATACGACGTGGTCGCCGTCGAGCCCTCGCCACGCATGCGGACGATGGCGCGGGAACGTCACGCCGAGCCGGCGATCCGATGGCTGTCGGACTCGTTGCCCGCCCTGCGACACACCTTCAAGACCGGCTTGGCGTTCGACGTGATCCTGCTCAGCGCGGTCTGGATGCACGTCGCCCCGTCGGACCGGGCGCGGGCCTTCCGGAAGCTCGTCAACCTGCTCAAGCCGGGCGGCCTCATCGCCCTCACCCTGCGCCACGGACCGGCCGAGGCCGCCCGCGCCATGCACGCGGTCTCCGCCAACGAGATCCGCCGGCTGGCCCGCGACCACGGCGCCTTGGTCGAGCGGTGTGTGACTGCTGAAGACCAACAGGGCCGGCCGGACGTGCGGTGGACGCAGGTCGCTGTCCGCTTGCCGGACGACGGGGCGGGCGCGCTCCCCCTGCTGCGGCACGTCATCCTGAACGACGAGAAGAGTTCCACCTACAAGCTGGCGCTGTTGCGTGTCCTTTGCCGTATCGCGGACGCCGCCGCCGGCCTCGCACGCCACCCCGACGACGACCACGTCGCGGTGCCGCTGGGCCTCGTAGCGCTGACGTGGCTACGTCTCTTCAAGCCGCTCCTCGAGTATGACCTGCCGCAGACTCCCGGCAACCGCCAGGGGGGCGACGGCCTGGGCTTCGCGAAGGCCGCGTTCAAGGGTCTCGGCACCGACCTGTCCCATCACGATCTGCGAGTCGGCATGCGGTTCTCGGGCGATGTCGGCAAGGCGCTCCACGAGGCGATCAGGGACGCGGCGCACACCATCGCGAGGATGCCGGCCACCTACATGACCTACCCCAACGGCGGGCCGATTCTGCC
>DAOUHO010000110.1:0-64199 GCA_034428595.1 Chloroflexota bacterium | reverse complement strand
GGCGACACGCTGAGGATCGATCCGAAAAGGAAGGAAAAGAGGTCGACGTTGAAACCTCCGGCAATGCCGATGACGACGACCGCGAAGGCGAGCGCGCCGTACAGCACCACGGCCATGGCCACGTCGCCGGGCAGCCGACCGCGGGAGCGGAGCTGCTCGACGAGGATCGCCCCAAGGGACGCCGCCACGAGAGCCACCACCGACGGGAATGTGTTCGTGGCCAATCCCACGGCCACGCCCATGAGCGCCACGTGCGCCAGCGTCTCGGCGATCAGCGAAAAGCGCCGCAGCACGATGAAGACGCCAAGCGTGGGCGCCAGGATCCCTACCAGCACGCCGCCGACAAGGGCGCGCACCATGAACTCGTAGAGCAGGATGGCGGGCACGGCTAGCGGTGTTCGTGGAGCGCGTCGTGCACCAGCACGTCGACCGGCACGCCATAGAGCATGGCGATTTCTTCGCTGGTGAGCTCATGGGGCGGGCCGTGCCGAACCAGCGTGCGGTTCATGCAAGCCAGCGTGCTGGCCTCGCGCAGCATGGCCCCAATATCGTGCGACACGAGCACGATGGTGATGTTGCGCTGCCGGTTGAGGTCACGGAGCACGGCGTACAGTTGCTCCTCGCCCGAGACGTCAACACCGGCCGCGGGTTCGTCCAACACGATCAACTCGGGGCGACGCACAAGCGCCCGGGCCAGCAGCACCCGTTGCTGCTGACCGACGGAAAGCTCCGACAGGCGACGGCCCATGTAGCCGGCCATGCCAACCGCTTCAAGCGCCGCCACGACCTCGGGCCGCTTGGAGCGGTGAAACAGCGCAAACGGGGCAATGCCGCGGTAGGCCCCGTGGGCCACCGTCTCAGCGACGGTGACCGGAAAGTCGCGCCAGGCCCCGGCCACCACCTGCGGCATGTAGCCGACGCGGTCCCAATCGGCGAAGTCCTCGGCATCGCGCCCGAACAGTCGCACGGTGCCGGAGGTCGGGTGCAGCAGACCGAGGGCCAGACGAATCAGCGTGCTCTTGCCGCTGCCGTTGGGCCCCAAGATCGCCGCCAATTCGCCGGCGTGGATGGTGAGCGACACGTCCTCCACCGCCACCGCCTCGCCGTACGCGAAGGTCACTTCATCCCATTCGATGACGGGAGGCGGCGGCGGGGCGGACGTCATTCACATTCCAACGCGACCTTGAGATTGGCGAGATTGTCGCGCATGAGGCCGAAGTAGTCGCCGTGCGCCTCGAGCTCGTTCTCCGTCACGCTGCCGATAGCGTGGATGGAGAGAAGCTCGATGCCGGTTTCGCGGGCAATCGTCTGTGCCAGGCGGTCGCTCAGCACCGGCTCGACCATGACATGCCCCAGGCCCAACTCGGTCACGCGGTCGGTCACGTTGGCCAACCGCTGCGGCGACGGCGCCACGTCGGCGGACAGCCCGGCAACCGCGATCTGCTCCAGGCCAAACTGCGCGGCCAGATATCCGTAGGCCGCGTGCGACGTCACGAAGTGATCGTGCTTGCAGGCGCCGAGGCTCTCCTCAAACTCGTGGTCCAGCGCGTCTAGCTCGGCGATCACCTCGTCCGCGCGCTGCCGGTAGCCGTCGGCGTTGTCCGCGTCCGCCGCGATAAAGGCGTCGCGGATGCGCTCGACCTGATGGGCGGCCAGCGTGGGGCTCAGCCACATGTGGGGGTCGAGTTCGCTTTCCTCATCCCCGTGGTCGCCCTCTTCTTCGTCGCCGTGTTCGCCTTCTGCTTCGTCGTGGTCAGCGTCCGCGTCGGCGTCCTCGTCGCCGTGGTCGCCTTCCTCATCGGCTTCCTCGTCGCCGTGGTCGCCTTCCTCATCGGCTTCCTCATCGCCGTGGTCGCCCTCTTCCTCGCCGTGGGCGTGGACTTCGCCTTCCATGGCCTGGGCCGGGTCCGACGCCTCCACGACAACCGCGGTCAGGTCGTCGCCAATGGCGTCGATCGCCCCATCCATCCAGGGCTCAAGCCCGATCCCGTTCATGACGATCACGTCCGCGTCGCCGAGAGCCAGCAGATCGGATGACGTGGGCTCGAATCCATGCGCCTCGAGCCCCGGCCCGACCAGCACGTTGACCTCGGCCCGGTCTCCGCCGATACGCTCGGCGAAATAACCCAGCGGATAGACCGTGGCAACGACTTGGAGACGGTCGGAGGTGGTGTCGCTTTCGCCGCAGGCGGCGGTGAGTAACAGCGCTCCAAGAATTGCGACGATCACGATGCGGAATCTCATTGACTAGGCTCCGGCGGCACAAGTATTTCGACACGCAGTGTCACTATAGAGCGTCAATCGCGAGTGTGTCTCATTGGCGCCGCCATATCCTGGGACTCGCGGAAAATCCGGACTGATCCTGATGGCGCCGGGCACATATAAACGAAGCCGCTCTTCCCCAGCGGTCGCAGCCCTCGCGTGGATGCCGAGCGACAAGTGATCCGATTCGATGACGAAACGCGGCAGCAACTTCGAAGTCATCATTCACCGCTCAACGACTCGCGGGGGCGGCTGAGGCCATTCCCGGTCGGGCGTCCCCAGCTACGGCTGGCGCGCTAAGCCGAGCCGTGGGATTGAAGGGGCTCAGTCCAATGTCACGCGACGACGGACCGACGCGTTGACGCGCGTACGGCCACGACCGTGATTTCGCGCGTCCGGGGCGATCAGCGCGCGCCGGCTGCGCTCAATGACGATGGTGATGCTGGTGCTGGCGACCCGGCGGGCCGTTTTGGCTCGCTGAAACGGGAAGCCCGGCGCCCCCGCCGCGGCGCCAGCGCCGCAGGGCCACCCAAAGATGGGCCAGCGCCAGCAGACCCAGGGCCGTGAGCACGGTCGCGCCGCCGGCCGAGGCGTCGACGTAGAACGCGATGGTCAACCCCACGATGGCGCTGATCACACCCGCGACGATGGCCGCGAGCATGGCGGTCCGCAGACCGCGCGCCAGTCGCAGCCCAACCATCACCGGCACCACGAGCATGGCGCCCACCAGCAGGACGCCGACGACCCGCATGGACAAGGTGATGGTGGCGCCCGTCAATACCGCCAGCGCCAGGTTGAGCTCGCCGGTCCGCACCCCGTTGACCTTCGCCAGATCGTCATCGAAGGCAATCTGCGCCAGGTCGATGAAGAACACTCCGACAAACAGCACCACGGCGACTGTGATCCCGGCCAGGAGCCACAGGTCCAGCGGGGACACGCTGAGAATGGAGCCAAACAGGAATGAGAAGAGGTCGACATTGAAGCCGCCGGCAATCCCAATAACGACGACGGCAAACGCGAGGGACCCGTACAGCACCACGGCCATGGCCATGTCGCCCGGCAGCCGACCGCGCGAACGCAACTGCTCGACAATGATGGCCCCAAGAGAGGCCGCCACCAGCGCCACCACCGACGGAAACGTATTGGTCGCCAGTCCCACGGCCACGCCCATCAGCGCCACGTGCGCGAGCGTGTCGGCAATGAGCGAAAAACGCCGCAGCACGACGAATACCCCGAGCGTGGGCGCCAGCATGCCCACGAGCACGCCGCCGGCGAGGGCGCGCAGCATGAACTCGTAGAGAAAGATCGAGGGCATGACTAGCGGTGTTCGTGGAGCGCGTCGTGGACCAGCACGTTGACGGGCGCGCCGTAGAGCATGGCCATTTCACCGTTGGTGAGCTCGTGGGGCGGCCCGTGACGGACCAGGGTGCGGTTCATGCAGGCGACGGTGCTGGCCTCGCGCAGCATGGCCCCAATGTCGTGCGACACCAGCACGATGGTGATGTTGCGCTCGCGATTGAGGTCGCGGAGCACGGCGTACAGCTGCTCCTCGCCGGACACGTCAATGCCGGCCGCCGGCTCGTCGAGCACGATCAGCTCGGGCTGACGCACGAGCGCCCGGGCCAAGAGCACGCGCTGCTGTTGGCCGACGGAGAGTTGCGACAGACGCCGTCCCTTGTAGGAAGCCATGTCCACCGCCTCGAGCGCCTCGATGACCTCGGGGCGCTCGGAGCGATGAAACAGCGCGAAGGGGGAGATGCCGCGATACGCCCCCTGGGCCACCGTTTCGGCGACGGTGACGGGAAAGTCGCGCCAGGCCCCGGCCACCACCTGCGGCATGTAGCCGACGCGGCCCCAATCGGCAAAGTCCTGGGCATTGCGCCCGAAGAGCCGTACCGATCCCGCTAGCGGGCGGAGCAGACCGAGGGCAAGCCGGATCAGGGTGCTCTTGCCGCTGCCGTTGGGTCCCAAGATCGCCGCCAGCTCGCCGGCATGGATGGTGAGTGATACGTCCTCCACCGCCACCGCCTCGCCGTACGCGAAGGTCACGCGATCCCATTCGATGACGGGAGGCGGCGACGGGCGGACGTTATTCACATTCCAACGCGACCCTGAGATTCGCCAGGTTGTCGCGCATGAGGCCGAAGTAATCACCGTGCGCCTCGAGCTCGTTCGCCGTCACGCTCTCGATGGCGTGGATGATGAGGAGCTCAATGTCGGTTTCGCGGGCGATCGTCTGCGCCAGGCGGTCACTGAGCACCGGCTCGACCAGGACATGCCCCAAGCCCAGGTCGGTCACGCGGTCCGCCACGCTGGCTAGCCGCTGCGGCGAGGGCTCTACTTGTGGGGAGAATCCGGCCAACGCGATTTGCTCAATGCCGTATTGCGCGGCCAGATAGCCATAGGCCGCGTGCGAGGTCACGAAGTGATCGTGCTTGCAAGCGGCGAGGCCCTCGGCGAATCCCTGATCGAGCTCATTCAAATCGGCGATCAGCTCGTCCGCGTTCTGCCGGTAGGTGGCGGTGTTGGCCGCATCCACCGTGATGAATGCGTCACGGATGCGCTCGACCTGTCGCGCAGCCGTCGTCGGGCTGAGCCAGAAGTGGGGATCGAGTCCGCTCGCCTCGTCGCCGTGGCCGTGTTCGTCGGCGTGCTCGTCGCCATGGTCACCGTCGTCCTCGTCGTCGTGGTGACCTTCTTCGTCGGCATCCTCGTCGTCGTGGTGCCCCTCTTCGTCGGCGTGCTCACCTTCCTCATCGTCGTGGTGCTCCTCTTCGTCGTCGTGCATATGGACTTCGCCCTCCATGGCCAGCCCCGGGTCGGCCGCTTCCACGACCAGTGCCGAAAGGTCAACTTCGACAGCCTCCATCGCCCGATCCATCCATGGCTCGAGACCGAGCCCATTCATCACGATCACGTCCGCGTCGCCAAGCTTCAGCAATTCGGACGATGTGAGCTCGTAGCCGTGTGCTTCAACGCCGGGGTCAACGAGCACGGTGACTTCGGCCCGGTCACCGCCGACGCGCTCGGCGAAGTACCCCAGCGGGTAGATGGTCGCGATGACCGTGAGGCGCTCCGAACTTTCGTCGCCAGACTCTGATCCTTCGTTGGCCGATAGCGTTGGGGTCGCGGTGCCCGTGAGGCGCTCCGAAGTCCTGTCGCTGTCCCCACAGGCCATTGCCAGGACCAGCACGCCGAAAAGCGCGACGAGCGCGATGCCGAATCTCATTGACCAACCTCCGATAGAGACCTCCTTATTGAGATCTAGGCGCAATATACATTTATTGACATATAGTCGCAATAAATGGAATCGTTCGAGAAGCTGCTCGCGTTGGTCCGCCTCGCCCTTCAATCCGCCGCCACTTCGCGGACGCGGCGCCGAGCCCTACGGCTCGTGCGCAGCGGTGCTGACGCGCGTTCGACGCAGTTGCAGGGAGCGTCGGCTATTTCGCTGTTGGTCAACCGTCACTGCGCCGGACGCGCAATATACGTGTCGACAAGGCTGACGGAGCGCGCCGTCAGTCACCGGCGGGCGAAGACTGACGAGCCAGGCGGGCATGCGCCCCCCCAACAGCGGTGGGCGTCTCTCGGTCTACCGCTCTCGACGTTCCTCGGCGTCGGTCCAATCGACCCACACGGTCATGGGCGTCGGTTCGCGGTTGGACCAGGCGTAGAAGGGAATGGCCGTGAGATCGGCGCCGGCGTCGCGACCGGCAGCGGGACCTTGGAGCACGGTGACGCCGCCCAGGAGATCGGGTCGGTCGCGCGGCAGAAACGTGGGCACGTCCGCGGCCGGCTGATACAGCGCCTCGGGTTCGGTATCGGGCGCGAAGGGTCGAATGGCCGAGCCCGGCTCGACAGCGAGGTCGCGAACGCTCGTCGCAACGTTGTCGACGCCCTCGAAGCAGTAGAGCAACGGCCCGCGCATCAGGGCGGTCTTGCCGCGGAATTCCTCGGCCCGAGGATCGGCCTCCATGCCAACCACCGGCATCGGCAGGTCGAGCGTGATCACGTCGCCGTCCATCCAGGTGCGCCGCAGCGCGAGATACGACCCCCTGGCAATTGGGTCGGCGACCGGCTCTCCGTTGACGGCGGCTCGCGCGCCATCGCACCAGCCGGGTATGCGCAGGTGCACGGTGATCTCAGCAGGCTCGTCGACGCCGACTTGAACCTCAACGTCGCCGCTCCACGGATATCTGGTGCGCACGTCCACGCTAATCGGCGAGCCGTCCGGCAGATGCCAGTCCATGCGGCAGGCGTCGTAGAGGTGGACCCACACGCCGTCTTCGGACGTGGAGAACAGGTAGGACGGCACCGAGGGCATGAACCGGACCGCGTTTGCCCCGCAGCAGCCGGTCGCCGGGTTGCCCCAAGCGTTGCGGGCCGGGTGGTCGCCATCCGACGCCATGGGGCACAGATAGAACCAGCTGCGGTCGTCGAGGCCGACGTGCGGCAGCAGACTGTTGTAGAGCGCCCGCTCAATCTGGTCCGCATATGCGGCGTCCGCACCGAGCATGAGCATGCGCCAGCTCCACATGACGTTGCCGACGCTCTCGCACAGTTCGAAGCCGTGATTGATGTGGTCAAGCACGTTGCCGAGCGCGCCCTCCGTGAGCGCGAAGGCCTCCGGCGTGATGCGCTCGGGCATCCAGTGATCCACCGCGAGATGCCCGGTGACTTGCAGCTTGCCGCGCATCATGTCGCGCCAGATGGCGAGCAACTGGGCATGGAGCGCCGGATCATGCCGCTCCGCCAGCAGGTCGGCCGCGCCGGCGGGCAGATAGGTTTGCCGCACGACGTGGCAATCGAAGTGGCGCCAGCGGCCCTCGCCGGTGTGAGGGCCGATCTCCGGCTCCTGTTGCATGAGGAGCGCCGCGAAGTGCGTCGCGTACCTGAGGATTCGTGGTTCACCGGTCGCGCGCCAAAGCTCCGCCAGGCCCATTTCGATGCAGGCGTGCTCGGCAAACGCGCGCCCCTCGAACTTGGCCGCCACCGCGTCCGCCACACGGACGGCCACGTCGAGGAAATTGGTTTGCCCGGTGGTCCGGTGGTGCGCGACGGCCGCCTGGATCAGGTGGCCAGGCGTGGCGAGCTGATAGGAAGACTCGAAGTCGTCGCCGTAGTACCCCTGCCAGAACTCGTCGCTGTCGTGCGCGGCGACGATGCCGGTGACCAGCTCGTCCATGATGTCGCGAAGCGCCGGATCGTCGACGGATTGCAGCGTGAAGGCGCACCCTTCAACCACCTTCATCACCGCCGCGCGCCAGGTGTGGCGCATGCGGCGGCTGTTGCGGCCCTCGAAGACGGCTCGCATCGTGTCGAGCGCGCCGGCGATGCGAGATGAGTCGCCGGTGCGCGCGTAGTGCGCGTAGGCACGGAAGGGCGCGACCTGCCCGTCCTCATCCAGCCAGGCGAGGAACGCGGCGATGCCGGATTGGCGGTTGCCTTCCAGGCGCGGTTTCCAGAAGCCGTCGCCCATGGTGACGGCGTGAATCGGCACGGGACGCAGGCGGGCATGGGGGCTGTCGGTCGTGTCGACGGCGCCCGCCAGCCGCCAGCGCGGCTCGGTGGTGCGGCCGGCGCTATTCCCAGGCAAAGCCGTACAGCCGCGAGCGGCGCAGGTAGAACTTGGCGGCCACGTCGTCGCGCGGGGCCACGCTGCCGCCCGTCCAGCGCGCCGGCTGCGCCTTGGCGTCGCCGCTCCAGGCCACGTAGTCGTCGCGACTGAAACCCTCGATCGGGTTGCCCTCGGGGTCGAGCAACTCGACCGCGAGCTCGCCCGGGCCAACCGTGGAGGTGGCCGCGTTGAGCAGGAGCTGCTTGCCGGCGACCGGCAACGGGTGGGTGGTCAGCGTGCCGACATTCACGCCGCCCGCGGCGGACACCGCGGCCCAGTAGCGATCGAGCTCCCAACTGGCGCGGCAAAGCGCGCCGTTGAAGATGTGGAGCGACGGCTGGTCGGAGTAAATGTCGCCGTGGATCCCTTCGAGCGCGCCGTAGTACATGTAGACGCGGCCCTCGTGCTCGATGAAGCTGTGGGTGGGCCAGAGCATGCCGCCGCCGTAGTCGCCGAGCGGCGCATTTTCGAGCGTGGGGCGGCGCGCCGGACGCTCCCAGATGCGGCGGTCGGCGCTGCCGGCGAACTGCCAGTTGATCGTCTGCTCGCGCAGGTTGTAGCAGCAGAGCAGTCCCAGATGCCCGCCCTTCACCTTCAGCGGGGCCAGCTCCATGAACTGCAGGTCCTGGGCGTCCTTCCAATCGGGCTCGATGATGACCTCGATCGGGGACCAGTCCGATCCATTCGGGCTGGTGCGGCGGCCGATGACGCGGCGGCCCATCGGGAAGCAGTCGTAGGGAATCAGCCCGCCGGGATGCATCGTCGTGCCGACCTTCTGGATCAGCTCGTAGCCGCCGTCCTCGGCCTTGAAGTAAGCCGAGTGGTCGGCCCCGCCGATGGGCGTGGTGTAGGGCATGATCATGCGGTTGCCAATCGTCATCACCTCGAGCAGCGGGCCTTCCTGGGCGGTCCAATGGATGCCGTCGGCTGAGAAGTAGCGGTAGACAGCCGTCGGGTGCCGATCCTCTCCGGTCCGGCGCGGGATGCCGGGGATGAACGGCGCGCCGATGCCCTCGGGCCGGCCGGGCACGCGCATGGCGAACATCTCGTAGCGCCGCTCGGGCTCGGCGTCCGGGTGGATGAGCACGGACGCAAACTGCGACGCGCCGCCGGAGTCGTGGTCGAAGATGATGTTGGTCTTGGGATAACCGGGCTGGGGGGCAATATCGAGCTCGGGCCGGGTCCAGTTGACGCCGTCTTCGGACTCGCAGTAGGTGAGGCGCCGGAAGGCTTCGAATTTCTCCTCGCCCGCGGGCGTGGAGAGATGCCAGCCCTTCCACAGGCCGTCGATGGGGTCCTTGACGAAGGTGCCGTGGGCGAACACCGATCCGCTGTCCCAGGGGAAGTGCGGCTCGAGGAGCGGATTGGCCGGGTCGGGCACCGCCGGCTCGACCCGCCACGCGAGCGTGTTGCAGTCGGCAACGTCGTCATCGAGCAGCATCGACAGGCAATTGATCCGTGGCATGGCGCTCTCGTTCGTGGTGGGCGACGCCGCGCTCTGGAGCCGCGCGCGAGTGGCTGAGTTTAGCGGAACGGCCCGCCCACGGTGGCTCTCCGGCGCGCGGAAAACCCAGACGACGGTTGCTGCCTGCTACAACTGCGAACCCACCATTGGGATCCGCGCGAAGTCAGTCCCCTGGCGAAGGAGTTGACCGGTCACGACACCGTCTGAGCGCCGCGGCGCGCTGCGTGAGGTTTCGGCGCTCTTCCTCAAGCTCGGGGTTCTGGGCTTCGGCGGTCCCGCCGCCCACATCGCCATGTTCCGCGAGGAAGCAGTCGCCCGCCGCAAGTGGATCTCGGATCAGCGGTTCATGGACCTGGTGGGCGCCACCAGCCTGATTCCCGGTCCCAACTCCACCGAGATGGCGATTCACCTTGGATTTGAGCGGGCCGGCTGGCGTGGCCTCGTCGCGGCAGGCGCGCTGTTCATCCTGCCCGCCTTCCTGATCGTGACCGGGCTGGCGTGGATTTATGTCGAGTTCAATGAGGTGCCCGCGCTGCAGTGGGCGCTCTATGGGATCAAGCCGGCGGTGATTGCCATCGTGGTCAACGCGATCGTCGGATTGGCCAAGACCGCGTTGGGCAAGGTCTGGACGCTGGTGCTGGCCGTGGGCGTGCTGACGCTCTACATCGTGGGGATCAACGAGCTGATCCTGCTCGCCGCCGGTGGCGGCATCGGCCTGCTCGCCCGAGCCCGTGAATGGCCCGGGCCCGGCGGCAGGACCCTATTTGGCCTGCTGCCGCTGAGTGCGGCGCCGGCGGTGCTCACGGCGGTTAGCACGTTCAGCTTGGGCCACCTGTTCTTCCTGTTTCTCAAGATCGGCGCGGTGCTCTACGGCAGCGGCTACGTGCTGCTGGCCTTCATGCAGGGCGACTTCGTCGACAGGCTGGGATGGCTGACCCAGCAGCAGCTCTTGGACGCCGTGGCGGTCGGCCAGATGACGCCCGGCCCCGTGTTCACGACCGCCAGCTTCGTCGGCTACATCCTCGGCGGCTGGTCCGGGGCGGTGCTGGCGACGGTGGCGATCTTCCTGCCGTCGTTCGTCTTCGTCGCGATGCTCAACCCGCTGGTGGCGAAGGTGCGCGCCGATCGGCGGGCGAGCGGCTTCCTGGACGGCGTGAACGCGGCGGCCATCGCGCTGATGATCGGCGTGGCGGCCACGCTGGGACGCGCGGCCATCGTGGACGTGTTCACCGGTGTGCTCGCGGCGGTCTCACTGGTGCTCGTGATTCGCTACCGCACGACGGCGGCCTGGCTGGTGCCGGCGGGGGCGGTGCTGGGGGTGGTCTATCAGCTGGTCGTGCAATAGCCGGGCCGCCGCGAATATGGGACGGGGTTCGGTTTCAGAGACATCCCCACGCTCGTTCAATTCGGCCGTCGCGGCCAGTCGCGAGTTGGGCGGGCCTGGACTCCGGCTTCCGCCGGAGTGACGGGCGGCGATGGCGGGGGACTTGACGTGAAGTTGCGCCGAGGCTTTGCATAGCGGGCAGCGAAGACGGCTGTGCGCGTTGGCGTATCCTGATCCGTGCGGGATCCGTAGCAGCCTGGGGAACGACACATGGCCGTAGAAACGGCGCAGGTCGAGAGCACTGAGGAGCTGGCGGCGAAGCTGGCGCACTTCGAGCACGAGGGCTGGGTGATCTTCGAGGACGTGTTCGATCCCGAACGCGACTTCGCACCGCTGTTCGAGGACTTCGAGCGCATCGCCAACCGCCTGGCGCTCGAGGAACTGACGCCGGAGCAACTGGCGGCGTGGCCGCCCGACGGCGACCTGAACGCGAAGCTGATCTACCTCGCCGAGCACGCTGGCGAGATCGACCCGTCGCCGTTCGATCCCTCGATCCGGCCGACCACGGTCGCCACGGCGGACCGGGCCCCCTACCTAGGCAAGCCCGCGTTCGACCTGCTGCGCCACCCGCGGCTGCTGGACGTGGTCGAGCCGTTTGTCGGACCCGAGATCTATTCCTGTCCGATTCAGCATGCGCGACTCAAGGTTCCCGAGCGGTTCCTGGCGCAGGACGATGCCCTGGGGCGCGCGACGCCGTGGCATCAGGACCACGCGGTGCAGTCACGCGAGGCCGACGACACCGAGATGATCACCGCGTGGGTGGCCCTGAGCGACGCGATGGCGGACGACGGCTGCTTGAAGATCGCTCCGGGCAGCCATCGCCAGGGCCTGGCGCAGCACTGTCCCAACCCTTCGAGCGGCGTCCATCTTCCCGACGGCATCATGTCCAAGGAACGCACGCAGCCGCTGCCGGTGCGCGCCGGATCGGTGATCGTGTTCTCCCGCCACCTGATGCACGGCGCGATGCCGAACCTGGGCAACGGCGTGCGCATGAGCCTGGACCTGCGCTATCAGCACCCGGACGAGCCCTCGGGCCGCGGCTATCTGCCGGGGTTCATCGCCCGCAGCCGCTCGAATCCTGAATCCGAGCTGCGCGACCACCGCGAATGGCGGCGGCAATGGCTGGAGGCGCACGAGCGACTCGTGGCCCATCCGCCGGAGACCACCGGTCTGCGCTGGGATATCAACCACCCGCTCTGCGCGTAGGCGGCAACGCCCTGTCCGCTGGCTGACGAGACACGCGCAAGACCAGCCAAGGGCGGTTCGCGAACCGCCCCTGCGCGTGGGCTAACAGGTTGAGCGGCCGCTAGATTCCCGCCGTCGGAGACCCTTCAAGATAGAGGTAGGGGCGACGCATGCGTCGCCCCTACGCATGGGTTAACAGGTTGGGCGTCCGCTAGATTCCCGCTCCCCGCCGTCGCGGGGACATGCTTCGCGGGAATGACGAAGGGGTTACGCAAAGGTCTTCTTCGAGGGGAAAGAGATCGAGTGCGGAGTTTTCCTAGCGAGCCGCCACGGCGGGCTGATGCTGCTCCAGCCACCCTCTCAGCGGCACATCCTCGTCTGTTGGTGACGTGCGGCCGTGCTGGCCGGTGGCGTAACCCAGCAGTTGCCGTCGGATGGGATCGGCCGCCTCCCATAGGTCGGGCGGAATCGTCACCTCATCGCGGGCGTGCACCCAGCGGTGGGAATAGCCGTAGAACAGCGCCTTGCGAACGATGGGCGCGTAGTTGGGCGATCCGGCGTGCCAGAGCCGTCGGTCGAAGAGCACCGACGTGCCGGGCGGCACGCACACGGGCATGGCGCCGTCCGGCTGGCCGCGACCGGACGCGGGAATCTCAATTTCATTCCGCAGGTGGCTGCCGGGCAGCACCCAAAAGTTGCCGCGGTCGGGCTCGCTGGCGTCGCTGAGGAAGTAGGCCACCTTGAGTGACAGGCGCGGTCGGGGATTGGTTTCGACGTCCTGGTTGATGCGACCGGAGTCCTGGTGCCAGCCGAGCGTGGCCTCCGCGTCCCCGTTGGCCGGCCGGTCAATCTGCCCGGCCATGATGTAGTGGCTGTGATAGAGGTGGATGTTCCAGCCCAGGATTCCCCAGACCTTGGGCAGCGTGCGCGGGTGATCCACGAGGTCGATCAAGGCGGGGTCCAGCCCGGCGACGTCGATGGCGTTGACGCGACCGGCGCGGCTGCCGTGTGGCGTGTGCGTGATGCCCTCACCCGCGACCAGGCGGTCGAGCAGCTCGCTTAGCTCGGCGACCTTGGCGTCGCTGAGCGCGTCCTCGACGATCAGAAATCCATCGCGCTCGAAGGTCGCCGCCTCGGAGTCGGTAAGTGCGAATTCCAAGCAACTCGGGTCCATCGCCGCACCTCGGTCCACGGTCCTATGGGCGCAGTGTGGCATGCGGAGCGCGGGCGGCGCACTCGTCATGCGGGGCTACTCAGATTCCGCCGCGGTTGTAGCGTCAACCAGCTTCGTGATATACAGCGCCATCGCCAAATTACCGTAAACGGGCGCAGGCGAATTCGATTGCGCGGTGGCTGTAACCAGGCCAATGCCGGTCGGTGCCGGAAGGGCACCTTCTTCAATGCGCCCCGCGGCTCCCGAACGCGCCCAGGCGATATTCTCCCAGCCAACGTTGTGTTTGTGTTGACTAGTTGTGCGGCGGCGACCTCATGCGCCCCGCGAGAGCAGAGGAGCAAAGGATGAAAGAGACCTTTAGTCGAAGCGGGGCGCTGAGTCGACGGCGATTGTTCCGCCTGGCCGCGGCAGCCGGTGGAACCGCGACCGTCGCGATGATCCTGGGCGCCTGCGGCGAAACGGAAGTCGTCACCAAGGAAGTCATCAAGGAGGTCCCGGTCGAGACGGTGGTCACCAAGGAAGTCATCAAGGAAGTGTCGGTCGAGAAGATCGTCACGCAGGAAGTCATCAAGGAAGTTCCGGTCCAGCAGGTCATTACCCAGCGGGTCGTCGAGGAAGTCATGGTCGAGCGCGAAATCCTCGACATCTCGTTCTGGGACTTTGAGACGCGGCCGCTGGGCGTGGCGGCGCAGGACGCCTGGTTCGCCCGCGCCGGCATTTCAGCGGACGTGCGAATGAACCGCGAAGTGGTGCCGTTCCGCGAGACGGAGCCGAAGATCCTGGCGGCCAAAGCCGCCGGCACGCTGCCGGACATGGTCTGGAGCCAGCCGGATGCGACCTGGAGCTGGTCTGGGCAAGAGATCGTCGCGCCGGCGACGGACGCGCTGGACCTGATGGGGCGCGACATCTTCGGCGAGAACGACCTCAACGCGACCGCGGTGGACGGGGTGAACTACGGCGTGCCGCAGTTCCTGTGGCCCCACATCCTGTACTACCGCAGCGACCTCTACGCGCAGCACGGTCTGCCGGACCCGACATCGTGGGACAACATCCTGGCGAACGCCCAGGCACTGAACAACCCGCCGGACATCTACGGCTACTTCACCTACTTGCTGGACGCCCATCCCAAGATGGCGTGGAGCTTGATGCCGGCGCATGACGCGTACGTCTTCGACGAGAACGGCAACAACTCCGTCAACAGCCCGGGCACCATCGCGGCGCTCAAGCTGGCGAAGGCCCTGGACGACGTTTCGGCGCCGGGCGCGGCAGCCCGCCACGAAGGCGACGGTCGGACGGAGTTCATTCGCGGCGCCACGGCGCACATGGTCTCGTCGACCTCGTTCTCCGGCACCTTCCTGGCCGACAAGCCGGAAATGCTGGAACAGGTTTCCGCCGTCGCGCAGCCGAGCGTGGCGGGCACGGGCGCCGGGTTGGCGGGGATGAATATCCTCAACATCACCACGCAGACGGACTACCCCGACCGCATGGCGGAGTTCTTCGCCGAGCTCTTCGCTCGCGAGAACTACCAGGAGTGGTTCCAGAGCACGGTGATCGGCTGGGCGCCGACGCACGTGGACGTGCAGAACAGCGACGAGTATTGGGGCCACCCGCGCATCGCACCGGTGGCGCACATCATCCGCGCGGGCGTGGACGCCTCGCAGATGGCGTGGGTCGGCGGATCGAAGTACGGGTCCAAGGGCTCGGAGCTTCTCGGGACCGTCACCGCCCGGAACATCGTGAAGGACATGTTCATCATGGTGTTCGACGGTGAGAGCCCCGAGGACGCCGCCGCGTGGGCCGAGGCCGAAGTCCAAAAGGTGATCGACGAAAACTAGTCGATCAAGTGCAGTTTCGGGGGCGGGCCGTCAGCGCTAGCTGCGGGCCCGCCCCCTGCATACAACGGTGAGGTGGGGTATTCGAGGCCTCAGCCTGCGCAATTCCGAGCGGCTGCTGGGTATAGGGCTGCTGTTGCCTACCGTCGCGCTCATTGCCGCCGTCGTGCTCTACCCCATGATCTCGACGATGTGGCTGGCGTTCTTCAAAGAGAGCCTGCTGCGGCCCAACGATCCCGCCGAGTTTGTGGGGCTCGACAATTTCGTGCGGTTGGTGTCCGATGGCGCCTTCTGGAAGGTCGTCGTCAACAGTGTGGTGCTAACGGCCGGCGCCGTGGCCGGCGAGGTGATCATCGGCATGATCATCGCCCTCGCCGTGAACGCCAGCTATCGCGGCCGCGGGCTCTTCCGCACGCTCAACATCCTGCCGTGGGTGATTCCGTCGTTCGTGACGGCCTTCGTGTGGGTCTGGCTGCTCCATCCGCAATTCGGGCCCATCAACGCGTTCCTGCAGCTGCTGCACATCATCGACGAGCCAATCGCCTGGCTGTCCGAAGGCGTCACGGCGATGATCTCCCTGATCGCCGTCTACACTTGGAAGGGTCTCCCGTGGACCTTCCTGGTACTGCTGGCGGGCCTGCAGACGATCCCCGAGGACTGGTACGAGGCCGCGAAGGTCGACGGGGCGTCGGCGTGGCAGATGTTCTGGAACATCACGGTGCCGGCGCTGCGCTACGTCCTGGTCATCGTGCTGGTGCTGCGCACCATCTGGACCTTCAACTCCTTTGACATGGTGTACCTGCTCACCGGCGGGGGACCGGCGCGGGCGACCCTGACGCTGCCGATGCAGGTATTCACCGCAGGCTTCCGGGAGTACAACGTCGGCATGAGCTCCGCCATTGCCGCCGTGATGGTGGTGCTGGTGGTGCTGCTGTCATTGATCATGCTGCGCGTCGGCTGGGTCGAGGAAGAGACGCAACGGTGAAGCGCGTCGCCAAAATCCTGACGGCGAACCATCGTCCGCGCGCCTTGCTCGGCCTGGTGCTTTCGTTTCTCGCCGTGTTCCCGATCTACTTCATGGTCGTGGGGGCGATCAGCCCCGTGGAGACCTTTCTTCGGCGAGACCTTGGGGAAATCCTGCTCCCCCGCGCATTCGTCGGGGACCACATGGCCGTGGTGGCGTTCGACCCGGTCTTCCTGCGTTTCGCGCTCAACAGCCTGATGGTCGCGACGGGGACCACGGTCGTATCCATCGTGGTCGCGACGCTCGGCGCCTATAGCCTCGCCAGGCTGCGCTTCCCCGGCAGCGAGTCCATCGGCCGGTTCGCGCTGCTGACCTATACGGTGCCGTCGGTGCTGCTGCTGATTCCGCTCTTCAAAATCGTCGTGACGCTGAATCTCGCCAACAATCTGATCGCGCTGATCATCACCTATACGACGTTTTCGGTGCCGTTCTGTCTGTGGCTGCTGCGCAGCTACTTTCAGTCGCTGCCGCGCGACCTGGAGGAAGCGGCCATGGTGGACGGCGCGAGCCGCCTGGGAGCGCTCTTTCGCGTGATTCTGCCGCTCTCGGTTCCCGGCATCGTGGCAACTGCGCTGTTTGCATTCATCCTGGCCTGGAACGAGTTCCTCTTCGCCCTGGTTTTCACCACCACCTCGGACGTCAAGACGCTGCCGATCGGCGTGAGCACGACGTTCACGGCGGAGCAGACGGCGACCGACTGGGCGGTGGCGATGTCGGCCTCGACGCTGTCGGCGGTGCCGATCTTCATCATCGTGCTGATCTTGCAGCGGGGGCTCGTGCGGGGAATCACCGCCGGCGCGGTGAAGGGATGAGACTACTGACGTTTTCCGAAAATCCGCACACACACGCACGGAGGGTTTGCCCGTGATCATCGACATTCACACGCACTGCCTGCAGCCGGATCACGTGAGCGAGGCCTCGCGCCGCGCCGACGAGCGGGCCGGGTATCCGCCGATGCAGCCGCTGCTATTCGAAGACTACGCCGAGGCCATGCGCGTCGTGGACAAATCCATTGTCTTTGGGGTGCGCGCCCGGGCGGCCGGCGCCCTCAGTCCCAACGACTTCACCGCCGAGTGGGCGGCGAGGGACCCCGACAGGATCATCGGATTCATGGGCATCGACCCGACCGAGGACGGCTACCTCGACGAGATCGACCGCAGCGTCGACCTCGGCCTGCGCGGGATCAAGATCTATCCGACGCTGTCGCACTTCAACCCGGCAGACCCGGTGTACTACGCCCTTTACGAGAAGGCCCAGCGCCTGGGTCTGCCGATCCTGTCGCACATGGGCACACAGCCCAATCCGCGGGCCATCCTCAAATACAGTCATCCGCTGCTGTTCGACGAGGTCGCGCAGGCATTCCCGGACCTCAGGATCGTCATCGCGCACATGGCGCATCCGTGGCAGCGCGATTGCGCGGTCGTCATCCGCAAGCACGCCAACGTCTACGCCGACGTCTCGGGCGCGGGCTGGGTACGCCCCTACTCGGCCTGGGAAGCCCTGGTGCTGATGGTCGAGTGGGGCGTGGCCGACAAGCTGCTCTTCGGTTCGGACTTCCCGTTCTGGACGCCCGAGGAGGGCATGGGGAAGATGCGCCGCCTCAACGAGCAGGTGGAGGGAACGAACCTGCCGCGCATCCCGGACGACGTGATCGAGGGAATCATCCACCGCAATACCCTGGAACTCCTGGGGCTCGACTGATCGGCGGACACGTCTAAGCCGCGCCCGAACCACCACCTCAAATCCGGCGACTCTCGCCAAGGAGCTGCATGCCCATGCGACCAAGAAAAATCACTGACATCAAGACCTTTCTCGTCGGCGGGTCGTGGCGGAACTGGTTGATCGTCAAGATCGAGACCGACGTGGACGGTCTGCACGGCATCGGGGAGGCCACCCTCGAAGGCCGGTCGGCGACGGCCGAGACCGCCGTGCACGAGCTGAAGCGCTATCTCATGGGCAAGGACCCATTCGAGATCGAGAAGCACTTCCAGGAGCTGTACCGGCGGGCGTTTTACGGGGGTGGGGCGGTGCTGACGAGCGCGATCAGCGGCGTCGAGACGGCCATGTGGGACATCAAGGGCAAGGCGCTCGGCGTGCCCGTCTACGAGCTGCTCGGCGGCAAGGTGCGGGACCGGGTGAAGCTCTACGCCAACGCCTGGTACCGGCAGGGCATGAGCCCGGAGGACATGGCCGAGGCCGCCAAGGCCGCGCTGAAGCTGGGCGTGCAGGGGATGAAGTTCAACCCGTGGGGCGGGCGCGAGGGCATCGACTTCTATCGCATGGACAACAACATCCTCAACACCGGCGTCGACGCCGTGGGCGCGGTGCGCGAGGCGGTGGGTCCCGACATCGACCTCTACATCGACTGCAACGGCATCTTCAACACCGTGGGCAACGCCGTGCGCGCGGGCAAGGCGGTGGAGGAGTACAACATCAGCTTCTTCGAGGAGCCCATCCCCCACGAAGACCTGGACGCCATGGCCTACGTCCGCAGCAAGCTCAACATTCCGATCGCCACGGGCGAGCGCCTGTTCACGATCTTCAGCTTTCAGCAGCTGCTGGCGCACGGGGGCGCCGACATCGTGCAGCCGGACATGGCCCACTGCGGCGGGATGCTGGAGGCGCGCAAGATCGCGGCCATCGCGGACTCGCACTACGCCGCGTTCGCCCCGCACAACCCCAACGGCGAGGTGTCCTACGCCTCGGCGGTGCAGATGGCGGCCTGCGTTCCCAACTTCCTGACGCTGGAGCATTTCCCGCCGGAGCCTTGGCGGTTCGAGGTGTGCAAGAACCCGCTGAAGGTCGAGGACGGGTGGCTGGAAATTCCGGATCGGCCGGGCCTGGGCGTGGAGTTCAACGAAGAGGCCGCCAAGGACCACCCCTACCAACCGATGGACCTCTACGACCTCCACCGACCCACGCTCCGGCTGAACGTGCCGTCGTTCAAGGGGCTCGATCAGCTGCGGTGAGGGTATTTCCGGCTGACGCTGCGTAAGGGTTTGAACGCGCAAGCACGGAAGGAATCTCAATGATCGTCGACGTCCACACGCACTGCCTGCAGCCGGATCACGTGAGCGCGGCCTCGCGCCGGGCGGACGTGCGGGCGGGGTATGCGCCCATGCAGCCGCTGCCGTTCGAGACCTATGCCGAGGCCATGCGCGCGGTGGATAGGGCCATCGTGTTCGGGGTGCGGGCCCTGGCCTGCGGCATGCTGAGTCCCAACGACTTCACCGCCGACTGGGTGGCCAGGGACCCGGACAAGCTCATCGGGTTCATGGGCATCGACCCCACCGAGGACGGCTATCTCGACGAGATCGATCGCGGCGTCGACCTCGGCCTGCGCGGAATCAAGATTTATCCCATGCTGGCGCACTTCAATCCCGCCGATCCGGTCTACTTCGCCCTCTACGAGAAGGCCCAGCGAATGGGACTGCCGATCCTGTCGCACATGGGGACGCAGCCGAATCCGCGGGCGATTCTGAAGTACAGCCATCCCCTGCTGATCGACGAGGTGGCGCAGGCGTTCCCCGACCTGAAGTTCGTGATCGCGCACATGGCGCATCCCTGGCAGCGTGACTGCGCGGTGGTCATTCGCAAGCACGCCAACGTCTACGCCGACGTCTCGGGCGGGGGCTGGGTGCGGCCCTATCAGGCCTGGGAGGCCCTGGTGCTGATGGTCGAGTGGGGCGTGGCCGACAAGCTGCTGTTCGGTTCCGACTTCCCGCTGTGGACGCCACAGGAGGGCATGGACGACATGCGCCGCTTAAATCACCAGGTCGAGGGCACGAACTTGCCGCGGATCCCCGACGAGGTGCTCGAAGGGATCATCCATCGCAACTCGCTGGAGCTGCTGGGGCTCGAGTGATGGAGCGACGCCTTGCGGCTGTGCGTCCGGGGAGTGAGCGCCGCGGCACATCACCGGCGCCCGGCCACTGAGAACAGAGGCGTTATGTCAATCAAATTGTGCGCTGCCTGGGTATTGGCGGCGGGCCTGCTCTCGGTCTCCCTGGCCGCCTGCGGCGAGGCGCCCACAGAGCCGCTGAAGCTTGGGCTGCTGACATACATCAGCGCCGGGTCGCCGCAGAACGCCCAGGATCGGCAGCGGGCCTTCGAGTTGGCGGTGACGCACCTCAACCAAGCCGGCGGCGTGTTTGGCCGTCCGGTCGAAACAGCGGTCGGCGACACCGCGCTCGACCCGGAGACAGCGGTCAAGGAAGCGCGCCGCCTGATCGAGGATGAAGGCGTGCACGCGCTCGTCGGTCCCAGCACCAGCGCCAACTCGCTGGCCGTGGTCGAGCGCGTGGCCGGCCCGGCCCGGATTCCCGTCGTCAGCCCCGCGGCCACCTCGCCGCGGTTGACCGACGCTTCAGACAGCGACTTCTTCTTCCGGACCGCCCTCTCCGACGTGGCGCAAGGACCGGTTCTGGCGCGAGTCGCGCGGGAGCGGGGCTTCGACAACGTGGGCGCGATCTACCGCAATGACGCCTGGGGCCAGGGATTGATCCAGTCCTTTGAAGATGCCTGGGAGGGCGCCATCACCGCCGTAGCCGTCGAGCCGGGGCAAACCGAATTCGCCGACGCCCTGCGGCAGTCCGCCGCCGCCGGCGCCCAGGCCCTGATCCTGATCGTCCTCTCGACGGAGACTGAAGTCATTCTGCGCGAGGCGCTCGACCACGGGATCTTCGACCAGTTCGTCTTCAGCGACGGCGTCAAGAGCCCGGCCTTGGTCCAGGCGATTGGAGGGGCCGCGCTGGGCGGCATGTATGGCACCGGGCCGGCTGCCCCGCCGGCCAGCGAGTCAGCTGCTCGGTGGGAGGCGGCCTACGTGGACGCCTACGGCGAGCCGCCGGAGGGCTCGTATGCGCGGGAGGCCTACGACGCCACCATCGCGCTGGCGCTGGCCGCGGAGGCTGCCGGAAGAACTGACGGCGCCGCGATCCGCGACCAGCTGCGCGCGGTGGGTGGTGGACCGGGCGACGTCGTGTACGCGGGGCCGGAAGGCATTGCGCGGGCGCTCGAGATCCTCGGCGCCGGCGGCGAGATCGACTATGACGGCGCCGCCGCGACGCTGGATTGGGACCACAACGGCGACCTGCGCCGCGGCTACATCGGCGTGTGGCGCTACACGACGGACGAGCGGATCGAGGAGGTCGACGTGGTGCCCTTCGAGAATTAGCCGCGGCCGCGAAATTCACGAAGGTCGTCATATCGAGGCCTCGTCGCGCCAATTGCTGAAGTGTCGGCCTGGCGCATCCACGCCGGAGACTTTCGAAAGACCTAGTCAGGCGAAGGATGCCTGCGAGAATCCCGTGCGTCCCCTGGTGAGGTGGAGCGTGGATTCCCGCCTCCGCGGGAATGACGGCCCCACAATGACCGACTACCCGGTGGCGGCCGGGCATTGCATCGCGCACCATCGGTAGCAGGCGGTCGTAGCGAGCGCGGGAGCGGAGGACGAAGCCATGGTCACGAAACAGGCGGGGGAACTGCGGCGGATCGTGCTCGAGATCCTGGGCGCCGCCGGCGCATCAAACGAGAACGCAGTGGACGTGGCGAATCACCTGGTCATTGCCGACATGAGCGGCGTCGTGACGCACGGGGTCACCCAGCTTTCGGGGTACGTCGACGCGATCAAGGCCGATCAACTGCTGCCACGCGCGCGGCCGGAAGCCATCAAAGACCTCGACGCCGGGGCGCTGGTCACGGGCAACTGGACGTTCGGGCAGGTGGCGGCGAAGTACGGAGCCGAGCTCGGCATCCGCAAGGCGGCCGCTTCCGGACTGGCGATCATTTCGCTGGTCCAATCGCACCACATCGGACGGCTGGGGCACTACGTGGAGATGGCCGCGGCGGAGGGCCTGGTCTCGCTGGTCTGCGCCGGCGGCTTCGGCGCCGTCGACCCGCAGACGGTGCCTTACGGCAGCCGCACGCGCGTGCTGCACACCAACCCGATCGCCATGGGCTTTCCCGTCGCCGGCGCGCCGCCGATGATGTTCGACTTCGCGACCACGGCGCTCTCGGGGGTGAAGGTGGTCAACGCCCAGCAGCGCGGCGAGACGCTGCCGCCGGGCTCCATCGTCGACGCCGAGGGCAATCCAACGACCGATCCGCAGGCGTTCTTCAACGGCGGCGCCCATATTCCCTTCGGGGCGCACAAGGGCTACGCGCTGATGATGGCCGCCGAGTTCCTGGGACGCATCTTCTCCGGATCGGATGACTTTGCCGAGGAGACACGCGGGGGCGACATCATGCGCCACCAGGGCGTGACGATGCTGGTCGCGCAGGCCGATCTCTTCCGCGAGATGGACACGTATCTGAGCGGCGCGAGGCGGCTGGTCGACCAGGTTCACGCGGCGGATCCGGCGCCCGGGTTCAGTGAAGTGCTGGCGCCCGGCGACCTCGAAGCCCGCACCCGCCTGGAGCGCGAGCGCGAGGGAATTCCGTTGCACGACGACGTGTGGCAGGACCTGGTGGACAGCGCCGCGTCGCTCGGGCTGGCTATCGCTTGACGTTTCGCCAGGATTAGCGGCGGTGGGGCTGCTCTCCGTCGCCGCGCCACATAGGGCTGGAGGGGCTGGCCAGCCACACGTTCCAGCGCGCCTCCCAACCGCAGGCGGACTCCCAGGCGCCCCGCACCGGGACGTGGGGCCTGGGGCCGGAAGGAATGGGACCGACGCCTCGGGGTCCAATGGGGTCAACGAGGAGCTTCAGGAGTCGGCGAAACGCGGACTGGATTCCGGCTTTCGCCGGAATGACGAAGGCCAGCAGTTGGCGCAGCGCCGCGCGCCACGGCAGTTTCGTGCGAGCGTGGAACCCGTCCCTCATGGGCCGATTCTCCGATGTCGCGGCGTCGCGCGGAAGACCGGATCGGTCAGGCTTCGTACATTTGTTCACAATCCGACGAATACCGCCGACATAGGGTTGCCCTAGATGTTTGGGCTAGTTGCCAGCTTCGCCACCAACTGGCGGCGCGCGGCGGTGGTCATCGCCGTCTGGATCGTCGTCGGCGCCGCCGTGGTCGTCACCGCGCCGCCGCTGTCGGACGTCACCACCAACGAGCAGGAGAACTTCCTCCCGGATGGCTCGGAGTCCCTGCGCGTCCTCCAACTGGTCCGCGAGAAATTCCCGCGCGGGCAAGGAATTCCGGCGATCGTCGTCTTCCATCAACCGGGAGGGCTGTCCGACTCGGATTTGGCGGCGGTGGCGCGGGTGGACGAGGCGCTGCAAGCGGACGACGCCCCGCCCGAAATCCAAAACGTGCTCGCGCTGAGCACCTCCTCGCCCGCGGCGGCGAGCTCGCTGCTTGCGCCGGACGGCACCACCGTCACGACGATCGTGACGATCCGCGGATCGCCGGCGGAGGAGGGCTTCCGCGAGTCCATCGGCTGGATTCGAGACCAGGCGCGCGACGGCACCGCCGACGCCGGCCTGACCGTCGCCATCACCGGTCCCGCAGGCATCATCTCCGACGCGGTCGAGGTGTTCTCCGAGATCGACTTCCGCGTGACGCTGTTCACGGTGCTGCTGGTGCTGGTGCTGCTCCTGCTGATCTATCGCTCGCCGGCATTGGCGCTGCTGCCGCTGGCGGGGGTGGGCCTGACCCTGGTCATCGCCCAGTCGCTGGTCGCGACCCTGGCCGCCAACGCCGGGCTGGTGCTCAACAGCCAGGTAACGGCGTTGATGTCGGTGCTCATGTTCGGCGCCGGCACCGATTTCACGCTCTTCATCGTCGCCCGCTACCGCGAGGAGCTGCGGCAGCAACCGGACCGATGGCGCGCCATGCAGGTGGCGCTGCGCCGAGTGGGGCCGGCGATCGCATCAAGCGCGGGCACCACGATCGCGGCCATGCTGGCGCTCCTGCTGGCCACCTTCGGGTCGTTTCAGACGCTGGGGCCGGTGCTCGCGCTGGCGATATTCCTGATGCTGCTCAGCGGGCTCACGTTGATCCCCGCCATGGCGGTGCTGCTGGGACGCGCGGCGTTCTGGCCCGGGCGCATGCAGGTGACCGGCACGGAGCACTCCCGCATCTGGTCGCGCGTGGCCGATCTCGTGGCCCGCCGGCCCGTCGCCACCTTCACGGCCACGTTGGTGCTGCTGGTGGTCTTCGCCGCCGGCGCGCCGACCATCAAGCCGAGCTTCAGCTTCATCGACGGCTTTCCGGACAGCGCCGAGTCCAAGATCGGCGCCCAGATCATGGACGACGCGTTCGGCGCCGGGAATCTGGCGCCTACCAACGTCTATCTCAGCACCGACAACGTCTTGGCCAGCCTGGTGGACGTCGACCGCGTGGCCCAGGTCGTCGCCGACATTCCAGGCGTCGCGCGCGTGAGCGGGCCCACCCGGCCCACGGGCGAGCCGCCCACGGTGGATCTCGGCGTGCTCCAGTCGGCCATCGCCAACCTGCCCCCGGGATTCCTCCAGGACGGGCCGCCGTCTGGCGCACCGACGGCCCGTCCGCCGGCGAACGCCGACCCGCAGACGCAAGCGGTCATGGAGGCCCTTTTGGCCGCGCGCCGCTTCCTCTCGCCCGACGGGACCACCGCCCGTTTGGATGTCGTGATGGAGGACGATCCCTACGACATCCCGGCCATCGAGCGCATCGACGAAATTCGCGCGGCGGCGCGGAGCGCGGTCGAGGGCACCAGCCTGGCCGACGCCGAGGTGCTGGTCGGCGGCGCAACCGCGCTGCAAACCGACGCGTGGGCTTCAGTCAACACCGACGTGCGGTTTGTCGGCCCGATCGTGGTGGTCTTGATCTGGATCATCCTGCTGCTGCTGCTGCGCAGCCTGGTGGCCGCTACCTACCTCATCGGCAGCGTGCTGCTGAGCTTTCTCTCCGCGCTGGGGATCTCGGTGGTGATCTTCCAGAACCTGATGGGACATCCCGGCGTGGGCTATCAGAACGCCGTCTGGATGTTCATCTTCCTGGCCGCACTGGGGGCCGACTACAACATCCTGATCATGACGCGGGTCCGCGAGGAGATTCGCGCGCGCGGCCTGGTCGAGGGCACGCGCCTGGCCGTGGCCCGCACCGGCGGCGTCATCACCTCGGCGGGGCTGATCCTGGCGGGCACCTTCTCGATCCTGGCCACGCTGCCCCTGCGCGACATCTTCCAGCTGGGATTCGCCGTCATGCTGGGCGTGCTGCTGGATACGTTCGTGGTGCGCGCGCTGTTCGTGCCCAGCCTAGTAATCCTGCTGCGCCGCTGGAGCTTGTGGCCGGTGCGCTTGAATGCGGCGTCTTCAACTGAAGTGGACGAATCAGGCGTCGCCCCCTAGAGGCAAGCTCGTCAGCCGCCCGCCGGGTGCAGCCGGGCGCGAGTTCGCAGACTCCGAAGCTCTCGGATGGTGCGGAATCGCCTCCCGTCGTTTGTGGTTTCGCCGCAGGATCGGAGCAACGAGCGAGATGCCAAGACGCATGGCCATTCTGAGTCGGCGTCGGCTCTTCGCCGTGATGGCGGCGCTTGGCGCTGGCGCCATTGCCCGAATCTCGACGTCGCCACCGGCCCTCGGCGCTGAGCAGTTGCTCCCGCCGGATGCGATCGAGACGGTGGACGGGGCGTTCTTCCCGATCGACGGAGGGCTGTCGGGGTATTACGTCCGCGACGACCCTGCCGGGCCGAGATTCTGGTCGCTCTACGACTCGGCCGGCGGCCATGCCTGGTACGGTCCCCCGATCAGCCGCGTGTGGCACGACGCCAACAACTGGTATCAGCTCTTCGCCTGCGCGATGTTCGTCCAACCGCTGGCCGGCGGCGCGCCGCGCCTGGCGCCGATCGTCGATCTCATCGTGTCCGGGCCGTCCGTGTCACGCAGCTTCTCGAACGCGACGAAGCTCGAATTCGACGGCTGGCCTCAATACAGCCGCACGACGGCGGTTGATCCCACGATTGCGGCATTCATCACCGCCCATCCAGCCCTACAGGCGGGTGACGCGCGATCCCAGCCGCGCAGCATTGCCGGCAAGATTCGAAATCTCTTCACCAATCTTGGCCTTGAAAACGTGGGTGGGCGTGTTCGCCTTGGCGTGTTGGGGCAGAACTACAAGAGGTATTTCCAGGGCCGGCCCAGCCGCCTGCCAAGCGGCGCCGTCGTACTCGAGGAATTCGCGCTGGCCGATCAAGCGTCCAGCATTTCGGACGATCTCCCCGGCACGGTCAGAGGAATCGACCGCGGATTCGGCTGCACCCTGGCCAGCGAGCAGGGTGTCGCCGCCGGCATCGACCACATGAACCGCCTTGGGCTCTGGTGGGACCGGGAGCAGTTCATCTGGAGCAGCCTGGACGCGTACAGCGACGCCGCACTGCCCACGATCGCCACCGACCGCAACTTCCGCGTCTCGAGGGAGGTCGTTGGACTGCTTCAGTTCACGCCGGCGTACGCGGGCGGCGGGTCGTCCGAGCCCGCGAAATTCAACCCGCCCAGCGGGCTGGAGCTGCCGGCCGACGATCCGCAGAACCACTTTGGCCGTTTCGTCCGCGGCGTGGTCGAGAGCCGTCGGCCGCTCGACGGAGCCTCCGCCAGGCCGGCGTCGGGCCTGAATCCGATCTCGCGCTGGATCCCATCGAACGAGCCGGATATCTGTCGCCCGCGGATGCCGGGCTATGCCTGGGGCGGCGAACCCCACCAGCGATGGGTGGAGCGCACCGGCGGCTCGGGTCCAGCCGCCGCGGACGAAATCGACGACGCCGAGCGCGAGCGCCTGCTCTACCGTCTCGTGCAGGTGGCGTACGACGCCGTGATCGCCGCCGACCCTGGGGCGCGCCTGATTTTTCCCTCGCTCAGCGTCGTCGACCGGAGCTGTGACAACACACCGAGGCAGATGCAGTTTTGGGACGGCTGGGTGAGATTCCTGGCCGGGCAGACCGATCGCGAGGCTCTGGTCGCCAAGAACTTCCTGTTCCATGACGTATCCCTGACGCTGCACAAGGAGCCCGAGCGGGTATACGAGATGACCGCCAACTACCGCGCGGCGCTCGACGATCTCTCAACAACGGTGGGCGAGCCGGACCCCCTGGCCGGGAGCCGCCAACTGATCGTGATGGAGATGGGCCTGCAGGACGATCCCGGGCTGGGCGCGTTCTTCGACGACACGGATGTGGCGCACTTCATCATTCAGGCGGTCGCCAACGCCCTTGTCGGCGGCGCCGACGAAATTGCGCTCCACAAGCTCATCAACTACCCGCTGACGCAAATCTCAGGGCAGGGGGCGCGAGTAGCCGTGCGCTATATGTCGCATGTCACCCGGCAACATCCCGAGCGCACGAAGCGGCCGGACATTCGTGGCGAGCGCGCGGCCAATGCGTACGCGGGGCCGGTCCGGATCGATCTGCCAGGACCTGGGTTCACAACCAGCGTGCTGTACAACCGCAACCGCGCACCGATCGATCTGACGCTTGCGTTTACCGCCAGCGAGGATCCATCCGCCGAGGCCATCTATCTCTCCGACCACGCCGGCAACGAGCAAACGCTCAGCCCCGGCTCTCACCAACTCACGCTCGCCGCGCCGCGCCAGACGTTCAACGCATTCGGCAAGAATTGGGCCTGGGTCGGAGGTGGGACGCACGCGGTCCGCTACTCGGACGCCATCACGCTGACAACCGATCCGGATATCCCGGAATCGGTGGCGTACCAGACGATCCCCGCAACCGGAAGCGCGCCGACGGCGGGACCAAACTAGACCCGCCAAGTGGAAATGGCCGCCCCCAACCAGGGCGCGCGAGTCTGCATGTAGCGATCGTTCCGGGCTAGAATCCGACTCACGCGAGCCAACGAGCACATTCATGGCGATCCAGCGCGAACGTCCGCTCACGGTCAACGACCTCGTCATCGTCGACTGCGATGTGCACGCCAACGATCCGCCGGAAGCGCTGGCGCCCTATTGCGACGAGCCGTGGCGAGTAGCCCTGGAACATCTGGGCGACGTGCCGCGCCGCTACCTGGAGGCTCCGGGCTACGCGCCCAGCACGCCCTTCGACCTGCCGGTGCCGGGACGCGGCCTCACGCACCGCACGGTGGCGACCGCCGACCAGATGCGCGAGGACCTGGACGCCATGTCCATCGACATCGGGATTCTATTTCCCGACTTCCTGCTGCGCATGGCCGTCCTGCCGCAGGCCGACTTCGCGGCGGCGGTGGCCCGGGCCTTCAACGCCTGGCTGGCGGAGAACTGGGTGGACCCGGCGCGGGGGTTGTACGGCACCGTGCTTGCGGCGCCGCAGGACCCGGAGGACGCCGCCCGAGAGATTCGCAAATACGGCTCGACGAAGGGCTTCGTCGGCGTGTTCCTGCCGACCTGCGCGGTCCGCCCCCTGTGGGGCCACACGATGTATGACCCGATCTTCGAGGCCGCCCAGGAAACCGGCTGCCCCGTGATGCTGCACAGCGTCGGCGGGATCCTGCACACCAACTTCCCCTTCAACACCGAGCAGTTCGCGACCCAGCTGGGACGGCACTCGGTGGAGCACGGGTTCGCATTGATGGCCAACATTTTCAGCATGATCGAGACCGGCATGCCGGTGCGCTTCCCGGACCTCAACGTCGTGTTCACGGAGGGCGGCGTGTCGTGGGTGCCCTACGTCCTGTGGCACCTGGACAAGGAGTATCACGAGCTGCGGCACCAGGCGCCCCTGCTCACGAAGCCGCCAAGCCACTACATCCGCGAGTTCTACTTCTGCACGCAGCCGGTCGAGGAGCCGGAGCGGCCACAAGACCTGGTGACGCTGATCGACCTGATCGATGGCAGGGACCACGTGGTCTTCGCCTCGGACTGGCCGCACCACGACTTCGACCACCCGCGGGAGGTGATGATCAAGCCGTTTCCCGCGGAGACGAAACGCAAGATCATGGGCGAGACGGCGCTGAAGCTCTTCGACTTCGCCGAGCTGCCGACGAACGGGACGGCCTAAGGGGTTCGTTGGGGCGGGCTTGACGTGTCATTCCGAACGAACGTGAGGAATCTAAGGACGCGGTGCTTGTTCCCTGCCCCTTTGATTCCTCGCCTGCGGCTCGGAATGACAGAGAGTGTCAGGCCGGCGATTCCTCGTAGAGCGCTTCGCCGCGGTGGAGGCGCTGGGCGATCTGGAACGTTTGGCCCTGCGCGCGCACCGTTGGCGCGTGCGCCGCGAGATAGCGCGCGCCGGCCACCAGCGCCAGCGTGGCGTCTTCGGATTTCGTCGTTCGGTCGAACTGCCGCATCGCCGCCTCGATCGACTGGATGGTGTGGAAGTTGCGGTCCTCGCGCATCAGCGCGCAGCCCAGACCTGCCCGCAGATCGTCGTCGTGTCCATTGCCGGCCCGGTACTCGATCACCAGCCGCGCGGCGTCATCGACCTGCTGCCGCCGGTCCAGGATGTCCGGAAGCTGCCGCAGCAGGTCGGGTCCCGGAGCCGGCGACTGGCCATTGAGGCTCGGTACACGGGCGGGCGGCACGTTGAGGAAGCGGTCGAGGTAGACGCTCATGGCCGCGTCGTAGACGCCGCGCACCAGCTCGCGGGAGGGCGACCGTATCAAGCCGCAGCGAACCGCGTTGGCAAACGACAGCGTGTGCAGCGCGCGGTCCCAGTCGCCGAACTCGTTGCTGACGTGAAACCGAGCAACACGAGTGACCGCCGCTTGAACCACGGCCTCCGCCAGTTGCACCGGGCCAACGCCTGAGCGCAGCGCGGCGGTGAGCGAGTCGGCGATGGCGTTGGGATCGTCGCCCAGCACGGTGTCGACAAGCGCCGCGCGTTCAGGCCACGGGGTTGGATCGACCCGGGCGGATACGTCTGGAATCTCGCGGAACGCCGCCTCGAGGATCACCACCAGGTCGTGCGGCCGCCGCCAGGCGTTGGACTCCTCCATGCGCTGCGCGTTGGCGTAGCCCCGCGCGAGCGACGCGAGCACGCCCCCGGCGAGGTCCCAACCCGCGATGTCCAGCGCCTCCAGCGCCTTGTTGGTGAAGTCGAGCACGTGTCCGCTGGACAGGTAGCGATGGTCGGTCGCGGCGGCGAAGAGCATGTCGGCCAGGGCCTCCGGCTCGAAGCCCGCCCGCACGGCGGTCAGCAGGCAGCGCTCCGCGCCCGTGGCGTCGCGAACCTCGACGGAGCGCCGGAACCAAGCGCTTGAGCGCGGCGGGATCGGCGGGGGCGTCGGGCAGCGGTCCGGCAGGGAAGCGCGGCGCGGCTCCGGCGCAGTCGCTCGCTACGTTCGACAGCCCATGAAACAGCGCTCGGGCGTGCTGGTCGCGCGGCAACCGGGGCAGCAAGTTCATCATGCAGGTGAGCACCGTGAGCCCCTGACCCCAGCCTTCCGCCAGGTAGCGCACGCCGAAATCCAGCCCGATTCGGAACGGCTCGCGCGCGTCCGCGCCGGCTTCCAGCAGGCCAATCACCGCCTTGGCGATGACGAGGGACAGGTTCCGCTCCAAGCCGTCGCGCAGACGGCGACGGTGATGCGCCAGCTCGTCGCGATCGACCCGCAGGTCGATCCAGACTTCGCCGTCGATAACCTCGGTCGGGAATGCCGGCGCATCGTCGGCCCAAAGATCGAACGTGCCGCCGGTGGTCACGTCGAAGCGCGCGTGGTGCCAGTGGCAGGTCAGGATTCCGTCGTCCACGCTGCCGCGGTCGAGCGGAAATCCCATGTGGGGGCAGCGATTGTCGAGCGCGTGCACGGCGTCGCCGTCGCGGACCAGCACCAGCGTGCGCCCGTTGACGCGCAGGCTGTGGCAGCGGCCGGGCGCGAGGTCGCTCAGCTTCCCGGCATTGACCTTGCCGTCACGCGCCATGGGTCCGACCTCCACCCGCCCGTGCCCCAATGCTCCCACCGCTGGGCTCGGCAGCCAAGCCTCGGCGCGCGGATGTAGAGCTGCGGCCTAGTATCCCCGGCCGAGGGGGCACACGAACGCCAGCGGGCGGTCCTGGGCGAAGCGGCGCAGGTTGGCGTGGAAGATCTGCTGGCGCTCGGCGGCAAGCGTCGTGCTCAAGGCCGAGGTGTGCGCCGAGATGAGGATGTTGGGCGCGGTCCAGAGCGGGCTGTCCTGCGGCAGCGGCTCAACGGCCGTGGCGTCGATCCCGGCGCCCGCAATGTGGCCGCCGTGCAGCGCCTCGGCCAAGTCGTCCTCATTCACGATCCCACCGCGCGACACGACGACGATGTGCGAGCCCGCGGGCATGAGCGCCATGCGCTCGGCATTGATCAGGTTGGCGGTCGCGGGAATGAACGGCGAGGTGACGACCAGCCAGTCCGTGTGCTGAAGCATCTCGTCCAATTCCTCGGGCGGGTAGACCTTGCGCACGCCGGCGGGTACGTCGGTGGGGCTGGGATCCATGGCGGAGACGTGCATGCCGAAGGGCAGCGCGCGCTGGGCGACGGCGCGACCGACGCCGCCCATCGAGAGGATGCCCACGCGGCTTCCATCAAGCGGCAGCATGCGGTGGTTGTATTTCACCGTGTCCCACACGCGCTGCCGCTGGTCGTCCAGCGACTCCATGAGATGGTGCGCGAGGGCCAGGATGAACATGAATGCGTGATCGGCCATGGGGTTAGTGTGAGGCCCCGGCGAGTTGGTGATCACGACGTCGGAGGCGACGATTTCGGGCACCTTCATCAGCCGGTCGATGCCCATGCCGGGGTTGTGGATCCAGCGCAGGCGCGTGGCCGCGCGCATTTCGTCGCCGGTCGGCGTGCCGTAGAAGGCGTCCGAGTCGACGACCTCGCGCAGCCGCTCCTCGGGGGTCTGCGGCTCGACGAAGGTCGCGTCGGGAAACTCCGCGCGGAGCTCGTCCGTCGGCAGGACGTAGTAGTCGGCGTGCGGGACTATCAGCACCTTCATGGCAGCGTCTCCGTGCCGCGTGGATTTCGTGGCGGCTCCCCAGAAAGTAGCGAGGCGGCGCCAGCCCGTCTATTCGCGCCGCCGGAGCAGGGTGGAAACGCGCCGGCGGCGGCCCGACCTCCCTCGGGCCGCCGCCGTGGGGGAGAGTTACGCGACCGTGACTTCGATTCGCTTGGGCTTGCTGGCCTCCAGCTTGGGCACGGTCACCGTGAGCACGCCGTCGGCGTAGCTGGACGTGGCGGCCGCGGCGTCCACGCGATCCGACAGGCGCAGGGCGCGATAGAAGCTACCGGCGCGCCGCTCGCGGAGCACGTAGCCGTCACCCGTCGACTCGTCCGTGTCGCCGCTCTTGGCCTGGATGGTGAGCACGCCGTGCTCGACGGAAATCTCGATGTCGTCCTTGGCGACGCCGGGCAGCGACGCGCTGATGTCGATCGCGTTCTCGTCCTCGCGGACGTCGACCGGCAACACCCATGAAGATGCGCGCGTGGGCAGCGCCGAGCGGCGCCAGGGTCGCCCAATGGCGTCGTGAATGCCAAGCAACTCGCGGAACGGGTCCCAACGCTGAATGGTGGCCATCGTGTCCTCCTCCGTGCGGTCCGCCTTTCGGACCGACGTTTCGATCTGTCGGAGGTATCGTAAGACTTGAGTGTCTCTCTGTCAAGTAAGTTTCCTTGCAAAGCGCAGATGTTTGGCGGCATCTTAGTGAGGCGGCGCGGCGGAGGAATTCCCAGGCTGCACGCAGCCTGGGCCACCGGGCAGAGTCGAGTCGGCGTAGGGGCAGCCCTGGTGGCTGCCCGGATCGATCAGGACGGGCGCCCACTAGGGGCGCCCCTACACGGATCGAATGGTTGGGAACTGCAGGTGGGCGCCTAGGCCGGCGGCGACCAGTCGGGCAGGCGGCGGCGCCAGACGTCGGCGACGGCGTCGCGTATGAACAGCGCCTGGCTCCAGTTATCCGTGAAGACCGAGAGCCGGTAGCCGCTGGCGATCATCTCGGGGCAGGTCCACAGCGTGGCGCCGGGGGCCGCCGCCTCCAGCCAGAGCTTGATGAGCTCGTCGACGAACTCGATCCAGTCGTGGAACTCGGGCGTTGGATTGCCGTCGGCGTCGATGACCGGCACCTGGGCGTGATGCCCGTTGAAGGCGCGCAGGTGAAACCAGTTCGAGTTTTGGACCAGCTCCGGCCGGTCCAGCAGGCGGCCGGCGAACGGCGGGGGCAGGTGCTTGATGACGGCCGGGTGCGAGTGGTCCCACACCATGGGCAGCAGCCGGCCTTCGGCCTTGGCGAAGCCGTCCGCCAGGGCGTAGGCCTTCTCGGGCGTCTCGGTGGCCGTGTCGCGGTGCACCTCGATCGCCGCCTCGATCCCAATCTCGTCGGCCGCGGCCAGCGTCCGCCGCGCCAGCGCCACCGCCGATCGCGTGGGCGTGTCGTGATTGCCCATCTGCACATTGACGGTCGCCGCGCCGGCCTCTTGCGCCGCGGTCAGCGCGGGCCTGACGTCGCGCGCGGTTTCGATGTCGGCCGTGCACCAGAACAGCAGGCCCGAGTCGTCCACCATCCTGCGGGTGATCGGCGGCGTGCGTCCCGTGAACCCGTCGAATCCAGCCCCGGCCACCTCCGCAATCTTGCGTTCGAAGCTCCATTCGCGGTCCGGGCTGGGGTGGCCCATGAAGCTGTTGATCGCGGCCAACTGAAGGAGTTTGGGTGGTTCGGGGGATGCCTGTGCCGCCATGGGTGTCGCGCCTGGGATGGGTGCCTGATCGAGTGGTCGTCAGCGTAGCAGTGGCGTTCGGGCGGCGGGCGGGTGGGGTGGCGTAGGCTGGCACGACGCGTGAGCATCCCCGAACGCGGGAGGCGGAGTCGATGAGCGAGGCGGAAGAACCGCGCGTGGTGACGGTTGGCCATGGCCGGCGCGACTACGTGCCGGGCGTGTCGCTGGAGTGGCTGGCGGATGCGGACCTGACTCCCGGAAGCGGGATGACGTTTGGGCGCGCCCAGTTCGAGCCCGGCTCATCGAATCCGGTGCACTACCACCCCAACTGCCACGAGCTGGTGTTTGTCGCCGAGGGCACGATTGAGCACACGCTCGGTTCGCGGACGGTCACGCTGTCCGCGGGATCGCTCCTGCACGTGCCCCAGGGAACGCGGCACCAGGCGCGCAACGTCGGCGAGGACACAGCGACGCTGCTGGTGGCGTTTTCCAGCGAGGCGCGACAGACGATCTTTCTGGACGAATCCGCGGGGTAGGGCAGTCCAGCAAGTGCGCCTGAGATTCAGTTGACTCCGACCGCGCGATACCACTCCAGAGTGTCGTGCAGCGTCTCGTCGAGCGGTCGCGCCTGGAAGCCCAGTTCCCGGCGGGCCTTGGCCGCATCGAAGTAGAGGAAGTGCGTCCCCGCAGTGACTTCATCGCGGGCAATCGGCGGCGCGACGCCGACGCGGTCGGACAGCGACTCGACCGCGGATCCGAGGCCCGCAAGCGTCCAGCGCGGCAGGGTCACGATGGGGCCGGTGTTGCCGGCGATGCGGCCCACCCGATCAGCGAGCTGTCGGTAGGTGAGGTTGTAGCCCGTGAGCAGATAGCGCTCACCAACCCGCGCGCTTTCAGCCAGGGCCACCAAGCCGTTGGCCACGTCGCGCGCGTCGACGAGATTGTTTCCGCCGGGCGGCACGGCGCGGACCCAGCCGCGCACGAGCGGCCGCAGCATGCGCCAGGCGTGGGCTCCGCGGTCCCAGGGGCCAAGCACTGTGCCCGGGTTCGCCACCACGGCCGGAAGTCCTCGGGACACGGCGTCGAGCACCAGCCGCTCACCGGCGTGCTTGGAGACCGCATACATGAGGCCGCGACCATCCGCATCAATCGACGAGGTCTCGTCCATGGGCGCGTCAGGACGGATGGCAAGTCCGACCGTCGTGAGCGAGCTGACGTGGACAAAGCGCTTGGGACGGTGCGCCGCCAGCCAGCCGAGGAGATTTGCCACGCCCTCGACATTGGTCGCCCACTGGATCCCGTGGTCGCGTCGGTGAAATGATTGGTTGGCGGCCAGGTGAAACACCCAGTCGAAGGTCTCGTGAGGGAAGCACACCGAGTCCCGCAGGTCGCCGGTCAATTGGCGGACCGGCAGCCCCTCAAACGCCGGCTCCGCCCATGGGTCGTCGGGCAGCACAAGCGCCGTGACCTGGTGGCCCTCGCCGACGAGCGCACGGACGAGCGCGCTGCCGACCTGGCCGGAGGCACCGGTGACGAAGCAGCGCATGCTAGCCCGCGCGCAATCCGCTCACCGCGGCGCGACGCCGACTAGACGACCTCGTCGCTGATCTCGAAGGACAGATCCCCAAGTCCCTGCACCTCGAAGCCCAGGCGCAGCGTGACCGGGCCGTCGGGCAAGGTGACGCCGCGCACGCCCAGCGTTGACGTCATGTTCATCGCCAGGCTGAACGGTGACTCCGGCGTGACCTCGGCAAAGCCGTGCTCGACGTCGTCAACCACGAAGTAGCAGTCCGCCAGGTCGACCTCGACGCCGTTGACCGCGACCGGCAACATGCGGCGGGCATATCCCGATCCAAGCGTGTTGGAGAGGTTGAACGCGAACCCATCGGCCGTGGCGCGAAGGCTGCCCTTCACGTACAGCCGCCGCAGGAGGAATCCCGGAACCTTCAGCGCCATTGATCGACCTCAACCTGTCGTTGCATGTGAAAGATATCGCGTTCGGCGGCCGCCACGTCGTCGGGCAATTGCCGGCTCCCCGGTCGGGCGTCGGCGAAGTACCAGATTTGAGCCAGACGCTCGACCAGCCGGGTGACTTCGAGCGCATGCTCAGGATCGGATCCCACCGCAAGCGTGCCGTGATTGGCCAACAGCACGGCCATTCGCGGACCCAGGGCGGCCACGGTCGCCTCCGCCAGCTCCTCGGTGGCGGAGGGCGCGTAGTCGCTGACCGCAACTTCACCGCCGACGTACACGACCTGCTCGTCAAGAATGGGCGGGATTTCCTCATGGCGCACGGCCAGCACGCTGGAGAAGACGGGGTGCGCGTGGACCACCGCGCGAACGTCCGACCGCGCCCGATAGACCGCCCCGTGCATGAGGCATTCGACGGACGGGATGCGGTCGCCCTCGATGGGATCGCCGTCGAAGGTCACCGTCACGATGTCGTCGACCGTCGTCTCGTCGGATGGCATGCGGCTGGGGGTGATGTGCATGGCCTCGGCGCCGTCGGCGCGGATGCTGACATTTCCCGCCGTGCCCACGACCAGACCTTCGCGATACATGGCTTGCCTGGCCTCGAGCACCGCGGCTCGCGCTTCGGCGGAATTCATAGCGTCTCTTGCACAAAGGTCTCCAACCGGGATCGCAGGTCCACCCAGCAGGCGTAGTGTCCATCGTACGCGTGCGCGGCCGAGGGGTGCGGCTCGTAGAGTCGTGGCGCCGGAGCCAACTGCGCCACGGCCTCGTCAAAGGTGAAATCGCCGGCTGCGGCCGCTCCACACATCGCCGCGCCGATGGCCGTAGTCGGAATCCCGGGGTAGGCCGCCACCGGCGCGCCGAGCACGTTTGCCAGGATGGGGCCGGCGGCTGGAGCGGCGGCGAAGCCGCCGGTGAGTCGGACCGGCGCGTCATCCACGATTGGCGACGGCAGACGCTCGCGGTTTCCCCGCACGGCAAAGCCGATATCTTCCAGCACGGCCGTGGCCAGCAGCTCGCGCGTGGGCACGCCGTCGAGGAATGGCATGGGCGAAACCACCCCGGCGGCCCCGAGACCCGCGGTCGCCGCGTCCATGACGCGAGCGCCGGTCGTCGCGAAGATTCCGCGCTCGGCCGCGGAGTCCGTCTGGCTCGCCAGATCGGTCAGCTCGCCGTCGCCGCCCTGGCTCAGCCAGGCATAGCCGCTCGCCACGTCGCCGGCATTGCTTTCAGCCAGGTAGCCGCCGCCGATGCGAAGACCGCGCCAGGTGGGAGCCTCCGCATCCCATGCCGCTTGCGGCCGCAAGGTCGTGAGACTCCACCCGGCGGTCACACAGTCGCCGTCGGCGAAGCCCACCGTCCGCGAGCCCAGCTCAGCCGCGTGCGTGTCCGGCACGCCCATCGCGACCGGCAGCCCCTGGGGCAGCCCGAGCGCCTGGGCCTGCCGTGCGGATATCCGGCACGCGGCGTCGACGATCGGCGGGAGCAGTGATTGGTTCCAACCGGGCAGCACAGCGTCCAGCCAGCGCCCCTCGGGGATCGCGCGGGCACCGGTTTCGCCGGCGCTCACTGATCCGACTGATTCGGCCCCGGTAATTCGGCGGACGATCCAGCCTTCGAGCGTCGTCAACGCGCGGGCTTCCGCCGTGATCTCAGGCGCTTCGGCCTCGAGCCAGGCGAGTTTGCCAGGCCATGAGATCACCGAAAGCGCGCGGCCCGCCTGTCGCATGAGGGCGTCTCCGTGGGCGGCGTCGATGGCGGCGCCGTACAGCGACGCTCGCAGGTCGTCGTTGCCCGAGGCGAAGAGCACCGCATCCGCGTCGTCCAGCACGACGAGGGTCTGGCGCATGGCGCACACCCCGAGCGACCGGACCCCGCCGCACTGGGCAGCAACCTCCGCCACGCACGATGCCACCTCCGACCAGATCCGCTCGACGTCGAGGGCGCGCTCGAGGTCGGTGATGACCATGGGCTTGCGCGGCCGCGCCCGCGCGGAAACGGCGCGAATCTTGCCTGTTGAATCCAGCGCCACCACGCGCGTGCCCGACGAGCCGATGTCGACTCCGAGATAGGCGGCCCCACTCGTCATGAAGGCACGTGCGGCGGAACCGGATTGAGGAGCGGCTCACCCGCCAGGAAACGCAGGTAGTCGTCCACGACCATGTCGGAGTGCCGCGTGACGGTGGCGTCGGTGGCGCCGCCAATGTGGGGCAAGAGAATCACGTTCGGCGCCGAAAGCAGGGGATGCTCGGGAGGCAACGGGTGCGTCTCGAACACGTCGAGGGCGGCGCCGTCGAGCCGGCCGTCTCTGAGACCGGCGGCTAGTGCCGCGGTGTCGACTACTCCCTCGCCGGTCGTGGCGACCAGGCGCGCCCCGGCCGGCAGCTTGGCCAGGGCGCCGGCATCGATGAGGCCCCGTGTTTGGGGCAGCGCGGGACAGTGCACCGCGACCATGGTTGAAGCGGCGAGAAGCTCGTCGAGCGACGCGGCGGTGCAGCCGAGCGCCTGCATTTCCTCCGCGGTGACTGCCGGATCGCTGGCCAGAATCCGGCAGCCAAACGGTTGCAGCAACGCGGCCGTGCGCCGCCCAATGGCCCCCAGGCCAATGATGCCGACGGTCTGCTCGCCAAGCTCCGTGCCACGAAACTCGAAGTATCCGGCGGTGGGATCGGCCCAAGCGCCGTCCGCGACGAATTGAGAGGCCTCGATCACCGGGCGCATCAGATTGAGCATGAGCGTCAGCGTGAGCTCGGCAACCGCCTGCGAATTGCGGCCCGGCGTGTTGGCCACGACCACGCCGGCAGCGGCAGCCGCGTCGAGGTCGACGTGGGCGTCGTCGGCGCGGCAAATCCCCACGAACCGCAACGTCGGCGCCCTGACTATCGTTTCCTCAAGTACGAAATCCGCCTCGATGAAGAGGGCGCCGTAGCCGTGCTCCGCAATCTCCCCCGCAAGCTCAACTGGGTCGACCAGCTCCTGGGTCTCGGTCCACGGGCGCAGTGTGAGGTCCGCGACACACCGCAGGCGGTCCACCGCGGGGCCGGCCAACTCGACCAGGCTGAGCACCCGCGGGCGACGGCCAGATTGGTCATGGGTCACGTTGGTATCCGCGACAATACGGCGGCGGAGGCGTTCCGCACCGGCACCCTCACCCTAGCCCTCTCCCATCAAGGGAGAGGGGATCGGACCGCCGCCAGGCTGGCTTTGCGCGTTAGTCATAAAGCAGGCACCATCGGGAGTTGGCCGGTCTTGGCCGAGGGGGCATTGTGAACCGAATTCTCGATCGCGTGGGTGAGCCGGCGGACTTGCGCCAGCTTGCCGACGACGAGCTGGCCGCGCTGGCCGACGAGATCCGCGCCGAGATCATCGACACGGTTCAGGCCAACGGCGGTCATCTCGCCTCGAATCTCGGAGTGGTCGAGCTGACGCTGGCCCTGCACCGGGTCTTTGAAAGCCCCCGGGACCCGATTATCTGGGACACGAGCAACCAAGCCTACGCGCACAAGCTTGTCACGGGACGTGCCGACGACTTCAAGAGCTTGCGCCAACCGGGTGGGTTGTCGGGATTTGCCGCGCGCGAGGAGAGCCCGCACGACGTCATCGGCGCCGGGCACGCCGGCACGGGCGTATCGGCCGGCGCGGGCGTGGCCCTCGCCAGCCGCGTCCATGGCGACGACGCCTCCGTCGTCACGGTGATTGGGGACGGGGCATTCACCTCGGGCGTCGTATTCGAGGCGCTCAATCATGCGGGCGATCTCGGCTTGCCGCTGGTGCTTATTTTGAACGACAACGGGATGTCGATCTCGCCGAACGTCGGGGCGCTGGGCCGCAACTTGGGTCAGGGTCGGCACTACGACTGGGCGCCGCCCGCACCGGACAGCCGCTTCACCCCGGCCCAGCGCGAAACCGCGCCCACCTCACCTTCGGGCTCGGCCCAAGAGTTCTTTGCGGCGTTCGGCTTCGCCTATCAGGGTCCCATCGACGGGCACGACCTTCGCTCCCTGGAGGAGGCGCTGCAGGCGGCCAAGGCGCTCCGTCGACCGGTCGCCGTGCATGTCTTCACGCAGAAAGGCCGGGGCCTCCCCGCCGCGGAAAGCGATCCGGTGACGCTGCATCAGCCGGGCACGGCTCAGGCGGTGGGAGCCGCCGCCGCACCGAGCTATAGCAAGGTTCTGGCGCAAACCCTGGCCGAGCTGGCGCGCGACGACCCACGGCTCGTTGCCGTGAGCGCGGCCATGCTCGAAGGCACTGCGCTCGCGGACCTGCAGCAGGCGCTGCCGGGCCGCGTGCACGACGTGGGCATCGCCGAGAGCCATGCCCTGGCCCTGGCCGCCGGCCTGGCCACCCAGGGTCTGCGGCCGGTGGTGTGCATCTATTCGACCTTCCTCCAGCGCGCGTTCGACCAGATCGTGCACGACATCGCGATTCAGGAGCTGCCGATCGTGCTGGGCGTCGATCGCGCCGGCGTCGTGGGTGACGACGGCCGCACCCATCACGGGGTGCTCGACCTGGCCTATCTGCGAGCCATTCCAAACCTTGTGGTGGCGGCGCCCAAGGACGAGAACGAGCTCCGGCACCTGCTGGCAACCGCCATCGCGTCGGATCGGCCATTTGCGATTCGATATTCGCGCGGCGCGGGCCGCGGGGTGCCCTGCGACGAGCCGCTGCGCCGACTGCCCATCGGTCGCGGCGAGGTGCTCCGCGAAGGCGCTGACATCGCCCTGCTGCCGATTGGGTGGGCCGTGCATCCGGCACTGCAAGCGGCGGAAATCCTGGCCGCCGACCACGGCATTCACGCCACGGTCGTCAACGCGCGCTTTGTCAAGCCGCTGGACGCGCCCCTCATCGTGGAGGCCGCCGAGCGGACCGGACGCGTGGTGACGATCGAGGACCACAACCGCATGGGCGGCTTCGGCAGCTCCGTGCTCGAGTTGCTGGCCGACCACGGCCGGCGCGATATCACGGTGAGCCGCCTGGGCCTGCCGGATCGCTTCCTGGATCACGGACCCGCGGACAGCTTGCGCGCGGCGCACGGGCTGAGCGTCGACGGCATCGTGGACGCGGCGCGTGGGCTGATGGATCAGCGCATTGGCGACGAGTCGTCCGCGGCTGACTGGCCGTTGACGCTTGAACGGCGCTCCACGACATCCTAGGGCGCCACGTCCTCCGGGAGCTGGGTCGAGCTGGCGGTGATGGCCGCGTCCAACTGGGCGCTGGAAACACCCTGAGCGCCGCGCAAATCCGCGCGCGTGAGATTCACGCCGGTCAGATCCGCTTCTTCGAGATGGGCGTTGATCAGCACGGCGCCGTCCAGTCGCGCCCCTGAGAGGTCCACGCGCTCGAGGTGGGCGCCGGGCAAGTGCACGCCGCGGAGGTCCGTCTCGGAGAGGTTGAGCCGGTCACTGCCGCGCCGCGTGTGCCGGCGAGCCCCGATCGTGGTCATGGCCATCTGCACGTCCGGGCGGACGACTTCGGGGTCATCCGTGCGTTCCGCATCGAGCGGAGCGTTTTGGCGCACATAGCGGCTGAGCACCTCCATCACGGGCCAATAGTCCTGCGGAGACTCCTGCACGATTTTCCCGAGCTCCTCGATGCCCCGGATGCGCTCCTCGATCACCGCTTCGCCTTCGTCGGTGACGTTGAGCTGGGCGATCGAACTGCGAACGCGCGTGTTTAGGGTCGGTCCCTCGCGCGCCTTGATGGACTCGTATAGCGATCGCTGGCGGCGCCAGAAGTAATAGAGACCGCCACCGAGCAGGAGCACGCCGATCAGTTGTACCGGACCGAAGCCCTCGTCGGCAGCTTGCGTTCCGGCTGGCGGCAAGGCGGGCGTGGCCACCGGCGTGGCCTCGGCTTCCGCCCGCATGACCTCGCCGCAGGTGGCGGCCGCCCAGAACATCATTCCGCTGATCACCACGAAGAACAGCACGATGCCACCGGCGGTGAGCAAGAACTTGAGGTTGTTCACCTGCGACCTCTGGGCACCGACGACTGCCGCAAGGTTACACCGCGACCAGCGGCGCGGTCGCGGCGGCAATGGGCTCCAATCAAATCCGGGTGCCGCATGCGGTCCCAGCGCCCGCGGACGCCCTCGACTCGTCGGTTGACGACTTAAGGATGGACTCCCGCCTTCGCGGGAATGACGGATTCAAGAGACCCCCGACCTCGCGGCTGCAACCGGCTGCTACGATCCCCCCGTGAACGCAGCTGGCGGGGCGTCGGGCTCCGCGGCGACGGCCCGGCAACGGCAACGGGAGCCGACCTGCATGGCAGTTGAGCGATTGCGTCAGCACCTGATGCCCTGGCTGGAAGGGCGGCTGGGGGCCTCGCCGGAGGCGTTGGCGACTCCGGCGGTGCCGGTGGTCGCTCTGGACGCGCGCCTGAAGCTTGAGCCCCCGGTGTTCGCCGTGGGGCTCGGGGGCCGCGGCGTGGTGACGGTCCGACCGGATTGGGCGCCGGCGCTAGAGGCGGCCCTCGGCGGCTTGACCTATGACCTGCTCTTCTCGATCTACGGCGCCTACGAGATCAGCCGGGCCACGCTTCCCCACGGACTCACCGGCTGGGGCCCCTACTTCTGCATGGCGGCCGACGAGCAGAGCTTTTGCGAAGCGGACGACCCGCGTCCCGTCTATCTCAGTGGCGAGGAGATTCGATCGATGGCCGATCCCAAGATCTTCTGGCACTGCTTCGTGGACGAGGCGATCGGGGGATTCGGCATTTTCAACGACGGCCAGCTGGTCTCGTTGGCGGCGATTCGCGTCGAAAGCGACGAGCTGCTCGAGATCGGCATCGACTCGGCGCCCGATCAGCAGCTGCGCGGCATGGGGCGGGCGGTGGCGGCGGCGGCAGGGCGCTGGATTCTGGAGCAGGGCAAGCTGGTGTGGTGGACGACCTCGACCTGGAACGTGCCCTCGTCGCGGCTCGCACGCGCGCTGGGACTGGTCCATACCTGGAGCGAAATGATCGCGGTGCCCGGACCGTTTCGCATGCCGCCGCAGCCGCTGGGCGCGCCGGCTCCCGGCGCCGAAATGCGCCAGTACTACCCCGAGTGGGCCATGAACCACGACATCAAGCCCCGGGAAGACTAGGCGGCTCCCAGATGAGTACCTCGGATCGCCCGCTGCGGGTGGCGATTTCCGGCTGCCATCGCATGCTCGACCGCGTGGGCCAGAGCCACAACTGGGCGACGGCGTTTGACGCGGTGCCCGAGACCGAGATTGTGGGCGTGTTCGACTACGGCGACGAAACGCGCCGGGCGTTCAAGGCGGTCTGGGGCGACCACATCCCCGATTTCGACGACTACCCGCGCATGCTGGAAGCGGTCGATCCCGACATCGTGTGCATCGCCACGCGGCAAACCATGCACGCCGATCAATGCGAGCAGGCCGCGGCGGCGGGAGTGCGAGGGATATTCTTCGAGAAGCCGCTCTGCACGACGATGGACGAGGTCGATCGCATCGTCCACGCGTGCGAGGCCAACGGCGTGGGCGTGGTCTATGGCCTCGACCGCGCCTGGTGGCCGCCCTACGTGCACCTCGCCAAGCTGCTGGAGGACGGGCTGATCGGCGAGGTCCAGGCGGTGTTCGGGTTCGGGCTGGCGCAGTTGCTCAACCACGGCTGCCACTGGCTGGACGTGATGCTCACGCTGGCGGGGCATCCAGAGCCAACCTGGGCCGCTGGATATGTCAACGACGTCTCCAGTCTGCCGCCGGACGCGCGGGACCGGCTGGATCCGCCGGGCCGCGGAATGTTCGGCTGGGGCGAGAACAAGTTCGCGCACGTGATGCGCGAGGGCGCGCCGAGTCACGCCTACGAAGTCCTGGGGACCGAAGGCCGGCTGCTGGTGACCAACGATGCCAACGACGCCCTGGTGTGGCGCGTGCGCGAGGGCTTCGGCTTCCTCGGCCGCGAAGGCCTGGCGGCCGAGCCGCTGGAATTGCCCAACCGAGGCGGTCTGGCTGATGCGGGCCGCGTGGCTGTCGGCGACCTCGTGGCCGCGATTCGCGACGGCCGGCCCTCGATCTGCGGGCTGGACCGCGCGCGCCTGGTCACCGAGCTCGGCCTCGCGTTCCACGAGTCGCACCTCCAGGACGGCGCCCGCGTGGCGCTGCCGCTGCAGGAACGCAACGTGCGCGTGCTTTCCTACGAATGGGGCAACGAGCCGCCCGACTCGGGCTAGCGCCGAACCGCTAAGCCATCTCCCAGCGGCTGGGATTCATTCCCGGCGCCTCGGACTGCATGCCCGCCGGCTTGTTGCCGCCCTCGGGAAGCCAGTGACGGGTGTTGCGATCGGCGAACAGCGGGCGCACGTGGTCGGGCAGCGCCGCCACGGCGTCGGGGTCCCAGGCCGGCACGTCGCCCTGCGGTCCCGCCCAGGCGGGCCGGTAGGCGATGGCAAGCATCTCCCGCGGCCGATCGCCCGTATTGGGAAAGTTGCCGTGGAACACGCGGTGATTGATCAGCACGGCAGATCCCGCCTTGGCGGGCACCATGACCTCTTCGGGGTGGCCCTCGAAGCGGAGATAGGGATTTGCGTCGGCGTGGAAGGCGAGATGGGACCGCGGCACGACGCGAAACGGCGAGACCTCGGGCGTCAGATCGTCGAGGTAGTAGAGCACCCGGACCATGAAGGGCGCGCTGCCGCCGTAGCCGAAGATTTTGGATCCGTAGGGCTGGCCGTCGGTGTGCAGGCTGATGCCGGGATGGCCGGGCTCGGAGCGCGCATAGGCCACCGACATCAGGATGATGTCCGGTCCGCAGAGCGCGCGCAGGAATTCCAGCGTCGGCGGGTTGGCGATCAGATCGTTGATGAGCCCGCCGGCAAACTCCACGCCGGGACGAACCTGCTGGCTCTTGCTGTAGTCGGTGGCGACGGTTTCCCAGGTCGCAGTGACCTCCTTGAGCTCCGCCACCCGCTCGGGCGTGAGCAGGTCGGGTAGGACCAGGTAGCCCTCGACCTCGATCTGCCGGATGCGCTCGCCGAGGGTCAGCACCGACCAGTCTCGATCGTCAATCTGCCGCGTCGCCGCCTCAACGGCCATCGCCGCCTCCGTCACAGATTCATTGGTGGTGCGTTGACCTTCTCGCATGGGCGCAACGTGGTCAACTCTCCGACTATGCCAGCGGACTGTGCGCATCTGGGACTGTGTGGCAGGCGAATCATCGGCCAGAACGTCACATCTTCGAGCAGGCCACGAGATTGATCGTTGCCAGGGATCGTCGGCCATGAGCGTGTAAACGCTATCATTTGGCGCTCAGACGTGTTTCGTACGACTGCTCGTGATGCGCTTGTTCGAACGATTTCGAGCGTACAGGTTTTCTGCACGATCCAGTACCGTGAAGCGCATCGTGTGTCTGGCAAACTCACGTAAGCTGGGGGGACGCTGTATCGCCGGCAAGCAACTCCTCGACAACAGGCAACCGGGAGGGTGGGTGCGGCCAGTGAGCAATCGAGAGCACGAGGAAGTCTCGGCAGCCGAACGACGGCTGATGGACGGCAGCGAGCCGTGCGTTCTCGATGTCATCAATGTGCCAGTCTCTCGCGCACACCCTCACGGGTATCAGCAGGAAAACTGGCTACTCGATCCAGGACGCCGCTGGGGCAAAGTTGGTCGTATACGCTGGGATGACTTGCCGCAGTGGGCCGACCAAGCCAAGACACTCTGGAACAACGGACATAGCAGCCGTAGCGGATTCAACGACCGAGTACCAGAGGATCTTGCCTTTTCTCTTAGAAGCTCACTTTGCCTTATCAAGATCGATAGACTAGAAGTACTTATATCGCAAAACATCGCAAGCAATACTTATCGGTTACGCGGAAAGTTCAAGTATCACGGTAACGACTATTCTCTCCGCATAACCGACCCCGTCAGCGAGAAGGCGGCTGCGGAGTTGGGGGCTGGCTCATTCGTGGTAGACGAGGATAGGTTTCTGACCATTAGCCTGGGCGAGCCGTTCGAGGGCTTTGCGTATAAACTCATTGCCGCCATCATCAGACCCTGACGCGGAAGTGCCGTGAGTGTGACGCAGCATCCCGTGTTTACCGTCGGGCACTCCAACCATTCGCTCGAAGCGTTTCTGGAGTTGCTGCGGGCTCATGGCATCGATGAGGTCGCGGACGTTCGGTCGTCGCCGTACAGTCGCTACACACCCCATTTCAGCCATCGAGTCTTGTCCGAAGCGCTGGAAAACGTGGGAATCGGCTATGACTTCATGGGTGGAGAGTTGGGCGGCCGGCCAAGCGACCGGTCGTGCTATGACGCCGACGGACGCGTTCTATACGACCGGCTGGCGCAGAGCGACACATTCGATGACGGAATCCGGCAGGTCATTCACGGGGCCGATGAGCGTCGCATCGCATTGATGTGCGCCGAAAAGGAACCGCTTGACTGTCACCGCACCCTGCTGGTCGCCAGGGCTCTCGTGGACCGAGGTGTTGCCGTGGCGCACATTCACGCTGACGGCAGCCTCGAAGAGCACGCCGCCGCCATGGACCGGCTGCTGCGCCTGCACAAGCTCTCCCCTGTCGAGCAGATGGACATGTTCGCGACGGCGGATCGCGGCAACGGTGGTCTGCCACGCTCCCGCGATGATCTGGTCGCCGATGCGCTGTCCCGTCAGGCGGCGAAGGTGGCGCATGTCGGCGCGGTACCGATCGCAAGTGGCGACGATTGGGAGAATGACTTTTGAGGCTCTACACCATCGGCTTCACAAAGACCTCCGCTGCCGATTTCTTTGGGCGCTTGCTCGATTCGGGCGCGAAGCGAGTCGTGGACGTGCGGCTGAACAACGTCTCGCAGCTGGCGGGCTTCGCCAAGCGAGATGACCTTATGTACTTTCTCGACAAGATCTGTCGGATGGATTATGTCCACGTGCCCGATCTGGCGCCTACGAAGGAGATGCTCAACGCGTACCGCAAGGAGCATCGCGATTGGGCAACCTATGAGGGCGAATTCCTTGCGCTGATGGGCGATCGGCGCATAGAGGAAATGTCGACCGTGAAACAGGCACTCGCTGACGGATGCTTGCTATGCAGCGAGGACACGCCGGATCACTGCCACCGCCGCCTGGTGGCGGAGTATCTCCAGCAGCATTGGGGCGACCTCGAAATCGTCCACCTCTAGGCTCGTACGAGGCGCAGACTCTGCTCTACTCGGACTCTGCTACACCAGCCCCAGGCGGTGGTTGGAGAGCCGCTCCAAACCGTCGGCGGTGACGAGGTAGTTGTGCTCCAGGCGCACGCCGTGGAAGGGCATGCCGTAGGCGCCGGGCTCTAGGGCGATGACCATGCCCTGCAGCACCTCGCCTTCGACGCCGGGCACGAAATCGGGCGCCTCGGGATGCTCCAGTCCGAGCGAGTGTCCGGCGTGGCCCGGAAGTCCCCAGTCCGAGTTGGCGCGCCGCAGCACGGCGTCCTGCACGGCGTAGATGTCCTGTGCGCGAACGCCGGGCCGAATCATGGCCTCGGAGGCCGTCAACGCCTCGTGCACCGCGTCGAAGGCGTGCTGCTGCTCCGGCGTGGGCCGCCCGCCGAGGGTGATGGTGTTGGTGAGGTCGCAGCGGTAGCCGTTGACGTAGGGGAACAGGTCCATGACGACGTTGTCACCGGCCTCCATGACACGCGGGCCGGGGTCACCGCGGCGCGGCACAACCCGGGGGCCGGAGATGAACTCGCACATCATCACGAACGGCCCTTCCGCCACTTCCAGGCCGGCGGTCACGATGGCGGCGTAGGCATCAATCTCGCGCATGCCGGGCGCCAGACATTCCCACGAAGCCGCGTGCATGGCCTCGCCGACCCGCACGGCGGCGCGGATCAGCTCCAGCTCGTCCGGGTCCTTGACCTGGCGCATGCGGCCGAGGTGAGGCTCGATGTCTCGAACCTCGGGCGCCGCGGCGGCGACGGCGGCGGGCACCGCGGCACGCTCGACGCCGATGATCTGGCTCCCGAGCTTTCCAATCAGGTCGATGGCGGCGCTGGCCGTGCAGTGGGCGCGGGTCTCGTCGGGCTCCGCCACGCGCCAGGGACCATGGACGACCTCATCAACGGCCGGCTCGCCGTCGAGCTTGGCGAACCCATCGAGAATGAGCGTCGTGGGTCCGCCGCGTTGGATGACCAGGTATTGCGGCGCGCGATGGTGAATGTCGCTGGGCGACGGCATGTAGTTGGCCAGGTAGAAGACGTGCTCGGGCCGCGTGACGACCAGCGTCTCCACGTCGGCGTCGACGCGTTCGAGCAAGCGGCGCGTGCGCGCCCGACATCCCTCAGTGCTGAGCATGGATTCCCTCAACGGTCGAGCAGCGCTGGACGCGGGCAGTCTCGCGCACCGTCGCGCGACGGTCGAGCCTCAGGCGGACGGACAGCCGAGCGCGTGCCGCAGCGCGTGCTCCAACATCGGGAAGTGGAAGTGGTAGCCGGAGGCGATGAGTCGAGCGGGCTCGACTCGTTGGCTGGCCAGCAGCATCTCGTCGGCGATCTCACCCATCATTGCGCGCAGGACCGGCGACGGCATCGGCAGCAGGGCCGGTCGGCCAAGCACACGACCCAGGGTGCGCGCGAACTTGAGATTGGTGCACTGCTCCGGGGCCACGACGTTTATGGGGCCCCGCAGGTCGTCGCGCGCCAGCACGTGCCGCACGACGCCCACCACGTCCTCCAGCGCCACCCAGGGCCACCATTGGCGGCCGCTGCCCAATGGGCCGCCCAGCCCGAGCTTGAAGGCAGGCGCCTGGCGCGTCAGAAACGCGGAGTGGCCCGCCACCACGGGCGCGCCGCGCAGATGCACCACCCGGATTTCGCGGCCGGCGGCGGGATGAGCGGCGGCCTCCCAATCGGTCGCGACTTTCGCCAGGAAACTCGACCCAGGCGAGCTGTCCTCGCGCAGGACTTCGTCGCCACGGTCACCGTAGTACCCCACCGCGGAATAGGACACGAAGACGCGGGGGCGAAACTGCAGCACGGCCAGCGTTTCCGCCAGCAGCCGCGTTCCGTCCACCCGGCTGGCGTAAATGCGGCGCTTCTTGGCAGCCGTCCAACGCCAGGCGGTGGTCGGCTCACCGGCCAGGTGCACGACGGCGTCGAGGCCTTCGAGACCCCCCGCGTCGATGGTGCCGGCGATCGGGTCCCAGGCAACCTGGCCCTCGGCGGCACGACGGGGCGGACGGACGAGATGGATGACGTCATGCCCCTCGGCTTCGAGCGCGGCGGTGACCGCGCCGCCGATGAGGCCGCTGCCGCCGGTGAGCGCTACGCGCACGATGCCCCTCCGATCGCCGTTCTCATAGTGTTAGCTGAAGCCAGCCAACGGGCAAGAGGCGCCGAAGCGGCCATTTGTGAATCCGGCATTCCCACGAATGGCGCCCCTGGTACACCCCGGTCGAGCGAAGGATGTCCAGGGGAAACCTCGCGCGCTCCAGGTTGGGCTGGTCTGGATTCCGGCCTCCGCCGGAATGACGGACGGGGTGGCGCAAGGGTTTCCGGCTAGCGCGAGGCGCTCTCGTAGACGTGGCGCGGCGGGCGGCGCAGGTCCCACACCAAACCGAGCCAGCTCAGCACGGTGAGTCCCCAATGGGTCACGTCGACTTCGTACCAATAGAACCCGTTGCGCTCGGACCCGGGATAGCGGTGGTGGTTGTTGTGCCAGCCCTCTCCCATGGTGACTAGCGCCAGCCAAAAGTTGTTGCGACTGGTGTCCTTGGTATCGAATCGGCGGCCGCCCCACATGTGGGCGCCGGAATTGATGAGGTAGGTGGTGTGCCACAGCATCACCGTGCTGATGACGAAGCCCCACACGAGCACCTGCCCCCAGGTGACGCCCGTCTGCGGGAACGAGTGCTCCAGCCAGAATCCAAGGCCAATCACCCCGCCCGCGTAGGCAGCCATGCCGAGCCGGTAGTGGCTCTCGAAGAAGCGCAACTCGGGAAAACGGGCCAAATCCTTGACCTCGTCCCAGCGCGTGTCGTCGCGGCTCACGCGGATGAGCCAGCCGATGTGCGCCCACCAGAAGCCCCCGTGCAGCGGGGAGTGCACATCCTCCTCGTCGTCCGAGTGCCGGTGGTGAAATCGGTGGTGACCGGCCCACCACAGCGGCCCCTTCTGCATGGCGGTGGTGCCGAGAAACGCGATCACCGCCTGAAACACGCGCGAGGTGCGATAGCTCCGATGGGAGAAATAGCGGTGGTAGAAGCCGGTAATGAAGAACACGCGCATCCAGTAGAGGCCCAGGCACACCACCACGGCCGGCCAACTCACGCCCGTCCAAATGGCGGCAAACGCCAAGAGGTGCACAAGCGTGAAGGGAAGGTTGCGAACGACGACAGACTTGCGCGAAGAGGATGCCGTCTCGGGAGCGTCCCGCCGGACGGCGGGTACGGCCTCAGAGGTCACGACGGGTCTCGGGCTTCTCCACCCACGACTGCTTTCGGGATCCAGGCGTCAGGACGCGCCCTTCGTTAGAAAGGGTGAGAGATTTCCGCGCCGCGTTCAAATGAATGTCTGGCCGGGGCCGCTAGGAGGCCGCGCGGGAGGCGATGATCTGGCTGGAGGGCGCTGTGCTTTCCCCCACGTGCTCGAGCATCACCTGGACATCGCGCGTATGCCCGGCGGCAAACGCCGCCGAGCACGTGGCCAGATAGAAGTCCCACATCCGCACGAAGGTCTCGTCGAATCCCAGCCGCCGCACGTCGTCGATGCGGCTCCAAAAGCGTGAACGCCAGGTATCCAGGGTCCGGACATAGTGCGGACCGATCTCATCCACCTTCCGAACGGCGAGATCGCCGCGCGGCGTCGCCGCAGCCTCGGCGATCTCGCACATGGCCGGCAACAGCCCGCCAGGGAAGATGTAGCGGCTGATCCATCCGGCTCCACGATAGGGCAGGTCGACGTCGGCGTCGGGTATGGCGATGGTCTGCAGGAGCATGCGGCCGCCGGGCCGCAAGACGCGCTCGCAGACCTCGAAGAAGCGACCCCAGTAGGCGCGCCCGACGGCCTCGAACATCTCGATGGAGACCACGCGGTCGTATTGCCCCTCGATGTCGCGATAGTCGCAGTACTGGATATCCACGCGGTGGGCCAAGCCCGCTTCGGCGACACGCTTTCGTGAAAGCTCGAGCTGCTCTCGCGAAATCGTGATGCCGGTCACGCGGCACCCGGTCGTTTGGGCAGCGTGAAGCGCGAAGCCACCCCATCCGCTGCCAATCTCAAGGACGTGGTGGTCGGGGCCCAGGTCCAGCTTGTCGCAGATGTGCTGCATCTTGGTTCGCTGGGCCGTGGCGAGGTCGTCACATCCTTCCGGCCAGCGCGCGCAGGAGTAGGTGAGCGATTCGTCGAGGAACAGACGGTAGAAGTTGTTGCCAAGGTCGTAGTGCGCGTGGATGTTCCGCTCGCTGCCGGCCTTGGTGTTGGCCCGCCGCCGATGGCGCCAGGCGTTCAGCAGGCGCGCAAGCACGCTGGCGTGCGAGTCGAGCCCCAAGCGCGGACCGTTGCGCAGCGCCTCATGCAGCAGGGCGGTCAGGTCGTCGCTGGACCATTCGCCGGCCATGTAGGACTCGCCCGCGCCGGTCGTACCGCCCAGGAGCATGCGCGTGAAGAAGCGCGCGTGGTGGACGTCCACATGCACCCGGCGCGATGCTTCGCTGGGACCGAAGACGCGCCGCGAGCCGTCGGGGAGCTTGAGCCGCAGTGTGCTGCCGGACCACCGATGGAGGCGACCAAGGACAAGCGCGCCCGCCGCGGCGTGAATGGGATTGATCATCTCGAGCGGTGAGGCTCAGCCGTCAGAAGCGCAGTGGGAATTGTGCCACGCCAGCCGCCGGGGCCGTGAATGGGTGGGCGGAAACACGCGCACCGCAAGCGCGGCGCCAACAAGCCCTTGACCGCCCCCACCCCCGCGACTTCAGTAAGAATTGGAACTCTCTCGAAGTGGTAAAAGGCCGTACAATCGGGCTGCGCCGCTCCGCGTTACGCGCCTCTGCCAGCACGCTCCGCCATGAAGTCCACCTGGATCACTCGCACCCTCGCCGCCCTGCGAGACGCCGGCGGCCGCGTCACCGACCAACGGCGTTTGATCCTGGCTGCCATCGATGCGGCGCCGGCAGGCATGTCGGCCGAAGAGTTGGTCATGGCCGTGCGGCAATCCGATGGCGACGCCTCACGGAGCACCGTGTACCGGACGCTGGACCTGCTGCGGGACATCGATGCGGTGGAAACGGTGCACCCCTCCCCAGAGCAGCACCGCTATTTGGCGCGCCGGTCTCCCGATCAGCACCACGTCGTGTGCCAAACATGCGGCACGGTCGACATCATCGAACGGTGCAGCTTCGACGCAATCACCACCGAGGTTGAGCTCAAGACTGGATTCGCCGTGACCGGCCACAGCCTGGAAGTGTTTGGGCTGTGCGGTCCATGCCATACCACGGCATCCTAGCGAACGGCGTCAATCGCCAGCGATCAACGCCCTGTTCGACACGTCTGGGATATGTTCAACACGTTGTGTCACCATCATGAGAACCGCTTAAGAACCTGGCAGCGCCTACCTGCTGATGCCGGCGGGCCTGACGCCCCCATTGGAGCAAGCATGACGACCACGCCCCACGCCGATCTGGCCGCCCGACTTCAGTCCGCCCTTGACCTCGAGTATCCGCCGGTGGCGGTCGCGCGGGTGGACGCGCCCCCGTCAGGGATCGCGGCGTGGACCGACGCCGTGCCATCGGCTTGCACGTTTTGGCGCCGCGCCGAGGAGCAGGTGTTCTTCGCCGACGAGGCGGCGCACATGGGCTGTCCCATCGGCGCGATGGTGATGGGGTTCGAGCTGCCGGCGCCCAAGCAGGAAGAGCTGATGGGTCTGGTCGGCGACATGTGCTCGCTGGCCTACATCCGCGAAGAGGAAATCCCGCACATCCCCCACTTCGATCCCGGCCCGAAAGGCGCCGTCTACGGCCCCCTGGCGACGTTTCCGCTCGAACCCGACAACGTGATCCTGTGGCTGACGCCCAAGCAGACGATGTTTCTCGAGGAGAGCCTGGGCGGCACGCTGTGGACCGGTCCGCAAGACGGCGTGTTCGGTCGGCCCGCCTGCGGCGTGCTGCCGACGGCGGCGGCGCGCGACGCGGCGTCGATTTCGCTCGGCTGCATCGGCATGCGCACCTTTACCGAAATCCCCGACTCCTACGTGCTGGCTGCCATACCCGGCAGCGCGCTGGCGACGCTGGCGGATGGCCTCGACGCGACGCTGGCGGTCAACGGGACGATGGAAGGCCAGTACAGGGAGATGAAGGCGGCGGTATAGCCCAGCGGTGGGCCGTGCACGCCCGAGAGGACCAACCTGATGTCAATGTCCGCGTCCGCGCCAGCCGAGGCCGTCCAGCCCGCATTTGACGATCGCGGGCTCGTGCCCGCCATTTGCCAGGACGCCACGACGGGCGAGGTCTTGATGCTGGCCTACATGAATCGCGAATCGCTGGCACTCACGCAAGAGTCGGGCGAGGCGTGGTTCTGGAGCCGCAGTCGGCAGGAGCTCTGGCACAAGGGCGCCACGTCGGGCAACGTGCTGACGGTGGAGTCGATCCTCATCGACTGCGACGCCGACGCCCTGGTCGTGAAGGTGCAACCGGCGGGGCCCGCCTGCCACACCGGCGAGCGCACGTGCTTCTTCCGGCGCTTGGACTGAGCGGGCCTGCGGGCGGGCGCTAGACGAGCACCCGCCGCGGGTCACTAGCGGCGCCGCCGACGCGATACTCAAGGTGCAGGTGGGGGCCGGTGGTCCACCCGGTGAGGCCGACGAAGCCGATGGTCTGGCCGCGGCTCACGAACTGTCCCGGCGCGACCGGCGGCGGCCACGTGAGGTCGTCGAGGTGCGCGTAGAGGGTTTCTTCGGTCTCACTGTGCGCGATGACCACGATCATCCCGTATGAGGCGCGCCGGTCGCCGGGCACGACCAACCCCGCGGCCAGCACCACGCCGTCGTTGGCCGCCACGATGGGCGTGCCCGACGAAGCGGCGATGTCCATACCCAGGTGGGGACACTGCCCAAAGGTGCACCCGCCGTACTCGGTGGTGATGAGACCCAGCAGCGGCCAGATATAGGGGCCGGCGGCGCCTGGACCCTGCTGGCTAATGACCTCTCGGGCCAACCGCTGCGCCTGCTCCAGCGCCTCGGCGGCCCGGCGTCGTCGCTCCAACTCAATGAGCTCTCGCTCGCGAATGTCTCGCAGGAGCCGGACGCGGTAGGCGATGGCTTCCGCCTCACGCTCATAGACCTTTACGTCCTCCACGCGCTCCGCCTGCTCCTGCTGCACGCTGAAGATGAGGTCGCGCTGTTCCTCGGCCCGGCGCGCCAGCTCAGCCTCGATCGACTGGGCCTCGGCTTGCAGTTCCTGTTGCCGGTCCAAGCGCGCCGTCAGGTCGGCCGTGCGCAGCTGAATCTCGCTGCGCCGCAACCGGAGCTGGCCGATGTCGGCGACGCCGCGCGCCAGCAACCGCTCGAGCGAGGCCGCGCGGTCAAGCGCGCCGGCGAATGAGTCGGCCGCGAGGACCGTTTCCAGCAACGTCGTGCGGCCTGCCTTATACAGCGATCGCGCCTTCCGTTCGAGCACCGAAGTCTCGCTGGCTAGCGCGACGTTGAGCTGGCCGATGGACTGGTTGATATCGAAGACCTCGAGCTCCACGGTCTCGAGCTCTCGCTTGACCGCAAGCAGCCGCTCGGCGGCCAGATAGCGGTCGCGGTCGATGACGGCCAGTTGCTGCTGCAACGTGCTCTCGCGCGCGATCGACGCCTCCACGAGCGCCTCGGCCGCGCGCCGCTCACTATCGACGCGCTCCACTTCCTCCTCGGTTTCCGAGATCTCATCCTCGGTTACCGATTGCGCGAGCAGCGGGGTCGTTGCCGCCGCCGCCGCGCCAAGGAGCGATGCCCCGAGAAGCGCGCGGCGGTTGATGGGCTGGCCAGGTCGCCACAGGCGCGAGTGCGTCAGCGGCGGCGGTTCAGGCATAGACCTCCAGGATCGCCGGTCGCAATGGACGCCGGCCGGTCGCGCCCATTGTCAACGATTGGCAGCTTACTAATGCGATGATATCTCAATAAGCGAATCCTGTTGGCACCGCGGCGGCCGGCCTGGAATCATCGACTCGCCGCTCAGATGTCGTCACTCCCGCGAAGCCTGTCCCCGCGCAGGCGCGGAGCGGGAAACCAGGACCGGGACTTGCCCCTTGATCATGTCGCTGCAGCCGCGGGTCTTGCTGGCCGAGTTCGTCGGCACGACGCTGCTCGTGTTCGTCGCCATGATGACGACATCCATGGCGCAGGTCGGGTTCGGCGGCATTGCCGCCGGCGACCTGCTCATTCCGGCCTTCGGCCACGCCTGCATCCTGGCGGGTCTGGTGTATGCCATCGGCCACGTATCCGGCTGCCACATCAATCCGGCCGTGACGCTGAGCCTGGCGGCCATCGGCAAGTTCCCGCTGCGGCAAGTCCCTCCGTACGTCATTGCGCAGATCGCGGGCGGGCTGTTCGGTGCGCTGCTGCACGCCTGGACCTGGCCAATGGGACCGGGCACGGCTATGACGCTGCCGGCGGCCGACGTGAGCGCCGGGCAGGCATTCCTGCTCGAGGCCGTGCTGACGTTCCTGCTGGTGTCCGTGGTCATCGGGGTGGCCGTGAGCGGCAAGGTGCCGGCCACTGCGGCGGGCGCCGCCCTCGGCGCGACGCTGGGCGCCTTGATATTGGTCGGCGGCCCGATCACCGGCGCCTCGATGAACCCGGCGCGCAGCCTGGGTCCCGCCATCGTGAACTGGAACTTCGAGTCGCACTGGATCTACTGGCTCGGACCGATTGCCGGCGGACTCGCCGCGGGCGTCGTGGGCGTGCTCACGCACAATCTGCGGAGTGGCGCCGACGACGGTTAGCTACCCGGCGCGGAGCCGCCGGCCGTAGGCCTTGGCCTGCGCCACGATGTCCACGCCCACGGTCTCGCTGAAGGCGTCGAGCAGGCGCAGCGTGATCGGCCCCACGGCGCCGTCGCCGACAGGGCGGTCGTTGAAGCGCGTGGCCGGCATGATGACGAACGGCGTCGAGGCGAAGAACGCCTCCTGCGCCACGATGACGTCGTAGGGCTCGAGGTTGGCCTCGTGGACCGGCACGCCGATTTCGGCGGCCAGGTTCAGGATGCTCTGCCGCGTCACGCCGCGCAGGATGTGCCGTGGCTCAGGCGTGAGCAGCTCGCCGTCGCGAACGATGAAGAAGTTGGAGCCGGTGCCCTCGGTCAGGTAGCCGTCCTCGTCGACCAGCACCGCCCAGTTGTCGGCGCCGTGCCGCTGGGCCTCGTTGAGCGCCAGCCGGTAGTGCATCCGCGAGCGGCTCTTGACCTTGGGATCGAGCAGGCGCCCCGGAATCGCATGCTGCCGCGGCACGTGGGCGTTCACGCCGGTGTCGAACCAGTCCGCCATCGGACCGATGTATGGAATCAGCGGCCAGGTATGGATCGCCACCGTCGGGCGCCCGGCTTCGGGCGCCGCGTCCGCGTACAGCGCGAAGACGCCCGGCGACACGTTGTGCACGATGGTGAAGTCGACGTCGGGCGGATAGAGCGGCGCGTTGCGACGCACGAGCTCGTCGGTGGCTTCCTCAAGCTCGTCCAACGACATGCCGCAGTCGATGTCGCTGGCGGCCATGGACGCGTCCAGCCGCTCCAGGTGCTCGCGCAGCTTGAACGGGCGATGGGCGAACGAGCGCGTGGTCTCGAACACCATGTCGCCCCACACCAGCGCCGAGTCGAAAACTGACACGCGCGCGTCGACTTCGGGCACAAAGCGGCCGTTCAGATAGATCGTTCGACCGTTGTTCATCGGCTTGCTTCCTTGAGCTGAGTGGCCACGCGCGACGGTCCATTATGGACGGGTGGCACGGCTGTCGGCTGAAGAGTCAGGCCACGCCCGGTTAAGCCAACGCGGAATAGATATTGTCCAGACACAGGACAAACGCTCGGAGCTGGTCAGACTGCGGAGTCGACCAGCTCGATCTCGAGTCGCTTGTCGAGGGCGGCGGCGGCCTTGTGCAGCGTCCGCAGGGTCACCGAGACATTGTCGGGATCGAGCAGGCGGTCCAGGGCAGCCCGACTCGTATTCATGCGCCGCGCCATCTCGGCCTTGCCGAGGCGTTCCGCAGCCATCGCCTGGTCGATCTGCCAAGCAATGACGCGCTTGACCGCAACGGCCTCGGCTTCAGCGCGAGTACCGTCGGAATCGAGCAGGTCATCCAGGGTGGACCCGAGGTGTGGGTTGGCCGTATTTGTCACGATGCGTCCTCCCAGGCGCGCTTGCGTGTTCGCGCCAGGTCGAGGTCTGCCTTCGGCGTCTTCTGCGTCTTCTTGATGAAACCGTGCAACAGGATCATTCGTCCGTTACCGATGCAGAACAAGACTCGGGCAATCCTGTTGTCGAGCGTGGTGCGCACCTCGAAGAGGCCCTGGCCAAGTGGTCGGCACGTCGGCATTCCAATCGGCCAGCCGAACTCAACCGTCTTGAGGTCCGTTCCAATCCTGAATCGATCCTGCTTGTCCCGGGATCTCAGCCAGTCCCGAATCGGCTCCGCCCCGGTCCGCGAACGAAAGAAGACCGCCGGGACGCGCTTCAAGTCCACAGGTTGAGCCAAGTGTATCGAAATTGATACATGCCAGCAATGAAGAACGGGTAGCAGCGGCCACTGCCTGGCAATCTACGATAGGTCCACGACCGCTGAGGAGCCTGCCATGCGCGCGCGAATCTCCGTCTGGGCCTATCCGTGGGACCTGGCCGACGAGGGCGTGGCGTCGGCGCTGGACTGGCTGCGTGGCGCGGGATTCAACGCGATCGAGCTCTGCCCCAACTACCACGCCATCTCCACCTTCGCACCACGCAACCTGGAGCGGTCGATTCACTACTCCGAGCAGGGCGCGGTGTACTTTCCGGCCCGCGCGGAGCGATACGGACGCATCAAGCCCCGCCTCTTTGATGAGCCGGAGGTACTAAGCGCTTACGCGCAGGCCGCCGAGCACGCCCCGTCGCGCGGCATCCAGCTCAACGCCTGGGTGATCGCCATGTTCCAGCCGTGGATCGCCCGCGCCTATCCGGATACAGCGATCGAGAACGTCTTCGGCGCGCGCAGCTATGCCACAACCTGCCCGGCGAGCCCGGACGTACAGGAATACCTGGCCGTGCTGGTGGCCGATCTGTGCGAGCAGTATCCGGTGCACAGCGCGCTGCTGGAGCGGCCGGGGCACCCGGACTTCGCCTATGGATGGGTGCGCGAGCGCATCCTGATCGACCTCGATCCGTGGACCCGATTCCTGGCCGGTTTGTGCTTTTGCGAGAACTGCCTCACCGCGGCGCGGACGCACGGCGTGGACGCCGTGGAGGTGCGCGAGAACGTGGCGCGTGAGTTGCGCGAACGTCTTGCGAGCAAACAAGCGTCCGGCGACCTGGAGACCGTGGTCGCCGCGCGCGGCGAGGCGGACGAGGAGTTCCGCGGCTACCTGGAAGCCCGCGAGCAATCGGCGACGCGCCTGGTGGAAGGCGTGCAGCGGGCACTGCGAGGAACCGGGACGCGGCTGAGTCTGACCCACGTCTCCGCCGGCTGGGGCCCCACCGGGTTGCGCCTAGCTGAGTTGTCCGAGCGGATCGACGGCCTGCTGCTCCCGGACCCGACGGATGAGGCCGACGAGGCCAAGGCGCAAGTGGCGCTGGCCCGGTCGGCCAAGCGCGAGATCGACCTGTTGGTCAGCCTGTGGGGCTCCGACGAGATGGGCCCGGGCGGCCCCGAATTCGCCGCGCGCCTGGAACGGATCGCGAAACTGCCCGTCGACCGCGTGGCGGTCTACAACTTCGGCCTGCTGCGGCCCGAGACGCTGGGGCGGATTGGCGGGCTGTTGGGGGAGGTCTCTGTTTCCTGGTAGCCGCCATCCTCAAGCTAACTATTCTACTCGTCGCTCGGTTGACCGGCGTCCGCCAGCCCATTCGCCTCGCCTCGCATACAATCCGGTGTCCTACTCGCCGTCGTGTGTTGACGTTCCTTGCTTGATCGCACGCTCTATCGTTCCCCTACGATCGATCGCTCACAGAAAGCGAGCGGTGCGTACTACACGCCTGAAGGCGTAGCCATCGAGCTGGTTCGCTGGGCCGTTCGCAAGAGCACTGATTGGCTTCTTGATCCATCATGCGGCGATGGGCGCTTCGTCGCCGCCCATCGCAACAGCGTCGGCGTTGAACAAGACGCCACAGCCGCAGCTACGGCTAAGCAACGAGCACCGTGGACTACGATTCACCAGGGTGACTTCTTCGCCTGGGCCAAGCACACGGACAGACGTTTCGACAGCGCAGCCGGCAATCCGCCGTTCATTCGCTACCAGACGTTCAAGGGAGAGGTACGGAAACGTGCCCTCTCGCTGTGCGCCAGCCTCGGAGTCGAGTTTTCAGGGCTCACGGCGTCCTGGGCGCCTTTTCTCGTTGCAACCGCGGGGCTCTTGCGTCCGGGCGGCCGGCTCGCGTTCGTCGTGCCTGCAGCCATTGGCCACGCTCCGTATGCCGCGCCGCTCCTCGATTACTTCGTCGAGCACTTTGATGACATTCATATCGTTGCGATTCGCCACAAGCTTTTTCCGCAGCTCTCCGAAGATTGCTGGTTGTTGTTCGCCGAAGGGTTCGGCGGCTCAACGGATGAGATCCGCTTCACGCCGCTCGAACAACTGCAGTTTCCCGACGTACCTCCGCGCCATGCCGTTCACCTGCCGGTCCACGAATGGCGGCGCGTGTGGAACCGGCGGTTGCGACCCTATCTGCTAAGCGACAGTGCCCGATCGCTTTATCAAGCCGTGGCCAAGCACATGGACTCGGTGCGGCTCGGCTCTGTGGCGTCAATTGGAATCGGCTACGTGAGCGGGTCGAACGAGTTCTTTCACCTCCGACCATCAGAGGTCAACACATGGCGTATTCCTAATCCCTTCCTATACCCAACGGTGCGGAACAGCCGCGTACTGCCAAGCCGAGAACTTACGACACAAACCGTCGATGCTTGGCGGAGTTCAGACGAGCCAATGCTGCTACTTCGTATTCCCAAGGACGTGGACCCACCGATGAGTGTCTTGAACTATCTCGACTCCGAGGCGGGATGGCAAGCTCGTGAGGCGTACAAGTGCCGCACGCGCAAGCCCTGGTATTCCGTACCTGACGTGCGCGTGCCTGATTTCTTCCTGACGTACATGGCAGGCCTCTCGCCGAACCTGGTGCGGAACTCGGCCGGCGTGACCTGCACCAACGCCTTGCATGCGGTGCGTGTCCATGATCGGCACCGCGTCGGCGAAATCCATGACGCCTGGTGTTCGCGGTACGTTCAGCTCAGTTGCGAGCTTGAAGGCCATGCGCTCGGCGGCGGTTTGCTGAAACTCGAGCCAACTGAGGCCGCACGGGTCGTGATCCCGTCGGCTCGCGTAGTCCACCGCCTACCGAACTCAGAAATCCAAAACGCCGTCTCCACGTTGCGCACTTGGAGGCACTATGCCTAGCCTCGATAGGCTACATCTAGAAAAAGGTTGGTCGAACAGGCTACATGCATTCAGGCATTTTGCAGAGTTCGATGGACGGACGCAGACTCAGCAGCACATAAGGCCACTTCACAAATATGTGACTGCCCGATTAGTCATCGAGGGTGGATTCCATCCCGATGATCTTATACCGCGACCGCCGTTCACGGTCATACGCAGTCGCAATGAACGTCGACTAGTCTACGACCCGGAAAGAGCTACCGACAATGAAGCGACAGTTCTCGGCGGTTTGAAGACCAAGAGCGTCGACATCGTTGCCACAAAAAAGGGTATCGGGCCCGTTCTGGCCGTTTCCTGCAAGGGTATGACTGGTGCCGTTCGCAATCTTACCAACAGACTAGAAGAGACCATTGGCGAATGCACCAACATTCACATCATCTATCCAACACTCGTATTTGGATATTTGTTCGTCGTTCGTGCAAACCAAGAGTCCGAGGGAGTAAAGCCTAACGACGTTGCGATCAGCTCCTGCGGCGAACCAGTCGAGGCAATCATTCGCTTCCACGCCGCATTGTGCGAGATGACAGGCAGGCTGGGGATTCGCGATGACGTTAGCCGCTATGAGGCAGTGTCGATGGCATTGATTGACATGCATCCCGGCCGTATCGGAGAGCTGATGACCAACTTTCCAGCTAGTGACAGACCAACCAATTTCGAGAGTTTCTTCGCAACAATGTATCGACGCTACGATGAGCGATATGTCGTAAGCGCGCCGACATTGGCACAGACAACGCGACGCCTGACGTGGTCGCCCAATTCACCGGCTTTCGAGTCCGAAGAGTTTTCGACGCTTGATTACAGCGTTAGAGTTGGTGCATGAGGCAGTGTTCTTGCCTAAATCGCAGGCGAATCTTCGAACCTGAGCATTAACACGTCGGCCCCCGTCCTAAATGAACGCCAGCATGCCGTCGGGCTTGGTGGGGCGGCCGCGGCGCCAGGGGCGGTAGGGGTATTTCTCGAAGACTTCCTCGTTGAGCTCGACGCCCAGGCCGGGCGCGTCGGGCAGCACGACGTAGCCGTCCTCGAGCTTCAGCGGCTCGTGGAGAATCTCGGCCCGCAGGCCCACGTCGTCAGCGTGGTACTCGAGTACGAGAAAGTTGGGCGCGGTGGCGGCGAAGTGCACGTTGGACGTGGTCGCCAGGGGTCCCAGCGGGTTATGCGGCGCCACGCTGACATAGTGCGCCTCGGCCATGGCGGCGATCTTCTTCATCTCCGTCAGCCCGCCGGTGGCGGCCACATCGGGCTGGATGATGTCGGCGGCGCCCGTCGCCAGCAGGTCGCGAAACTGGAACTTGGTGAACACCGCCTCGCCGGTGGCGATGGGGATGGGGCTTTTGGCCGTGAGCTTGGCCAGGGCCTCGAAGTTCTCGGGCCGCACCGGCTCTTCGAAGAACATGGGGCGATGCGGCTTGAGTCGCTCGGCCATTTCCAGCGCCCGCACGGGCTCGAAGATCTTGGCGTGGGGGTCGACGCCGATGTCGATGTCGGGGCCAACGGCCTCGCGAACGGCCGCCAGGCGCTCTTCGGCGCTGTCCACTTGCCGGCTCCACGGCCAGGCATCGGCGGCCGCGGCGAAGGGGCCGATCTTGAGCGCGGTGAAGCCGTAGCGCTCGACGAGGCGGCGCGCGTCGTCGGCGAGGTCGGTGGGCGTCTCACCTTCCGGCGACTGATAGACGCGGATACGGTCGCGCACCTTGCCGCCCAGTAGCTCAAAGACCGGCACGTCGAGCGCGCGGCCCTTGATGTCCCAGAGCGCCTGGTCGATGCCGCTGATGGCCGACGTGATGATCGAGCCGGTGGGAAAGCGGCTACCGGCGTACAGCTCGTGCCAAACGCGCTCGATGTCGAACGGGTCCCAGCCTTCGATCCAAGACTGAAAGTAGTCCACCGTCTCGGCTATCGCGCGATCGGGTCCGATCGGAAAGGACTCGCCGATGCCGGTGATGCCCGCGTCGGTGTGCACGCGCACGATGAGCCAGTTGCGGCTGCCAGTCCAGATGAAGTCGCATTGCAGCTTGGTGATCTTCATGCGCTGCTTCCAGGAATGCCGTCGGGCCTAGGCTAGCCGCCCAAAGCGTGCGGCGGCCAGACCCGGACGGATTCAGACGCTGACGAGCACCAGCCCGGCCGCCGCCAGACCCGCGCCCGCCAACGTCCCGCGGCTGTGGCGCTCGTGCCACAGCAGGTATCCCGCGGCAATGGTGAGCAGCGCGGAACCCGCGCTCTGGGCCGGAAACACGATCGTCCCCGGCACGTCGCGCAGCGCGAACAGGATGAGGACCAGCTGACCCATGTTGACGACGCCCGTCGCGACCCCGAGCGCCAGCGGTTCGCGGAAGAGTCCGCGGCCAAGGCCGAGCGAGACGTGCTCCTCGACCGCCGGGCTCGGTGCGGGTTGGATGCGCCGCCGCATGATGTAGGTCGCCAGCGCGATGGCGGTGGCCGCGGAGAAGGTGGCGGTGGCGTAGAGCGGCAGGTTCTCCATCGGGGCGACCTCGACGAAGGCTTTGGCGGCGATGAGGCCGGCGCCCGTGACGGCGAGCGTGCCGATGACCACCGGCCAATACCACCAGATGCGCAGTTGAGCGTCCTCGCTGCGGCCGCTGCGCGTGAGCAGCGGCAGCGCGGCCAGCAGCAGCGCAATGCCCAGCAGCGTCGGGAAGTCGGGTCGTTCGCCGAACCACACGATCGAGGCCACGGTGGGCACGATGACGGACATGCGCAGCAGTACGAAGGTGATGCCAACGCCCGTGCGCACCAGCAGCAGATAGATGGCCACGACGGCCAGCGAGAAGCGCGCGCCCTGCACGATGCCCAGCAGCACGGTCGGAGCGTCCACGGTCGCGGTTCCGGCAACGGCGAGCCACGCGACGCCGATGACCAGACCGGTGGCGTAGTTGATCCCCGTCATGAGGAAGAAGTCGTAGCCGCGGGTCTGCGCCCGGCGCAGGGCGAGCGCAAAGCCCACCACGAATAGAATGTGCGCGACGAGAAAGCCCATGGCGTTCGCGGCATCGTCGGCTGCGGCTCCGCGGGTGGCAAACCCCACGTGAGGCGAACGGAGCGACATGGCGCGGTATCTGACCGAAGCGGACGTCGATTGCCTGACCGACATGGACCTGGCGCTGCAAACCATCGAGGCGTCGTTCGAGCGGCAGGGCCGCGGGACGTCGGCGAACGTGGGGCGCCGCCGGGCGCGCACGGCGCATGGCGCGCTGCAGCTCATGGGCGCGGCCGATCCCGAGCTCGGCGCGATGGGCGCCAAGCTCTATCCGAGCGTTCCCGGCGGGCGCATCAGCTTTCTGGTGGTGCTGTTTGACGCGGCCAGCGGGTCCCTCAGCGCCGTCATCGAAGCCGGACGCCTGAGCGGTCTTCGCACCGGCGCCGCAAGCGGGGTCTCAGTGAAATACCTGGCGCCGGCGGAGGTTGAAGTCATCGGGATCATCGGCACGGGCCGGCAGGCGCGGACCCAGCTCGAGGCCGTGTGCGCCGTGCAGCCGTCGGCGCGCGTGCGCGTCTACTCGCGCAGTCCGGCGAACGTTGAGCAGTTCATCGACGAGATGTCGCCCAAGCTGAATGTCGACCTGGAACCGGCAGGCACGGCCGAGGCGGCGGTTCGGGGGGCGCAGGTCGTCATTACGGCGACCGACGCCGCCGATCCGGTGATCGAGGCCGACTGGATCGAACGCGGCGCCCACGTCATCGCCATGGGTACCAACCACCCGCAGCATCGGGAGCTGGACAGCGCCGCGGTTGCCCGCACCGACCATGTCTTCGTGGACGATCTGGAAGGCGCGAAGATTGAGTGCGGCGACCTGATCTGCGCCGTCGAGGATGGGGCGTTCCAGTGGGGCGAAGCGGTCGAGTTCGGCCGAGTCGTGGCCGGTCGTGCGCCCGGTCGAACCAGCCCAGACGAGATTACGCTGTTCGAGTCGCAGGGCATCGCCCTGTGGGACATCGCGCTGGGCCAGGTCGTGCTCGAACGCGCACTGGCTGCGGACGTCGGAACCCCCATCGGGAAATAGCGCCCAGCGGAGTCGCGGGATGAACCGACCGGTCGGCATCGAGACGGAATACGGCCTCAACTGCGAGGGGTTTGCGGGACCGCCCGACTTCGCGTTCGAGTCGGCGATGCTGATTCACGCGGCGCCGCTGCCGGTCGCCTTTCGCGGCTGGGACTACACCG
>DAOUHO010000109.1:0-19281 GCA_034428595.1 Chloroflexota bacterium | reverse complement strand
GGGTTGCCCGTGCAACGCATTCGCCGCGCCGTCATCGATATCTCGACCGCCGCCGCATGAGCACCGCTCATTCAGCCCCACGCAAGGAGCACCCATGATCAGCCAAGCCCGCTACAGCGACGGGACCCGCACGGCCACCATCACCCTCGAGCGCATCGACACGTGGCTCGAAGAGGACCGGACGGTGATCAACTTCCCCGGCGTCGTCCCGCTCGACGGCGACCGGCTATTCCTGACGATTCACTGGTCGCGCCACGGCGACGAGGGGAAATTCGGCGAGCCGCTGCGGGCGTATCTCTCGGAGGACGCCGGCGAGACCTGGACCGAAGCGCCGCGCGACTTTCCGATGGTCACCCGCGATCCCCGCACGGATTGGATGACCGAAAACTGGGACTCGGGGGCCTGGGGCTACCTGCGCGACGGCTCGATCGCGCGCATCGACCACAACACGCACAAGCAGCACACGCTGGGCCATGACCGCTCGCAGGGGCACATGCACGAGCGATTTCAGCAGGAAGACCCGGAGTTCCGCTGGCACCGCTACGCCCGCGACGGCTCGAAGCTGGAGCACTGGACGTTCAAGGTCCCGGACGGGCCGCGCGAGCGGGCGTCGTATCAGTGCTATTCCCGCATCCTGGAGCTGGACGACGGCGACATCCTGACGGCGCTGGAGTGGGTCGACCAGCTGTCCGAATCCGAGCAGCACCTCGACATGAGCGGGCGCGTGCGCAAGTTCCGATTCGGCACGTTCATCGTGCGCTCCAGCGACCGCGGGCGGACGTGGAAGCGCGTCGCGATGTTCGATCCGGCGGAGGTCAACCCGGTATACGGCGTGCACGACCGCGGGGTCGACGAGGGCCTGGACGAAGCCGACCTGGCAGTGCTGCCGAACGGCGACATCCTCTGCGCGATGCGCACCGACTCCTACGCCCCGATGTTCCAGGCGCGCTCACGCGACGGCGGCCACACCTGGAGCGAGCCGGAGTCAACCGGCTGGCAGGGCGTGAAGCCGCGGCTGGAAGTGCTGCCGAACGGCGTGCTGGCCTGCGCGGCCGGGCGCGGCAGCTACGGCCACCCGCAGGTGACGCACGTGATGCTGAGCCTCGACGGCACGGGCAACCACTGGGAAGCGCCCTTCTACTTCCACACCGGACCCGGCTGCTCCTACACGACCACCATGCAGCGCGACGGCAAGCTGCACGTGATCTACTCGCACTCCGACTTCACCCGCGAGATGGGCACCCACGCCCTGCCGAATCAGAAGATCCGACGGGCAGTGCTGGACGTGCAGCTGAGCGAGGGGTAGGGCGAGCGGCCGTGGTTGTGCCGAGACGGCGCGGATTGCTTGTGGGTCCGGAGACAGGGTGAAGCAGTCGTAGGCACAGTCAGTCCATGCCAAGGGACCGGCGCCAGGGCAGCAGGCGCTATGATTCGACAATGGATTCTGAGGGCGCTTCGCAGATACCGTCGCCCCCGCTTGACCGGGATGGCGCACTGGCGACGCTCCTGGATGAAGGAGTCGTCTGGGGAGACGCGAGGCAATGGCTGAATCAGCTACCGCCGGGATCGGTCGACCTGTTTTTTATGTCGCCGCCATACGCGAATGCGCGGGCGTACTTGAAGATCCCCCCTGATCGGTACGTCGAGTGGTTCCTGCCCTTCGCGCAATCCATGCTCGATGCAACAACCGGCACCGGGTCCTTCGTGGTCAACATCAAGAATCGTGTAGCAAACTCTGGACCGTTGAAGGGCCAACGCCACCCGTACGTCTACGAACTAGTGCTCGAACTTCAGCGCATGGGTTGGTGGTGGATCGAGACGTACATCTGGGCCAAACCAAACGCCATCCCAGGCCGCTTCGGACCCCGCACCAAGGACGCGTTCGAGTACGTCTACCACTTCGCAAAAGGACCAAGACCCTTTTTTGATCTCGACGCCGTCCGGGTCCCCTACAAGGCTGACGCGGCCGAGATCGAACGCCGGCGCAAGGACACCAACGGCCGCCGCAACACTGACGCCGGATTCGGCAGAGATCGAACCAGAACCTATGAGCACGGCAGCGCAGATCCGGGAAACGTCATCGCAATCGGCCAGACCTACAACCAATTCAAGGGGCCGGCCGGGCAGCACACGGCCGTTATGCCGGAGGGCCTGGCCGAGTTCTTCGTGAAGCTGCTGTGCCCGGCTGAAGGAGTGGTCATCGATCCTTTCGCCGGATCGGGAACCTCCATCGTTCTCGCGCGCCGGCACGGCCGCCGTGCCGGCGGCATCGAGATACATGCTGGGTATGTGGAAGTCGCTCGGCGTCGGCTCGCCGACGATCAGGCCAGGCAGTTACCTGAGCAGCTCAGCATCGCTATCTGACCCAGAGCGGCAGACTCTGTCGAGCGCCGGGGTTACCCCGAACCCGTCGGTTCGCCGGCAGGCAGTGGCGATCGTGCTCTCAAAGTCCAGCGACGCCCAAGCCGAAGCTCGAGAGCTTCTCACTCGAAGCTTCGTGGCTTCGACGCAGTCGTTCTTCCACTACGTTCCTCGCGGCGACGCCATGGCGTCCGAAATGGAGTTCGGCGCCGCATATCGAAAGCTCGCTGCACTTACGCATGACTTCCAAAAAGTCGACCATCAGTCGCTGCATGCCGCGCTCACCACGGAGCCATCCACGCTTGCGCCGCTCCGGATGATTCTGGGCTTTACCTATAACGAGCTGGCGTGGGCGATGAACCTAGCCAAGCCAGGAACCACGACCCGTGGCGATGCGCTCAAGAGGTTTGAACGGAGCCCACCCCCGAAGCAGGGGACTTCCAAGGACCTCACGATGATTGAAACGCTTGTCACGACGGTGCTCGCCATCATGGGTGGCGAAGTCCTGCAGGTTCCTCTGGCAGCTCGGCCGTTCTTCCACTCCAAGCTCGATAAGCGCGACACCAGCGGCGGATGGAGCACGGTAGCCGTCGATGCTGGTGGGGTGCCATATTCAGCGCTGCTCTACCAGCGATATGTCGGCGGAGTGTGGCGGCAGGTCCAAGACGCCTACTCAGAGGTGAAGGGCGACCGCCTCCTTGAGAAGCCGATTGCGAGTCTCTTCGACAGCCATGGCATTCCCTACTATCGGTCAGCGTCCGGAGCCGCTGGCGCGGCCAGGACCTCCGAGCGACTTGGCTTCTCGCCCGGACCCGACTTCGCGCTGCCTGCCCAGTCCCCCACGGTCATCGTCGAATCCAAAGTGGGCGAGGACGGCGGGACCGTTCGTGACAAGGCCGCCCGCATCAAGAACCTGGCAGATATGGCGAAGGCGCGCGGGCTACTGGCCTGCGCTGTTGTCGACGGCAGAGGCTGGTCGGAACGCATAAACGCCCTTACGGACGTCGTTATCGCCACCGAGGGTCGCACCTACTCGCTCGCGACCCTTGAGCACCTGCTCGAGATCCCGGAGATTTCGGCCCTTCGCACCACCGGAGACCCTTAGCCGCTTCGTCCAACCCGCGCTTCCGAGCCGACCCCATCCATCGCCGTCCCGAAGAATCGTGGGAAATACTGCGCGCAGTGCTCCCCCAGCCAATCAACGCTCAGCCGCACCCAGAGCTGCGGGTCGTAGTCCGGGAGGCACGGGGGTTCCAGGCACACGGGAATCGCGTCGGGGTCGGGGGCGCCGGCTTGCAGGATCGCGAAGATCTCGGCGATCTCGACGCTGCCGTGGCCCACGGGCGCGTGAAAGAACTTGGGCTCACCGGTGGTGGTGATGGACTGCACGCGCATGTCGCGCAGGTGCGCCATGGCGACGTACGGCGCGGCGAGACGCGCGGCCTCCACCTGATCCTCGACGACCGCCAGGCTGTTGGAGAAGTCGTAGTTGATCCTCAGCCACGGCGACGCGACGCCTTGGACCACCGGGACAATCTCGCTGATGCGGTAGTCCATGTGGTTCTCGAACGCCAGCACGATCCCCAGATCCGGGGCGACGCGGACGAGGTCCCGCAAGTTCTCGATCATGCAGTCGATCTGGACGGCCATCGGCACTTCGCGGCTGAAGTGCCCGAAGCGCAATCCGCCGTTGGGCACCGGCTGGCCCGGCGGTCCCGGCGGATCGGCGTTGACGATCTCCGTGAGGCGGCAGCCGCCGGCGTGCAAAATCTCGAGGCTGCGGACGGCCTCCGCGCGGACGGCCGGCCATTCGGCGCTTTCGACCGCCCAGGCGCCGCTGACCGATCCGACCCACTCGATGCCGTACTCGGCCATGCGGCGGCCGGTGGCCGCGCTCGCGAGGGTGTCGGCGAACCAGCTGCTCCCCATGTGCAGCGCCTCGAACCTGTGCTCCACGCAGCGGTCGATCCACCAGTCCACGTGGTCGTCGAGCCCGGCCGGGCCGACCGTGGTGGTGCCGTAGGGATAGCGCATGCCGCGGAAGCCGAACTCGGGCTGGTCGATGCGCAGGCCTGGATAGGACACCCAGCGGTAGGCCGCCTGCGAGCCGCCGAGCCTCATGGCGCGGCTCCTTGAAGGGCGTTCGCTAGACCCATCCGTGGTCGGGGTGAATGGGCGTGCCGCTGGTTTGGTGGGTCCACTCGGTGCCGCCTTCCAGGAGGACTTCACGGCCCGTGATGGCCGACTGCTCGGCGGCGAACAGGATTTCCATGATGTGCCGCGCGTACGGCCCATGCGTGGGCGGCTCGATGTCGCGCGCGATGCAATCGGCAAAGGCCCGCCACTCGTTGGTGAACTCGGCGGGCGGGTGCGTGAACGGCACGTCTTCCCACACGTCGCCCTTGCCAACGCGCACGTATTCCTCGAAGTGGTGGCTAAACTTGAGGGTGCCGTTGGCGCAGATGACCTGGCCCGAATAGTCCGGCGCGCCGTCGGCGAATCCCACGGCAACGGCCACGCCGGCGCGGCCGTTCTTGTAGCGCACGAAGATCACGTCCGAGTCGTCGCTGGCCTGGTAGTGCGCGTGGGTGCCGATGGCCGCCGACACGGACATGGCCTGCGAGCCCATCAGCCACGTCAATCTATCGACGACGTGCACGCCGTTGGCCAGCAGCATGCCGCCGCCGTGAAAGCGGCTGCGGTACTGCGGCCGCCGACCCTCGTAGGTCCAGTTCTTGGACATGTAGCAAACCGCGGTGATCACCGGCCCGAGTTGACCCGAATCGAGGATCGACTTGGCGGTGATGCTGGTGGGATAGAAGTGCTGCGTGAGCCCGACCATCAGCTTGCGGTTGTTGGCGTCGGCGGCGGCGATCATGGCGTCGCACTGGTCCAGGCTGAGGGCCATGGGCTTCTCGACCAGCACGTGCTTGCCGGCGTTGAGCGAGTCAACGGTGAGGCGGTGGTGCAGCTGATGCCCCAGCACCACCGCGACGGCGTCGACGTCGTCGTCCTGGAGCAGCTCGGTGTGCGAGGCGTAGCCGCGGGGGATGTCGTACTCGCGCATATAGCGCTGACGTGGTTCTTCCAGCAGGTCGGCCACGGCGACAACCCGCACGTCGTCCAGGGTGGCGATCGCCTCACAGTGCGAGCGCGCAATGCCGCCCAGGCCGATGATCCCGACTTTCAGCATTGGGCCACCATTCCTAACCGCCCGGCCAAACCGCCGGACGGTTCAAGGATGCCCTTTCGCCTACTCCTCGTACCACCCCGAGCCGAAAAGGAGACCGTCGTGCCGCAGGACCCAGGAGTGCTTGACCTGGGGCTGCCCGGTTGCTGGGTTCACGAATATGTAGTTCACCCAGACACCGTCCTCGTCGGCCGCCAACATCTCGGCGCCGTATACGCGCCCCGTGATATCGGTCCCCAAAGGCCCTTTCAGATCATCGCCGCGCAGATTCGGGTCGGGATGCGTGAGCAGGCGATCCTCTTCGTCGAAGATGAAGACGTACCACTGGCCCTCGACGCTTTCGGGCGTGTTGTAGTGCGCCACGGTCGCGTCCAGTCCCTCCGCGTCGTAGCGGCTGAGGGCGCGCGCGACGAACGATTGGGTGAAGGTCGCTGGGTCGTCCACGCGCGAGATGGGCTCATACCAGCCCGAGGCGAAGGACAAGCCGTCGTGCTTGATGACCCAGGTGTGCTTGCGCTCCGGCTCTCCCGTCGACGGGTTCACGAACACGTAGTCCACCCAGCGCCCGTCCTCGTCGGCCGCCACCACCTCCAGCCCGTAGGGCTTGCCGGTGATGTCCGACCGGACGGCGGGCGTCGTGCCCACGAAGTCGGGGCGAGCGGGGTTGGCCAGGACATAGCCGTCCTCGTCCAGCACGAAGACGTACCACGGGCCGTCGATGCTCTCCTTGGACAGGTGATAGGCGATCGACGCCTCGCGTCCCTCGGCCTCATAGCGATCGATAGCCTCCTGCACGACGCGCTGGGTGTAGCCGGCCGGATCGGCAACGCGCATCACGGCGTCGTCGACCATCTCCTGGGCTTCCTCGCGCGTGACTCCCACCGGTTCGGTGGTTCCGGCCATCGCGTTGATGGCGATGATGAGCGCGACGATCGAGACGATCCCGGCCACGGTCGCCAGGATCGAATCCCCGTTGGCCCTTGCGCGTTCCAAAATCTCTTTCATCGCCCGTTCCTCACGCATTGACCGGTCGCTGTCGACCGGAAGCCGGGTCATGCCACCTATCTTGCCACCGACTGTCAACAGGTGGAGCGGTGAAGGTCGCGAAGCTTGTATTCGAAGCGGGAATCCATGACCCACTCGATTGCGGACGCGACGCCCCCGCCGCCGCGCCTACGCCCAGCGGTGCTCGTCGGCGGGGGCTTCGATCACTCCCAGCGCCTGCAACATGCGGTCCACCAGCGCGGCCACGATGTCGCTGACGCTTGAGGGTCGCAGATAGAACGCCGGTTCCGGCGGCAGCACCGTGGCCCCGGCCTCGGCCAGCGTCAGGAGGTTGCGCAGGTGGATGATTGAGAGCGGCGTCTCGCGCGGCACGATCACCAGGCGGCGCTTTTCCTTGAGCGTGACGTCGGCGGCGCGATGGAGCAGGTTTGTCCCGGCGCCGCTGGCCAGCGCGCCCAGCGTCGCCATGCTGCACGGCACGATGAGCATGCCGCGGACCGGGTAGCTGCCGCTCGAGATAGGCGCCGCTACGTCCTGGGGTCGATGCACCGTCACGTCGCCATGGGATTTCCAGCGGGCGGTGGCGTCGCGGAAGCGCTCCTGCATCTCGTGGTGCCACATCAGCTCGCCGTAGTCGCTGCATACGATTTCGAGCCGCTCGCCGCGGCGCAGGAGCGCCGTGGCCGCCGCGTCGGCGAGCACCGCGCCCGTCGCCCCCGAAATGCCCAGAATCAGACTGGGGCGCGGCCCTCCGTGGTCAGGCAACCCACACGCCGGCAACGGTGAACACCAGCGCGGTGACCGCCACGTAGCCGTTCATGTTGAAGAAGGCGATGTTGAGCCGGGACAGGTCGTTGCGCAGCAGCGCGTGCTCATAGATGAGCAGCGCCCCGATCAGGCCCACGCCCACCCAATAGGGCCACGCCAGCGGTGCGATTAAGCCCAATACGATCAGTACCACCACCGTCAGCGCGTGCGACCCCCGCGCGACTTGCAGCGCGCGCTGTGTGCCAAATCGCGCCGGCACGGAATGCAGCCCGCGCTTGCGGTCGAATCCCAAGTCCTGCAGGGAGTAGAGAACGTCGAACCCCGCAATCCAGAACATCACCACCAGCGCCAGCACGATGGCTTCGGCGCCGATGTCCCCGCGCACGGCAATCCAGCCACCGACGGGCGCGATGCCGTCGGCCAGGCCCAACATCCAATGGCTCAGCCAGGTGAACCGCTTCGTGAACGAGTAGAGCGTGACGGTGACCATCGCCACCGGAGCCAACGCCAGGGCCAGGAGGTTGAGCTGCCACGCGGCGATGTGCAGCAGGGCAAAACCGGCCGACGCCAGCCCCAGCATTTCGACGCGGGACATGCGACCGGCGGGCAGGGCGCGCTCGGCGGTGCGAGGGTTGGCGGCGTCAATTTGCGCGTCGATTAGCCGGTTAGCCGCCATGGCGCCCGTGCGCGCGCCGGCCATGGCAACCGTGATCCACAAGAACGTGCGCCACCCGGGCCAGCCGTCCTGCGCCAGCACCATCCCGAGAAAGGCAAACGGCAGCGCGAAGATCGTGTGCTCGAACTTGATCGCGTCGAGATACAAACGGAGACGCATCGCGGCGGCGGCCGGGTTCATTCGCGATTCATGCAGTCGGGTGGAGCTACCCAGAGCCTAGCGCGTCGCGCGGTTGCGCACATCCCAGTTTTCTTCCTAGATGCCATAGCTGGTCCACCGTTCGTCGACCCGCCGCACGATGCCCTCGTCCATCACGATATCCGGGGGCCACTCACGCGGAAAGCCCTCCTCGGGCAGCTTGCGCGTGGCGTCGATGCCGAGCTTGCCGCCCACGTTTGGGTGCGTGGTGGCGAACTCCAGCGCGTCCATCACGCCCTGGGCGTGCTCCGTGTCGCGGCCGGGGTCGGTGTTCGCTCCGATGCGCCACAGGACCTCGCTCAGATCGTGCACGTCCACGTCGGCGTCCACCACGATCACGTATTTCGTGAACATGAGCTGTCCCGTGCCCCAAATCGCGTGCATCACCTTGCGCGCCTGTCCCGGATAGCGCTTGCGAATCGACACGATGGCGAAGTTGTGGAACACGCCGTGCACGGGCAGGTTCATGTCCACGATCTCGGGGATGACCAGCCGTACGAGCGGCAGGAAGAGCCGCTCGGTGGCCTTGCCGATCCAGCCGTCCTCCATCGGCGGCCGCCCGACGATCGTCGAAACGAAGATCGGGTCGCGCCGTCGCGTCACCGCCGTCAGGTGGAACACCGGGTAGGGCTCGGCAAGCGAGTAATAGCCGGTGTGGTCGCCGAACGGACCCTCCATGCGGGACTCCGCGGGATCGACGTAGCCCTCCAGCACGATCTCGGCGCGCGCCGGGACCGAGATGTCCACCGTCTGCGCGCGCACCATCTCGACCGATGAGCCCCGCAGGAATCCGGCGAACACCAGCTCGTCCACGTCCGGCGGCAGCGGCGCCGTGGCGCCGTAGAGCAGCACCGGGTCCGCGCCGATGGCGATGGCCACTTCCATGCGCGTGCTCGCCTCGCCGCTGCGGCGCCAGTGCTCCGCCCCGCCCTTGTGCAGCTGCCAGTGCATGCCCAGCGTCTGCGAGTCGAAGACCTGCAAGCGGTACATACCCATGTTGCGCTTGCCGCTGGCCGGGTCGTGGGTGAACACGAGCGGCATGGTGATGTAGGGGCCGCCGTCGTCCGGCCAGCAGGTGGGAATGGGCAGGCCGTCCAGCGTGGGTGCGGCCGTCTCGACGATGTCCTGCACCGGGCCGCCGCGCACGGTCCGCGGGCCGATGCGGCCGATGTGGACGATCTCACCCAGCGTCCGCAGCTTGCCCCAGATGCCCGCGGGCGGCGGACTCATAGCCAGATCCAGCAGGCGCTCGATGCGGGTCTCCAACTCGGACCAGTCGTCCACACCGAGCGCCCAGGCCATCCGCTGCTGGGTGCCGAGCAGGTTGATCGCCAGCGGCACGTCCGAGCCCTTCACGTTTTCGAACAACAGCGCCGGGCCGTCCGCCTTCATCACCCGGTCGGCGATCTCGGTGATTTCGAGATGCGGGTCGACCTCGACCTGGATCCGGCGCAGCTGTCCCTGCTGCTCGACGTGGTCGATGAATGCGCGCAGGTCTTCGAAAGCCATGGGTAGTTACATCCCAACCAGCGCCGGCAGCGGTAGGTCCTGAAGCGATTCGATCACATGATCCGGCCGTTGGTCGGCGGGGGCGGCGGCCGCCTCGGCGGCCGACGTGGTGCCGGTGAGAACCAGTACCGACTCGGCGCCGATGGCGCGCGCCCCGGCGATGTCCGCGGTCAGCATGTCGCCCAGCACCACTAGGTCGGCGGCCTCGACGCCCGCCCGGTCCAGGATGACCTGAAACATGTGGGCTGAGGGCTTGCCCACGATGACCGGCTGCTGCCCGGTCACGGCCGAGACGGCAGCCGTCATCGCGCCGGCGCCCGGAATGGGACCGTTGGGCGTGGGGTATTGCGGGTCGGTGTTCACGGCCAGGTACTCGGCGCCGTCCAGGATGATGGCGCGGGTCGCGCGCCGCAGCCTGTCGTAGGTCAGCCCAAAGTCCACGCCGACCACGACAACCTCCGGCACGTCGTCGCCGTCCCAGGTCGCCAGATCGTAGCCGGCGGCCGCGATTTGCGTCGCCAGACTGTCCCCGCCCAGCACGAGCACGCGGCACGGCGCTGGATGATGCGCGCGCAGGTAGGACACGCTGGCGACCACCGCCGACACGATGCTCTCGGGGCCGGCGTTGATGCCCAGCCCCTGCAGCTTGGCCGCCAGCTCCACCGGCGTCTCCCGCGAGTTATTGGTGATGAAAAGCGTCGGGAGCCCCAGGTGCTGCACCCCGGCCACCGCTTCGGCCGCGCCCGGGATCAACTCGGGGCCGCGGTAGACCACGCCGTCCATGTCGAAAGCGAAGGCGCGTCGCCGGATCGGAACGAGCGCCGGCTCGCCGTCGTGCCGGTGCGGCGCGGCCGATTGCATCAGTCCGAGTACAGGCCGTTCACGACCATCTCGCGCCGCCAAGACCCCTGGAGGACATCGACGATGTTCTGCGCGGCCATGTCGGCCATGCGCACCACGCAGTCGGTGGAGATGCCGGCCACGTGCGGCGTGGCGATGACGTTGGGCAGCTGGGCGAGCCGGTGGTCCGACGGCGGCTCCTGCGCGCGCACGTCCAGCGCGGCGCCTGCGATGTCGCCGTTCGTCAGCGCCGCGTAGAGCGCGTCCTCGTCCACCAGACCGCCGCGCGCGGTGTTCACGAGATAGGCGGTGGGCTTCATCATTCCCAGCCGTCGCTCGTTCACGAGATTGACCGTCTCCGGCGTCGTGTTCACGTGCAGGGTTACGTAGTCCGCCCGGCGGAACAGGTCGTCCATCTCCACCAGCTCGATGCCGTACTGCTCCACGAATTCCAGGTCGGGATAGGGCTCGGCGGCGATGAGCACCGGATCGAACCCGGCCAGCCGCCGCACCACGCTCTTGCCGATGCGGCCGAGCCCCACGACGCCGATGGTCTTGTCGCGAATCTCGTTCATCAGGCCGCGCGACCAGTCGCCCTCGGCGGTGTTGGTGACGTAGGCGTACAACTCGCGCGCCAGCGCCAGGATCATGGTCACGGCAGACTCGGCGACGGTGGTGTCGTTCGAGCCCGCGGCGATCATGGCCACCACGTTGTGGTCGGCCGCCGCGGCGGTGTCGATGGCGTCGTAGCCCACGCCCACGCGCGAGACCACGCGCAGCTCGGGCGTGCTCTCGAAGACCGCGCGGGTATACGACTCGCTGCTCGCCACCGTGGCCGTGATGCCCTGCAGCAGATCCTTGAGCTGATCCTCCCTCGGATACATCTGCTCCTGGGGAACCTGGGCGATGACCACCTCGTGGCCGGCCTGCTCCAACAGGTCACGCCAGGTGGTGTCGGGCGATTTGACGGCGAGCCGAGAGGTCACAAGGACGCGGGCCACAGGGTGCTCCTAACGCAACGGCGTGCGAGCGATCATTCTAACGGTGCACCCGATGAAAGACTTTGAGGAATTCGGTCCGTCATTCCCGCGAAGGCGGGAATCCAGCTCTTTCCCAACCGAGAGACGCCCCGCACCCCCTCGGTGATCCCGCGTCTGCTCAGGCGACGCGGGCGCGTCCGCTTGCAACTATCCGCCCCACTCCGCGGGCCGATCCACGATGGCGAAGCTGATCTCACCCTCGGCGACGAGCTGATCGCCGATGGTCGCCCGTCCGCGACCGCGCCCGAAGTTGGCGCGGACCCGCAGCAGTTCCGTCTCCAGCCGCACCTGGTCGCCCGGACGCGCCGGCGTGCGGAACTTCCACTTGTCGAGCCCGGTGAGCATGGCGATCTTGTCGCTGTTCTCCGACAGTCCGAGCGCCGCCACTCCGCCCACCTGGGCCAGCGCCTCGACGATGATCACACCCGGCATCACGGGAAACCCGGGAAAGTGCCCCCGCAAGACGTTCGCCTGCAGCGACCCGATGTCGTCGATGTACCCCACCGCGCGCCGGCCGTACTCGATCTCCACGATGCGGTCCACGAAGAGAAACGGTTCCCGGTGTGGGATCACCGCCTCAATGGCGGCTTGATCGAGCGGCGGCTCCGTCATGCAGGGCGTCTCGGGGGTTTGGCCGGCGGCATTGTGGCATGCGCCTGCGATCGGGCGCGCAGGTGCGGCGCGGGCGTTACACCTGGAAGCCGAGCGCTGCGGCCGCTGCTTGCTGTCGCTCATCGCGCGTAACGAACGCGATCTGGCCAGGCTCCGGTGCGGCGTAGAGGGCCGTCGCGACGTGCCACAGGTCGGCGCCGCGCAAGGAACCGGATTCGAGAGCGGCTGTCATCTCGGGCGCCAGCGGCCGGTCCGGCAGCACCCAGTCGATGCCGGCGACCAGACTGGTCGCGAAGTCGAGGCGCTCGCGCGCGAACACTGCGCGCAACTCGGCCTCGAGCAGATTCGAGGCGAGCAGGCGCGAGCACTCATCGAGACGTCCGGCGATCGCCGATCCGGACCGATCATCGAAGGCGACCGCGACCAGCGCCGACGTGTCGACGTAGGCGATGCTCACCCCTTGCGCTCGGTGAGAAATCTCTCCACGGCGCCGGCGCGCCGGGTCACCACTTGCAGCGGGCGGCGCGCCAGGCTCGATCGAACCAGGACTCCACGCCGCTCGAGGTCCTCCAGCCGCTGATCGATCGTGGCCGGCTCCGGCTGAATCGGCCGGATCTCGGCTACCGGCTCGCCACGGTACGAAACGGTGACCGTTTTCCCCTCGCGAACCTGGCGCATGACCTCGGCGAAGCGCGCCTTGGCCTCATAGGTCGAATAGGTAATGCCCATGCGCAGCAGTATAACCAGTCAGACTAGTCAAGTACCAATCGAGGCCCCGAAGAAGTGCGAGATTTGCCGCCGTCATATCGGCCAGCGTTTGCGGTCACCGCAGAAGCCTCAGGAACTCCTTGCGTGTCAGGCCGGCGTCGCGGACCAGCGCCCGCAGCAGCCCGCTTCCCAGCTCCCGGTATCGGGGGACCGAGAGCCGGCGGCCCGCCGGCCCGATCAGGATTATGTGGCTGCCCTGCGTGCGGTCCCAGGCAAAGCCGATCCGGGCCACCGCCTTGACGAACTCGTCGCCCGAAATGACCGGAAGGCGCGCCACTAGGCGACGGAGATTTCCAGGACCTGAAACTCGGATGAGGAAGGCGGAGGCTCGCCGTGCTCACGCATGCTCGCCAGATACCCCCGGATGGCCTCGCGGATGTTGGCCAGCGCCTCGTCCCGCGTCCGCCCCTGGCTATGGCATCCCGGAAGCGTGGGACAGCTCGCCACCTCCCAGCCGTCCTGGTCGCGCTCGAAGACCACCAGCAGGTTCAGTACATCTTGGCCGGTCCCAGGCGCATCCACCGCCACGGTCGCTCCCGGAGTCGGCTCGGCCGCATGAATTCTCGAGCTCCGCGCCGATGCCGGGGCGCTGTACACCGTCGAGTCCGTCCGCTCCGATATCTCGAACCCGAGCCTGCTGAGGATTCGGAAGGCGTCCTGTGATGTGAATCCCGGCGATGTCAGGCCGGTAGCCAGCTGCAGAACCTGCCGAATCGGGAAGCGCTGCCCGTGAAGGTCGATGAAGTATTTGTGGCGCCCGTCAGCGGCGTTGGGCTCAACGCCTCGCGTGGCGTCCTTGACGCTCTCTGGCGTGATCGCGAACCGCGCACCTCGAATTTGGAAGTCCATTCAATACCCTTGGGGTTCTTTCTTCTTTCTCTTATTTCTCCGACTCTAGCAATTCTGGCAGGTCGTGTCGGGGGCGTCTGAATCGAGTGCGTCGCGCTCAACCGATGGGCCAGGCAATCGCCTGGACTCTCAGGAATGTGTCGGAACGGCCCGCGACATATGGTAGAAATGCCCTCCATGCTTCTACCCTGAGGTTTCCGATGAGCCTCAACATCAAGAACGAGGAGACTTGCCGGCTGGCGCGCGAGTTGGCGCAGCTGACAGGCGAGAGCATGACCGGCGCGATCACGGTTGCGCTGGAGGAGCGTCTGCGCCGCGAGCAACGCCGTCTCCAAGCGGACGCCGTGGCCCGAGACCTGCAAGCCATCGGCCAGCGCTGTTCCGCCCTGCTCGGCGACGGTCCATCGGCTGTAGACCACGGCGATTTGCTCTATGACGAGCGGGGCCTGCCGAGGTGATCGTTGATCCCTCAGCAGTGCTGGCGGTGCTATTCGCGGAACCCGATGCGGCGCGCTACGCAAGGGCCATGGGGCGCGCCTCAACTTGCCGTATGTCGGCGGCTGGTTTTCTCGAAGCGGCGATCGTGGCCGAGAGCCGCGGCGGATCGGCGGCCGGGCATGCACTCGATGTCTTCCTCGAACGAGCCGGGATGGAGTTGGTCCCGGTCTCCCCCGACCAGGCGCGGGCCGCGCGAATGGCTTGGCGGCGCTTCGGCAAGGGCAACCACCCGGCGGGACTGAACGTCGGCGACTGTTTCAGCTATGCGCTGGCGGAGACTGCGCGCGAGCCGTTGCTGTTCAAGGGCGAGGACTTTGCCCGCACCGACGTTGAGGCTGCCTGACTGGTCGGGGTCAGGCCGAGGCGCTCACATGCTCAAAGCTGATTCTGAGGCGGGTGCCCGTGCATCGTGCAATCTTCTCCAGCGTTCTGGTGGAGGGTCGAACACGCCCGCTCTCCAGCCGGGCGACGACCGATTGCGTCGTCTGCATGCGCTCGGCAAGTTGCGCCTGGGTGAGTCCGGCATTGGTTCGGGCCTCAATCAGTACTCGGGCGAGTTCGAACTCCGGCCCGAGCTCGTCATAGGTCTCGCGGTATTCCGGGTCCTGCCTCCACTTTTCGTGCAGGTCGCGGACGTTGCTCATCGCAATACCTCCCTGGCGCGCCGCAGCGCCAGATCGATTTCCCGGCGCGGCGTCTTCTGTGTCTTCTTGACGAAGGCTCGCACCACCACTACTCGCCGGTCTCGGAAGGTGACATACAGCGCCCGTGCGATCCCGTCCTTCCCGCGAAGACGCATCTCCCAAAGCGCTCCCGTCAAATGCCTGACATGCGGTGCGCCAGCGTGGTACAGCCCGACGGCCGCGATCAACTCGCAGATCCGCACAAATCGCGCCCGCATGTCGGCCGGCAGGGCGTCAAGTTCACTGTCGACAACCGCACTCAGGGTCTCGACTGTCCAACCCATCGCTATCGCTAATATAGCAAATGTGCTATGCGAGTGTTTCCGGATCCCTGCTGAGTCAGTCGCCTAGCCACTTCCGCGCCGATGTGCCGGGCCCGCCGATCTCCAACATCCCTCACCATCCGCCCGGTCGTGTTGTGTGAAATTGTCAGATGCCGTATAACCAAAGAGTCACGGCCAATTGGCCGTCGGCACAATCCCCGCGCGCGACCGGCGATTGCTGCGCGCCGGCACCATCAGAGGAGAGACCTGCGGTATGAGCACGCGAAGCCAGAGCAACGGAACAACGGACCTCGTCATCCACCGGGTATTGATTGGGTCCCACCAGGTTTCCGAGTACCTCAACTCGGCCTGCGAGCGGGCCGGCGTGTCGCTGCCGCTGGCGCGTGCGTTGCAGTTTCTGGCCGAGGCCGAGGGCCCGGTCACGCCGACGGAGCTTTCGCGCGAGCTCGGCCGCAGCCCGGCGGCCACCTCCGAGTTGGTCAAGCGGCTCGTCAACAGCGAGCAAATCACCGCGGACATCGACCCCAACGACCGGCGCTCGTTTCAGCTGGTGCTCACGAGCCGCGGCCATTCCAAGTGGCAGGGCGTGCGCGCGGAGCTTGAGGCCGCGGAGGCATCCATTACTCGACGCTATGGCAAGCGACAGCTGGTCGAGCTTGCGGGCGCCATCGACGACTTGGCCGCCGCGCTCAACGGCGCCGCCGCAGCCTAGGGACGCAGATAGCCGCCGAGCTTGTCGGCGAACTCCTCGGCCGCGGCGCTGTAGCTCTCGAACGGATTGGGCATTTCGCAGAGCTTGCCGCGCACCCCGATGCCGGTCCAGTCGATCAAGTAGGGGATGACGTCCCAGCCGCCATAGGCGTCGAGCTCATGCCAGTCATCGATGTACTGGTAGACGAGGAAGAGCTGGTCGTTCCAGTTCGTCAGCGCGCCTAGATTTCGGTGGACGTCTTTCCAGTCGATCAGCAAGTCGGCCTGCGCCTCGACCAGCGCCCGCACGATGCGGCCGCGGGCGCGCGCCCGCGTGCCGGAGGGGACCGCCAGCGGATTCACGTCCCCCTGCGTACGCCGGGGCGCGACGCCGCGGCGCTGAATCTCGGCGAACAGGCTCACCGTGGGATCGATGTGGTGATAGGCCAGGTCCACCTTTACGAGATCGGGATCGGCCCAGCCCTCCGGCGAGTCGTCGGCAAAGCGCCGCAGCTGCTCAAGCTTCGTGACCCAGTCGACCTTGCCCACCAGATCCGTCGGATCGCGCTCGAGGCCGTCCAGGCACTCGGTCCAGGCATCCAGGGTCCAGTCGGTGTCGCTGTCGCGCCCGCGGAAGGCGCGGTCGGCGGCATCTTGAAAGATTCGCTGGATGTCGAGCGCCGGCATGCAGCGGCCGTCGGCCAGCTCGACCGACCACGGACCGGCCGGATTGCTTGAAATCTCCTTGAGCGTTTGCACCGGCGCCAGCAGCACCAGGTCCGGACTCCAGCCGCTCTCCAAGAGCTGCGCTACGAGCGCCGTTGAGCCGATCTTCAGCGCGGTGGCGAACTCGCTGCGGTTGGCGTCGCCCACGATCACGTGCAGCCGCCGCAGCCCGGCGTCGTCGGCCAGCGGCTCGTCGCGCAGATTGACGATGGGCCGGCCGCCAAAGCGCACGCGCTGGCTCATATCGATGGTCACGAATGCCGCCCGCTGGGAGATGTGAAAGGGCAGGCCGCCGCCGTCCCGGTCGCTGATCGTCATGCCGGCGCCGGCGTAGAGCTGGCGCGTGGTCAGAAACGGCATCAGCCCCGTCGCCATGTCGAGGCTGAGGGGACTGCGCCGCACCGCGTAGTTCTCGTGGTAGCCGAACGTGCTGCCCAGGTAGTCGGTGTTGTTCTTGATGAAGAACAGCCGCCGATTCAACTCCTGGCTCTCCACGGCGTCGAGCAGGATGGCGTCCGCCGCGTTCTCCTGCTCCACGATGTCGTCCAGCGTGCGGCACTCGGCCGATGCATATTCGATGTGGCCGGAATCGAGGTAGAGCCGCGCGCCGTTGAACAGGAAACCGCCGTTCCCCGGCGCTTCGTCCCACTCCCGGGGCGCCGGATCGATGATGCCGAAGCGGCGCTCGGCGAAGATCACGTTCTTGACCAGCGTTGCGGCCCGCGCCGGCGGAAACTCGCCGGCGCTGGCGTACTCGATCTCCGTGCCGAACAGCGCGTCCTTCATCGGCCGCGCGGTCTACTCCCCGCCGGGCTGCGGCGTCGGATCCGGGATCTCACGAATGATTCGCCGGACGTGCTCGCCCAGGTCGTCGTCTTCCGCCGGCGCGGTTTCTTCGTCCGGGGCCGTCTTGGCGGGATCGGGCGGCGCCTCGATCTCACTATGCGGTACGACCCGCCAGGTGATGCTCATCGCTCATCCTCCTTCGGCGTCAAGCGCGGCTACTACATCATCGATGGTTGCGGCGTTCTCAACCAGGGCGTGGAGCCGGTCGATCTCAGGTCCCGCGATCTCGGGCAACCGCACCATGACGTCAACGCCGTTGCGATGCAAGCGCACCCGGTCCCACTCCATCGCCGTGATCGCCGGTCCAAACTTGGCCAGCAACTTACCCCGCACGGCGGCCCTGGTGCCTGACGGCGGCGTGGTGAGGGCTCCCTCAACCTGCGCCGGTGTCACCAGCGTGCGCATGCGTCCCCGATCCGTCAGCCACTGGTGCACGCTGAGGTTCGGGTCCAGCAGGTGATACCCGAAGTCGAGGCGGCGCGCCGCCTCCGGGCCCGGGTTGAGCTCCCGCAGCAGCGCCAGCTTGGCTGCCCAGTCGACGCGGTCGGCGGCGGCTGCCGCGTCGGCTCGCAAATCGGCCAGCACCTGCCCCCACTCATCCAGCACCCAGTCCGTCTCGGCGTCGCGTCCGCGAAAGCGCTCGCACGCGCTAAGCCACCACTGCTGGATGTCCAGGGGCGAAACTAGAAGATCGTCGTCGAGTTCAATGGTCTCCCCCAGCGTGAGATCGTGCGAGACCTGCCGAACTGCCGCCACCGGATTGCGCAGCCGGATAGGCGCCCGCCAGCCGGTCTCGACCGCGTCGAGCACCAGCGCGGTCGTCGCCGCCTTCATGCCGGTCGCCCACTCGCTGCGGTTGGCGTCGCCGGCGATCACGTGCAGCCGCCGGTAGCGGGTCCGATCGGCGTGCGGCTCGTCGCGCGTGTTGAAGATGGGCCGGCGCGCCGTGGTGTTGATCCCCACCACCGTTTCGAAGAAGTCGGCGCGCTGGGACAGCTGCAATTCGCCGGTATCGCCGCCCTCGATGCCCACGCGACCCGCGCCGGCAAAGACCTGGCGCGTTGCCAGAAAGGGCACCAGCGCGTCAACGAGATCGTCGAGCGGCACCTCGCGCAGCGTCAGATAGTTCTCGTGGCAGCCGTAGCTGCGCCCGTGATAGTCCGTGTTGTTCTTGACCAGCCGCACCCGGCCGCCGTCCAGCCGTGCATTGTGCGCCTGCTCCGCCGCGTGCATCAGCGCCTCGCCCGCGCGGTCCTGCGCCACCAGGTCCGGCACCGTGTGACAGGCGTCGGTGCAATATTCGGGGTGGTTGTGATCGTTGTAGAGCCGCGCGCCGTTCAGCAGCACGGTGTCGGCCAGCAGCTCGTCGCGGGTCATGCGCGAGCTCTGGGCCGTGGAGCCCAGGTGGTCGTTCGGATCGCGCGCCAGGGCGTCGACGCGGGTGCCGCGCAGGTCGCGCCGCGGATCCTCGTCGGTGTAGTCCCAGCCGCGAAAGGCGACCGGCAGCGGCGCCGCGTGAATCAGCATCGCCGACTCGAACGCAAAGTCGGGCGGTCCCGCAAACCCCTCGCAGTTGAGGCCATATTCCGTCTCGATCCCGACCGGCCGATTCATGCGGCGGCTCCGATGGGCGCTAGTTCCCGATGGGGGTTCCGATGTCCGCAGCCAGTGCGCGTTCGAGCACGACCTGGCCCAGCGCGATGTCCCACAGGGCGATGCCCTGCGACTCGAACAGCGT
>DAOUHO010000108.1:0-16175 GCA_034428595.1 Chloroflexota bacterium | reverse complement strand
TACGCCGCCGCTTCCGCGACGTTGTGACGCGGGCCGCGTCGAAAGCTTCCGGTCGTGACGTGGCCGTTACCATTGTTGTCAGCCCGACCGCGACTCCCGTCACGCCGCCCGCGCTTGCCGACGCCGCGCCCAAGGCGTCCGCGCCGAGACCGTCGGTCGGGCTGCACCCGCGGCTGACCTTCGAGCGGTTTGTCGTCGGCACCGCCAACCGGCTCGCCCATGCCGCGGCCTTGCGCGTGTGCGAAGCGCCCGGCCACGCCTTCAACCCGCTCTTCATCTACAGCGGCGTGGGCCTGGGCAAGACCCATCTGCTGCATGCGATCGGCCACGCCATCGCGGCCCGCGATCCCGACGCCCGGGTGCTCTACGTCCCGTGCGAGACGTTCACCAACGACCTGCTGCACTCGATTCGCACCGAGGATCGCGGCGCCCGCGCGCGCCGCTTTCGCGAGCGCTATCGCTCGGTCGACGTGCTGCTCATCGACGACGTCGAGTTCCTGTCGCGGACGGAAACCTCGCAGGAAGAGGTCTTCCACACGTTCAACGCCCTCTATTCCCGCGGCCGCCAGATTGTGCTCAGCAGCGACCAGCCGCCGTCGGAGATTCCCCGTCTCTTCGCGCGCTTGCGCAGCCGCTTCGAGTCCGGGTTGGTCGCCGATCTGCAGGCGCCGGATCTTGATCTCCGCCGGGCGATCCTGGAGACCATCGCCGCGAGCGAAGGCGCCCGGCTGCCATCCGACGTGGCGGACTTTCTGGCGCACCGCGTTCGCCGGAACATGCGCGAGCTCGAAGGCGCCCTGCGTCGCACCTTGATCTACGCCGAGCTGAGCGGGTTGCCGCTGACGCCCGACACGGCGGCTCGCGCCCTCGACGGTCTCGGCGCCGCGTCCCACCCGCGCCCGATCGCCGCGCGCCACGTGCTCGACCGCACCGCGGCGCACTTTACCGTGCCCCTCGAGGACCTTTCCGGGTCCCGGCGGGACGCCCCCACCGCCCACGCCCGCCAGGTGGCGATGTATCTGCTTCGCAACGACTCCTCCCTTTCGCTGCCGGAGATTGGGCGAACCCTCGGCGGCCGCGACCACACCACCGCGCTTCACGGCTGCCGCAAGATCGAGCGGCTCATTCAGCTTGACGACCGACTCAAGAACGACATCGAGACCATTCGCGCCCAACTCGCGGACATCGCCTAGCCGCTTAGGCGCCGATAAGCACGGTGGGCCGCTTCGGATAAAAACTCCCCACTTGCCGTATAGCCGAGCGCTCGCCGACCGCCGCCCTATCTCAAGGGTGGGGCCGGCTGGGCATCCCTTCACCACCCGATGTCTGTGGACAACCTGGGTCTCCCTGTGGGTAACTCCGGTTCATTGTTGATACATGGCCCCACCAGTGCAGGCCCGCCGTGGTCGTCCTTGACTTTCCACGCTCACCCACAAATCGTCCACTCCGGTCTGTTTTGCCTCCGACTGCCCGCCGCTTCGAGTCGCCGCCGGCGCATCCGGCGTCATCCACGGTTTCCCCTTGCCGACGGCTACTGCTACGAGAATTGGTATAGCTCAGGACACAACTCGCAGAAGACGTGTGTGGATTGACAGCCACCATCTACGCGATTGCCAACCAAAAGGGCGGGGTAGGCAAGACCACCACAGCGGTGAACCTCGCAGCGGCTCTGGCCGAGCGGGAGCATCGCGTGCTACTGATCGACTTTGACGCCCAGGGCAGCACCAGCCGACTGCTCGGTGAAGAGTTGGTGGCAGCGACGATTGCCGACGTGCTGATGGAGGGATCCCCGATTGAAAGTGCGACGGTGACGACCGGCCGCCGCGGATTGATGTTGATGCCCGGCGACCGGCGCATGGCCGAATATGTCCTTGGCGACGGGACCGCGTTGCGGCGCTCGCTGGCCGGCGCCATCCAGGCCTACGCCTACGTCATCATCGACTGCCCGCCGTCGTTGGAGGGCGCCACGCTGCTCGCGCTGCTGACCTGCGACGAGGTGATCGTGCCGGTGCAGTGCGAGTACCTGGCGCTGGAGGGGCTGGCCAGTCTGATGGAGGCGCTGGAGGGCGTGCGGCGAATGCGCGCCGACCGGCCGGGAATGCGGTATCTGCTGACAATGTTCGACCGCCGCAATAATCTGGCGTGGGAGGTGGCGCGCGAGGTGCAGGGACATTTTGGCGAGCAAGTGGCGGAGACCGTGATACCACGAAGCGTGCGGCTCGCGGAGTCGCCTGGATTCCGCCGAACGATCTTCGAGCACGATCCGAGAGGGGCCGCCGCCGCCGCGTATGAGGCGTTCGCGGTCGAGGTGGAGCGGCGTGGCGTCTAGACGCGCACTTGGTCGGGGGCTGGAAAACGTGTTCGCCGACACGCTTGGGGCCCGCCGCTCGGTGGCGCTGAGCAGCATTGAGCCGAATCCACGACAGCCGCGGCAGGGGATTGGCGATGGCGAGCTTGAAGGGTTGGCGGCGTCGATTCGGCGGCATGGGGTGCTGCAGCCGGTCGTGGTCAGCGCCCGGGACGATCACCCGGGTCGCTACTACCTCGTGGCGGGCGAGCGCCGCTGGCGGGCGGCAAAGTTGGCGGGCCTGAGCGAGGTGCCGGCGACGATTGTGACGGTGGACGATCGCCGGCAGTTGGAACTGGCGCTGGTGGAGAATCTGCAGCGGACGGACCTGGCTCCGCTGGACCGCTCGCAGGCCTACCGGGTAATGCTGGAGGAGTTTGGGTTGACGCAGGAAGGGGTGGCGGAGGCGTTGGGCGTAAGCCGCTCGTCGGTGGCGAATGCCCTGCGGCTGCTCAACCTCGACGAGGGATCACTGGATGCGTTGCGTGCGGGAGAGATCAGCGAGGGGCATGCGCGGGCGCTGCTGAGCGTGGCCGATGCGGCGGCGCGCGGCCGGCTGCTCGCGGCGATCAAGGAGCAGGGGCTGTCGGTCCGGGAGGCGGAGCGATGGGCGGCAGCCGGAGAAGGGAACGATGGGTCGCAGCAGTCGCCGGCGAGCAGGAGCCCGACGGAAGCGGAGATTGCGTGGAACCGGGAAGTCGGCAGCGTGCTGGAACGGATCCAGCGCAACCTGGGCACGCGAGTGCGGCTGCGCGGCGGCGAACGACGGGGCCGAATCGTCCTCGAGTACTACAGCGAGGAAGAGTTGGCGCAGCTCATCGACCGGCTGACGGTCGCTTAGGATGTTTCACGTGAAACATCGCGAGGCGGCTCCAAGCGTGAAGCGGTCGTCTGCTGCAGCGGCAGGCGGCGGGTAGCGCACGTGGGTTCGCGACGCCGCTCGACACGCCGCCGCCGGCGGGATCCGGTGCGTCGAATTCCGACGGTGGTGATCCCGGCGACAGCCGATGACGCGCCGGCTGAGGTGGTCGCGCGACCACCTCGCGGCGAGATGACGGAACTGCCCGGGCTGCCGTTCCTACGCCGCGATCTGGCGACCAGCCTGACCATCCTGGCGGTGCTGATCGTTGGGTTGGTCGTGACGTCGCTGGTGATCTAAAGAGACGCCACCCGAGACCACTCGACCGGACCGGCAGGTTTCAGACCTGCCCCTACCCGCGGCCAATGAAGGGTTGCTGGAGCGGCAGGACCGTGGCCTCCAGCAACTGGACGTGCGGCGGCAGCGACGCCATGGTTACCGCGACCTGGGCCACGGACTCCACGCCCATCATCGGCTCGCGGTTCTCCTCGGTGTCGATCTCTTCCCGCCGCTCCACGCGCGTATTGCCCGGATTGATGCAGCAGGCGGAGATGCCGTGGTCGCGGCCTTCGAGCGACGTGACCTGCGTGAGCCCCCACAGCCCGAACTTGCTGGCGCTGTAGGCGGCGGACTCGGGCCGCACCCGCTGCGCCGAGATGCTGGCGATGTTGATGATGCGGCCGCGACCCTGCGGGCGCATCAGGCGCATGGCCGCCCGCGTGCAGAGGAACGCTCCCGTGAGATTGGTGCCAATGACCGTTTCCCAGGTGTCGAGCGCGTGCTCGTGCAGCGGCGCCGGCAACGAGAGACCCGCGTTGTTGACCAGGACGTCCAGCCGCTCGAAGCGTGCCGCGGCCTCGGCGAAAACGCGCTCGACGTCCGCTTCGACCTGCACGTCGGACGGGACGCCCACCGCCACTCCGCCGTACGCCTCCAGCTCGGCGACGGTCGCTGCGAGCAGCTTGGCGTCGCGCGCCGTGATCAGCACGTCGGCGCCGGCCATGGCGAATGCCCGCGCGATGCCCTTGCCGATGCCGCGATTCCCTCCGGTAACGATCGCCGACTGGCCCGCCAGCACGCCTTGCGCCTCAGCCATCATTCCCGCGCCCCTTCTGGTAAAGCCGTGATTCCCAAACGCGCCATCAGCATCGCATCGCCCGTCGACGCCGGCCGTAAACCGCGGGCGGCCACCAGCAGCCCGGTCACACGTGATCCTCAGCCATCGCCGCCAAGCGCTGCGCGGCCGTGGGCGGCGGACCGGCGGCCAGCCGATCACGGATGGCCTGGGCGCACTGGGCAGGACTCATGGCGGAGGTGTCGACTTCGAGGTCGTAGATGCCGGGCGAATGGCGCCGCGGCATCACGCCCGACATGTGGGCGTCGACGCCGAGGTTCATCCAGGGTCCGTCGAAGGTGTCCTGAATCACGGCGGCAATGCTGGACTTCCCGGACCGCGGGGCGCCGTTGAGGATGACGATCTGGCCGAGGGCGGGCGAATCAGCCACGGTCACTCACTGATCTTGGCCGCGGCGGGCCGCCTAAGTTTCCGCCTCCGCGGGAATGACGCGATGCGGGCCCGCCGCGCGCAGCGCTCGAAGTGTTTCACGTGAAACAAGGCCCGCCACGGGCGCTCGCCCCCGTCACGCCGGCCAGACGCAGCGGAAGCCGACGTTCCCCGCCGAGCTGTCGGGCGTGTTGGCGCTGCGCGCGGCGACGCGATAGCGGTTGCAATAGGAGCGGTGGCACAGATACGAACCGCCGCGCAGCACCCGCGCCGTCCCGTTGGGCGGGCCGTCGGGATTCTCGCGCGGGCCTTGGACGTGAAACGTGGGGTGGAACCAGTCGCCGCACCACTCCCACACGTTGCCCGCGGTGTTGAACAGGCCGAAGCGGTTCGGCGGGTAGGCGTCCACTGGCGCGGTGCCGAGATACCCGTCGCCGAGCGTGTTGCGCCGTGGAAAGTCGCCCTGCCAAATGTTGCAGCGGTGTTGCCGGCGGGGCGTGAGGGTGTCGCCCCAGGGATAGCGCCGCTGCTCCAGGCCGCCGCGCGCGGCGTACTCCCACTCGGCCTCCGTCGGCAGCCGGGCGCCGGCCCAGGCGGTGAAGGCCGCGGCGTCGCGCCAGGACACATGCACCACCGGATGGTCGTTCCGGCCGTCAAGCGTGCTCCCCGGGCCTTCGGGATGTCGCCAGGTGGCGCCGGTGACCGGCACCCACCACGGCGTGGCTTCGGGACGCTGGGGGTGCCGTCGCTGGACCTCCTCGGGCACGAGCAGCTGGAAGACGAAGGACCAGCCGAAGCGCTCGGCGTCGGTGGTGTAGTGCGTTGCGTCGACGAAGGCGGCGAACTGGGCGTTGGTCACCGCGCAAGCGCCGACGCGGAAGGCGCCCACCGACACGCGGCGGACGGGGCCTTCGCCGTCCTCGGGAAAGCCGGCGGGGTCGTTGGAGCCCATCAGGAACGATCCAGCGGGCAGGCGGACGGCGTCTTCCGGGAGACCGGCGCCGGATTCCCCCTCATCCTTTCCTTCTCCCACGAGGGGAGAAGGGGCCGAAGGTGCCTTCGGGCCGTCTTCAAGCACGACGCCAGCGTTGATTGGGCCTGGATTCCCGCCTTCGCGGGAATGACGAGGGATTTCCCGGGAATCAGGTTGCGACCGCTGCTGCGCGGTGCCGGATTCCCCCTTACCCCAACCCTCTCCCACTTGGGGAGAGGGCGCAGGACTCGCCGCAAGAGTCGAAGGCCGCGGGGCGCAGCATGGTGATGACGAGGAGGGCTGGTCGGCGGTCATGCGGGAGGGAGTCTGCGGTGCGAGGCGAACAAGCGGGGGGGACCGGGCTAGTCGGAGCGCTCGGGTCCCGCGGCTGAATCCGCCGGCCCGACCACGGTCAAGACCACGGGGCTCGCGGCGTCGCCGAAGCCCACACGCAGCACGTCGGCGTCGAACTGCAGGTCGGCAAAGGACAACAGACGCCGCAACCGAGCTTCGCCGTCCGGTTGGGAGGCTGCCGTGGCCAGCGCCTCGATCGCGTCCATGCCGCCGATCTCCGTGAGCGCGCCGGGCAGCGGGTCGCCGTCGGTCGCAGCCTGCGCCAGGTGGATGACGAGCTGCGCCACCTCGGTTCCCAGTCGGTCGGCCAGCGCCGCGAGCAAGAACGCGGGGGTGACCGTGTCGAGGGCGGTGGCGATGGCCATGACGTGCGCCATGCGCGGGGGGCGACGCTCGCCCTTCTCGATATGGCTCAGGAAGGAGTGGGAGAGCCCGCAGCGCGCCGCCAAGTCGCGGTACGACATCCCGCGCGCCAAGCGGGCGCGACGCAATGCCTCAGGGAACCGCAGCCCAGCCTCCGCGCCTGCCATGGCGGCATTGTACGCGAATGGTTGACAACCAAATCGAGCTGGCGTACTCTGTGTGAGTACAACGCAGGTATGGTCGTGCGGCGACCCGAGATCCGGCGGCCATCCGGCATCACTCGCGAAGGAGATCGCGTGCTCGACGTGCAGATCGACGGCGCGGCGGCCGTCATCACCGCCCAGTCAGAAGGACACGCCGACAAAGCCCGCTACGCCGTGCCCACGGCCGCGCTGCGCTCGGCCATGGCGCAAACGCGCGACGGGCTCGGCCTCAAGGAGTTCGAGCGCTTCGAACATGCCTGGGTGAGCCAGGTCATGGGCGCCGTGACGGATGCGCGAGTGGCCCCGGGTATCCGTCGCTACATCAGCCAGGTGTTTGACGACGAGGCGCTGGCGCGCGGGCTGTTGCTGCAAGGGCACTGGCACTGCCCGCGTTGCGGGTCGCCGGGGAGCCAATGGTCCGCCGGCTGCCTGGCCGCGGCCTGCCCGCACCCCGCGCCGACCAGCGATGCGCAGTGGGACCATTGCCGGGTTGCCACGCTCGACGACCTGCTCACGCTGATGGTCAGCGAGGGCTATCAGCGCGCCGGTCGCCTGGCGTCCGGCGTCGACGTCGAGGCCCTGGACGCGGAGTGGCGGACCCTGCTGCGAGGAGCGCCGCCGGCGCTGGCCGGTGAGCTGTCCCGCTGGGTCGCGCGCCTCCACGACGCCTACGCCGCGCGCACCACGGACGCGCTGATGTTCGCCGCGCGCCTGGGATACGCCATCACCCTTGCCGACGAGCTCGACCCGGAGCGTCAACTTGAATCCGCCCTGTCGGCCGCGGGCCTCACCGTCCGCGCCAAAGCCGTTGCCTGAAGGAGACTCCATGACCGATCACGCCACCGAACCAGCCGCCGCCGAACAGACCGCCGACCAGGCGCCGCAGGACTTCGAGGCCGCGGTCGACCGGGAGGTCGCCGCCCGCGTCGACGCGATTGAGCGGCGCTGGCAGTCGAAGAAGGACCGCGAGGTCCATCGGGAGCGCCTGCGCTCGCAGACGGCCGCCGCGGCCACGGACGATGAGATCTCGGCCTGGGTGGCGGACGCCGACCCTGCCGACGTTGGGCGCTGGCTCAAAGACAAGCTCGCGCCGCCACCCGCCGACTCGCCGCCGGAAGCTGACGCGCCGCAGGGCGACGAGTACGTCGAGGGCCCGGCGGACGCCCCATCGCAAGCGGCGGCGCGGCAGCAGCTGGCCGAGGCCCGCGCGGCGGAGCCCAGCCCAGACCTCGCGCCGGCCATGGCCGCGCCGGTCGACGCGTTCCAGTCCATCGAAGCGCGGTTCGCCCGCGGCGAGATCGGCCTGGACGTATACGAAGCCGCCCGGAGGCGTCGCGGGTTGGACTAGGTTCGGACCCCGAGGGGCGGGTTTCAAACCCGCCCCTAGCTGACGCCGGGAACGGGACCGATGGCTATACTCTCGGGCGCTCGCCCGATTGGCCTCAACAATGGCTGTCCCACCGGTTATCGAATGGCGCGACGGCGCCGTGCGCATCCTGGATCAGCGGCGCTTGCCGGACGAGATCGAGGTGCTGGACTGCACCGAGGTGCCGCAGGTCATGGAGGCCATCCGGACCCTGGCCATTCGCGGCGCGCCGGCCCTCGGAGTGGCGGGAGCCTACGGCGTGGCCCTCGGAGCGCACACCTACTGCGCCGAGACTGACGCCCGATTTGCGGACCACCTGGATCGGGTGGTTGAAGACATCGCCGGGACCCGTCCCACGGCGGTGAATCTGGGCTGGGCCGCGCGCGTCGTCCGCACGGCGGCGGAGCCGTACGCCGACGACCCGGAGGCGGGCGCACGGGCAGTGCTCGAGCGGGCGCACGCGTTGGCCGCCGATAACGACCGCCGACACGTCGAGCTGGCGGCCCACGGCGCGAGCCTGCTGGCGCCCGGCGCTCAAGTGCTGCACCACTGCAACACCGGTCCGCTGGCGACCGGGGCCGGGTTCGGGTCGGCCCTGGGCGTGATCCAGGCCGCTCATCATCAGGGGAAAGTCTCGGTGTGGGTCAACGAGACCCGCCCCCTGCTGCAGGGCGCCCGGTTGACCACCTGGGAGCTGGACCAGTGGGGCATTCCCTACACCCTCATCACGGACAGCATGGCCGGGCACTTCATGCAGCGTGGGGCGGTCGACGCGGTGATCGTCGGCGCCGACCGCATCGCGGCGAACGGCGACGTGGCCAACAAGATCGGCACCTACACCATGGCGCAGCTGGCGCAGGCGCATGGGCTGCCGTTCATCGTCGCCGCGCCAATTTCCACCATTGACTTCGAGACCGCGACGGGAGACGACATCCCCATTGAGGAGCGCGGCGCGGGCGAGGTGCGCGGACACGGCGCGGCGCGCTGGGCGCCGGGCGACGCGCCGGTGGCCAATCCGGCCTTCGACGTGACGCCGAACGAGCTGGTGAGCGCCATCGTGACCGAGCGCGGCATCGCGCGGGCGCCCTACAGGACCACCCTGGCCGCCTGGCGCGAACCGGTCGAGGCGGTCGCGTAGTGGCGAGGTCGGGAGTTGGAGGCGCCCGCGTCGGGGTCATCGGCGGCAGCGGCTTCTACCAGATGCCGGGCTTGGAGGACCGCCGCGAGGTCGAGATCGACACGCCGTTCGGCGCCCCGAGCGACAACCTGGTCGTGGGCGTGCTCGACGGGGTCGAGGTGGCCTTCCTGCCGCGCCACGGCCGCGGTCACCGGATTTCGCCCACCGCCCTCAACGTGCGCGCCAACATCTGGGCGCTCAAGTCACTCGGCGTCGAGTGGGTGCTGGCCGTGAGCGCCGTGGGCAGCATGCGCGAGCGCATCCCGCCGCTCGACGTGGTGATTCCCGACCAGCTCATCGACCGCACCCGCGTGCGGCCCTCCACGTTCTTCGATGAGCCGGGGTTGGTCGTGCACGTGGGGATGGCGGACCCCTTGTGCCCGCATGTGCGGAGCGTCCTGGCCGAGGCGGTGGGGAGCGCCGGGGGCAATGTCCATCGGGGCGGCGCCTATGTCTGCATCGAAGGGCCGCAGTTCTCCACCCGCGCCGAGTCCGAGCTGTATCGCTCCTGGGGTGTGGACGTGATTGGCATGACCGCGCTGCCCGAGGCCCGGCTGGCCCGCGAGGCGGAACTCTGCTACGCCGTCATGGCCATGGTCACCGACTACGACGTCTGGCACGAGAGCGAGGAGCCGGTGACGGCCGCGATGGTGGTGCAAAACCTCACCGCCAATGCGGACCTTGCATTGCGCGCGGTGCGGACGGCGATTCCGAAGGCGGTGCGGCAGCCCCGCGACTGTGAGTGCGGCTCGGCGCTCGCCGCGGGCATCATCACCGCGCCGGAGGCCATCGACCCCCAGGTGCGGGAGCGGGTGGCGCTGCTGGTCGACCGCTATCTGGACGAGCCGAACGCGTCGTGAGCGTCAGCGGAAGCGCTCCTCACTGGCACCCTCACCCTAACCCTCTCCCATCAAGGGAGAGGGGACCGGACATCAGCCGAGGCGCGGGAAAGCGTCAGATGCAAAGCAAAGCGACTGCTCCGTGAGCGTCGTCATCGTCGGCACCGTCGGCATCGACGACATCGCGACGCCGACCGGACAGGTCACGCGGGTCCTGGGCGGGTCGGGCACCTATGCCGCCCTGGCGGCGCGGCTCTTCGCGCCGACCGCGCTGGTCAGCGTGGTCGGCACGGACTTCCCGGAATCCCATCGGCAGCTGCTGGACGGGCGCGGCGTCGACCTGACCGGCCTCGACGTGGTGGAGGGCGAGACGTTCCGTTGGGGCGGGCGCTATCACGAGGACCTCAACACCCGCGACACGGAGTTCGTGGAGCTGAACGTCGTGACCGAGTTCACCCCGCGGATTCCCGCGACGAATGCCGACTACATTTTTGTGGGCAACATCGAGCCCGGAATCCAGCTGAACGTCATGAATCAGATCGACCATGGGGCGTTCGTGGCCACCGACTCGATGGACCACTGGATTCGCGGCCAGTCGACCGAGCTGGCCGAGGTGTTTCGCCGCAGCGCGCTGGTTGTGCTCAACGACCAGGAAGCGCGAATGTTCAGCCGCGAGTCCCGAGTGCCCAAGGCGGTCGGCCCCATCCTGGCGCTCGGCCCGCGAGCCGTGGCCGTCAAGCTGGGCGAGTACGGCGCGGTGCTGGCGCACGGCGGCGAGTGGTTCTCCGCGCCGGGCTATCCCTTGCCCGAGGTTGTGGATCCCACGGGCGCCGGCGACGCCTTTGCCGGCGCCATGCTCGGCAGTTTGGCCGAGGCGGGCGCGCGCGGCGGCGCCGACCTGCGGCGCGCCGTCGTTTATGGCAGCGTCGCGGCGTCGTTTACAGTTGAGGCGTTCGGCGTCGAGCGCCTGGCCGCGGTTACGCGCGAGGATGTGGAAGCCCGTTACGCCGAGTTCAAGGAGCTCGTTGCGTTTTAGGCGCCGGATGGCGACCCTGCGCGCGCGACAAGGAGAATCGCATGGCCGCATTGGATAGCTCGTTCGAGATTGCCGACGCCGGGCTCGCCGGCCTTGGCGTCCGCCGCGTCCGGTGGGCGGACCAGTCCATGCCGGTGCTGGCGAGCATCCGCGAGCGCTTCGCGCGCGAGCGGCCCCTGGACGGTCTGCGCATCGGCGCCTGCCAGCATGTCACCACCGAAACCGCCAACCTGATGCGCACGCTGCAGGCGGGCGGGGCCGACGTGGCGCTGTGCGGGTCGAACCCCTTGAGCACCCAGGACGATGTCGCCGCTGCCCTCGTCCACGAGTACGGCGCCGCCACCTACGCCATCAACGGCGAAGATTCCGAGGTCTACTACGACCACATCGAATCGGTGCTGAACACGCGCCCGCATCTCACGATCGACGACGGCGCCGACCTGGTCTCGACCCTGCACACGGACCGCACGGACGTCATCGGCGACGTGCTGGGCGGCACCGAGGAGACGACCACCGGCGTCGTTCGACTGCGGGCCATGGCGGAGCAGGGCGTGCTGAAGTACCCCATCGTGGCCGTGAACGAGGCCATGACCAAGCACATGTTCGACAACCGCTACGGCACCGGGCAATCGACGATCGACGGCCTGGTGCGCGCCACCAACATCCTCCTGGCCGGGCGCAACGTGGTCGTCGGTGGCTACGGCTGGTGCGGGCGCGGGCTGGCCAGCCGCGCGTCCGGCATGGGCGCCCATGTGATCGTCACCGAGATCGACCCCGTGCGCGCGCTGGAGGCGCTGATGGACGGCTTCCGCGTTATGCCGATGCAGGAAGCCGCGGCGGTGGGCCACGTGTTCGTGACCGTCACCGGCGACAAGCACGTGATCGACCGGCGCCACTTCGAGGTCATGCCCGACGGGGCGATTTTGGCCAACTCCGGGCACTTCGACGTCGAGATCAATATCGCGGCGCTGGAAGACATGGCCGTGGAGGTCGATGAGGCACGGCCCTATGTCGACGAGTATCGGCTGGCTGACGGCCGCCGCATATTCCTGCTGGCCCAGGGGCGGCTCATCAACCTGGCGGCGGCCGAGGGGCACCCGGCCAGCGTGATGGACATGAGCTTTGCCAACCAGGCGCTGGCGATCGAGTACCTGGCGTCCAACGCCGGAGACCTCGCGCCCGACGTGTATGACGTGTCTGAGGACATTGACCGACGGGTCGCCGCGTTGAAGCTGGAGGCGATGGGCGTGGCCATCGACACGCTGACCGAGGAGCAGTCCGCCTACCTGTCCGGCTGGCAGGAAGGGACCTAACCGATCAGTCCGAGGCCGCGACGGGCGGCGCCCGGCAATTGGGGGAGAGCAGCTTGAGCAATACGTTCATGCAGGCGCCGCGCCTGCTGTTCACGTCGGAGTCGGTGACCGAGGGACATCCGGACAAGCTCTGCGACCAGGTGTCGGACGCCGTCCTCGACGCCTTTCTGAGCGGCGACCCCGAGAGCCGGGTGGCGTGCGAGGCGGCCACGACGACCGGGCTGGTGCTGGTGCTCGGCGAGATCACCTCCAAGGCCCCCGTCGACGTGCGCCGCGTCGTCCGCGACACCGTGTCCGAGATCGGCTACACGACATCCGAATTCGGGTTCGACGGCGAGACCTGCGGCGTGACGGTGGCTCTCAACGAGCAGTCGGCCGACATCAAGCAGGGCGTCGACGAGGCGCTCGAAGTGCGGGCGCTTGACGGCGACTACGACGACGTCGAGGCCCTGGGCGCGGGCGACCAGGGGATGATGTACGGATTCGCCTGCGACGAGACGCCGGAGCTGATGCCGGCGCCGATCGCGCTGGCCCATCGCGCCGCGCGGCGGCTGGCCCAGGTGCGCAAGGACGGCACGCTGGACTGGCTGCGGCCCGACGGCAAGTCGCAGATCACCGTGGAATACCGCCACGGGCGGCCCGCGCGGGTCGACAGCGTGGTAATCGCCGCCCAGCACGATCCCGAGGTCGACAACGAGACCATCGAGAGCGCCATCGAGGAATCCGTGATCCGCGAGGCGATCCCCTCAGACCTGCTCGACTCCGATACCGGCATCATCGTCAACGGCACCGGGCGGTTCGTGGTAGGCGGACCGATGGGCGACGCGGGGCTTACCGGACGCAAGATCATCGTGGACACCTACGGCGGCATGGCACGCCACGGCGGCGGCGCCTTCTCCGGCAAGGATCCGACGAAGGTGGATCGCTCGGCGAACTACGCGCTGCGCTGGATCGCCAAGAACGTCGTCGCCGCCGGCCTGGCGACGCGGTTTGAGGTGCAGGCGGCCTACGTGATCGGCAAGGCCGAGCCCCTGTCGCTCAACATCGAGACCTACGGCACCGGCGCGGTGCCCGACGAGCGCATCGAGGCGGCCATCCGCGACAGCTTCGACCTGCGGCCCGGCGCGATCATCCGCGACCTCGACCTGCGCCGGCCCCTCTATCGCCAGGTCGCCGCCTACGGTCACTTCGGCCGCGACGACCTGGTCGACATCCCCTGGGAGCAAACCAACCGCGCCGCCGAGTTGGCACGATTGGCGGGGCAATAGCCGTCCAAACGCTGGGCACCTGACTGTGCGCTCCCATGAAGACGACACGCTATTTTGAAGAGCAGGTGCGCCGAAAGCGACCCTACATCGACCCTGAATGGTGTATGCGGGTGATCTCCGCGCCCATACAACGCGAGGACCAGCCAGACGGGCGCGTCCGCTTCTGGGGCGAAGCCACGCTGCCCGGGGAATCCTCAGCCCGAGTTCTCCGAGTGGTGACGCTGGCTGACGGCGAGACGATCCACAATGCATTCTTCGACCGACGTTTCCGAAAGGGCAGGCCATGAGACTCCACTACTACCCGGAAACCGACAGCCTTTACGTCGAGTTCAAGGAAGGGCCAGGCGTGGAGACGCGTGAGGTCACGGATGGGCTCAACGTGGACCTTGATGCTGCGGGCCAGGTCGTCGGCTTTGACATCGATCATGCGTCGCACCGGCTGGACCTCTCGACGCTGGAAACCGAGGCCCTGCCGCTGCGCACGGTCAAGGCAAGCTAACGAAGCCGGAAGCGCAAGCGATACTCGCTTGGGGCTCCTGACGCACGATGCGTGGGTCGTCCCACAGGGCGCCAATGGTTCGCGTGAAACACGCGCTGCCGGGCGGCGTGGGGCGGGGCTGCCTATACTGGACGTGCTGTCAGCAGGCTGGCATGCGATTCAGGATCTGGGCAGGGGAGACGCGACTTTGACGCCGGGGCCTCGGGCGGGGCGACCGGCGAGCTTGAGCGCCCCGATGCGCCTGGGCGGCACCCTGCTGCTGGCGGCGCTGCTGGCGCTGGGAATCGTCGGGCCGGTCGGGTTGCTGGCGCAGACGGCGACGGGGTTCGACTCGGTGCGGGTCGTGAGTTCGGTGCGGAAGACGGACGCGGCGAACCCGGCGCTGAGCCACAACATTCCCCGGCTCGAGGTGACGATCGGCGGGCAAACGCTCACCGCCGACTTTGCGGCCTTCTACGAATCCAGCGGCGGCTTGACGCGCTGGGGGCTGCCGACCTCCGAGGTGTTCCAGGAGGAAACCGGCGCGCTGACGCAGTACTACCAGCGGGGCGTGGTGGACTTCCATCCGCGGCACGACCTGGGCGGCATCTATGTGATGGAACGGCGGCTGGCCTGGGACTACTTCGGTGGCGGGGTGGCCGGAAGCGTGGACCAAGGCGTGGAGCCCGGGACCGTCAACCACAACTCGGGCGAGGAGCACGGGCCGTGGGGGCACAAGGTCTCCAACTTCTCGGTGGGCGGCGTGTGGACGGGATTTCTGAACTTCTTCCGGACGTACGGCGGCGTGGACGCCTTTGGCTTTCCGAAGACGGAGGCGCGGTTCGACACGAACCGGCCCGGCACGCTGCACATCCCGGCGGCGACGCCCGGATTCATCCGGCAGTATTTCCAGGCGGCGGTGTTCGAGCATCACCCGGGAGCCGGCGTGCGGCTGCGGCTGCTGGGCGACGATTTGCGCAACCGCCTCTATCCGAACGACGCCTGGCAGCGGATCGCGGCATTCAACGCGGCGGCGGCGCTCACCGACGGCGTGGCGTACCAGGTTGAAATCGTCGACCTGACGCCGCCCCCGCCGCCAACGCCCACCGCCGGGGCCGTCACGCCGGCAGCGACGCCGACCACGACTCCTGCCGCCACGCCGGCGGCGACCACGCCGAGCCTCACTAGCGAGCTGGTGGTGGTGGGCACGACGGATGCGGGGCTGGCGGTCTACGACGGCGCATGGCACGGCATCAGGGCCAAGGACACCGATCTCGTGGACGACCGAATCCAGGCCCTGCACGTGGACGTCGACGGTCAGATCTGGGTCGGTACGCCGGTGGGCGCGAGCCGGATCGGGCGGACCGGGGACGGGGAAGTCTTCACGCTGGACACCACCGGCCGGGGACTGGGCTCGAACGACGTGCAGGCCATTGCCGGGAGCCGCGCGGCGCGCGTGCTCTTTATGGGGCATCCGGATCAAGGCGTGAGCTTCTTGGCCGGGGCGCAGTGGGATAGGCGGCGACCGGACAACTCGGAGCTGCCGGACCTTGACGTGCGCGACATCTTCGTCGTGCATCAGAGCGTTGGGCGCGTGTGGTTCGCCACCCGCCAGGGCGCGGCCCTCTACGACCAGCAGACGGATACGTGGCCGCGCGTCATCACCCGGGCGATGATTCCCGAGGTGATTCGCGACAACATCACGGCGGTGATCGTCGACAGCCGGGGCCGCCTCTGGCTGGGGTTGCTCAACGAGGGCGTGGTGCACTCGGGCAATCTCGTCACCTGGACCCAGGTGGGGACGACCGAGGGGCTGGGGAGCGAGGAGGTGCGGGGCCTGCTCGCCGCCTCGAACGGTGACGTGTGGATCGCGACGGCGAACGGGGTGAGCCGCGTCGTCGACGGCGCGATCACCACCTACACGACGGGCAATTCGGCGCTGCCCGCCGATGGCGCCCACGCGCTGGCGGAGACGGCCGACGGGCGCGTGTGGGTGGCGACGGATGGCGGGGTGGGGGTGTTCGACGGGAATACGTGGAAGACGTTCACCACGGCCGACGGCGTGTCGGGCAACGCGACGACATCGATCGCGGTC
>DAOUHO010000107.1:0-5197 GCA_034428595.1 Chloroflexota bacterium | reverse complement strand
CAATCGTCGCTGCTGGAGGCCATGGAGGAACGCCAGATCACCGTCGACGGGGTGACCCACACGCTGCCAAGCCCATTCCTGGTGATGGCCACGCAAAACCCCATCGAGTACGAGGGCACCTTCCCGCTGCCGGAGGCCCAGCTCGACCGTTTCTTTCTGCGCGTGAACTTGGGGTACCCGGATCGATCCGACGAGGTCGAGGTCCTGGGCGCCCAGCAGCACACCCACCCGCTGACCGAAGTGCGGCAAGTGGCCGACGTCGACACGATCCTGGCTGCCCAAGCGGCAGTGCGGGAGGTCTACATCGACCAACTGGTGCACGAGTACATCGTCGATCTCGTGCGGGCCACCCGCGACCATGGCGAGGTCTACCTCGGCGCCAGCCCACGAGGCAGCTTGTTTCTCTACCGCGGCAGCCAGGCGCTCGCGGCGATGCGCGGCCGGGACTACGTGATTCCCGACGACGTGAAAGATCTGGCCGTGGCGGTGCTGTCCCACCGTGTCATCGTGAGCCCGGCCGCCCGAATACGCAGCGTCGACACCCGCGACGTCGTGCGGGAGGTCCTGGATACACTGCCAGTCCCGGGAACAAGCGCCGCCTGACTACATGACCGACGGTTTCCTCGAATTTGCCCTGGCCGTCAGGACCATTGATGGCTGGGGGTGGTGCGGTGTCGCGGCCAGCGAGGTTGGGCTGGTGGGCGCGACGCTGGCCCACAACCGCGAAGGCGCCTGCGTCACCGACCTGCAGCGGATGTCAAGCGCCGCGCGCACCCGGTCACGCGGGGCGCAACGCTCGCGCCGACGGCGCGCCGAGCATGACCAGTGGCCGGTCGCGGGGCGCGCCGCCTACCAGACGGCCGGCCAGGCGCTCGAAGAGTTGTGGGAGTACCTCACGTCCGGGCGCCAGCGCCTGGACGTCGCCCTGGACCACCGAGCTGGCACCGACTTTCAGCGCCGCACCTGGGCCGCGATGCGCGACGTGCCGTTCGGCGAAACTCGCAGCTACGCCTGGCTGGCCCGAGCGGTTGGCAGCCCGCATGCCACTCGGGCCATCGGCCGAGCCGTTGGATCGAGCCCAAACCTCATCTTCGTACCCTGCCACCGCATCGTCGGCTCACGCGGACTGGGCGGCTATGTTCGCGGCACCGGCGTGAAGCAGAAGCTTCTCGATCACGAAGCGGCCTGGCCGCGCATGCAGCCAATGCTCGGCGCATAGGGACGACCGCCGCACCGAGCGCGCCGCGACTGCCGCGCCCTAGAAGTCCAGCCCGATATCGATGGCGCGGGCCGAGTGCGTGAGCGCCCCGACCGAAATGTCGTGGACTCCGGTTTCGGCATACTCCCGCACGTTCGACAGGGTCACCCCGCCCGTGACCTCCAATCTCACGTCGCCGGTGATTGCCCCAACGGCGCGCTCAACCTCTGCCACCGGCATGTTGTCGAAGAGCAGGGCATGCGCGCCCGCGGAAATGGCCGCCGCTGCCTCGTCGCGAGACTCGACCTCAACCTGGATCGCCATGCCCGTCGGAGCCGCCCGCCGCGCGCGCACAATCGCCTCGGCCACGTCCCCCGCGGCGGCGATGTGGTTGTCCTTGATCAAGATCGCGTCGTAGAGCCCGGCGCGATGATTGGCGCCACCGCCCGCCCGCACGGCGTATTTTTCCAAGGCGCGCAGCGTGGGGGTGGTCTTGCGCGTATCGAGGATGCGCACCCCGGTCCCATGCACGGCGTCCACAAAGGCCCGTGTCAAGGTGGCAATGCCGCTGAGGCGCTGCAGGAAATTGAGCGCGACGCGCTCGCCTGTGAGCATGGCCCGGGTTTGGGCACGCACCACGGCCGCAGTTTCGCCGGCCCCGACCTGCGCCCCGTCAGCCGCCGCGGCCTCCACCTCGGCCGCGGCGTCGAGCTGGCAAAACACCTCGCGCGCCACATCCATTCCCGCCACGATTCCAGGTTCACGGAACACCATGCGCGCTTGCACACTGCCCTGCGGATCGACCACCGCGTTGGTCGTCACGTCGCCCGTGCCAATGTCCTCAGCCAAGGCACGGCGCACGATCGCTAGGACCGTTTCGGCTGACAATTGAGGCGGCGGCATCAGTCGCTGGGTGATCGAGTGGCAGGCGGACAAGCCATCCTAGCCGGACCCACGGACTGTCCGTTGCGAACGTGAGAAAGCCCGCGATTCACTCCATTCGCCGGTGCTAGCCTCGACGGTAGATGCCCGGAGCAACCTGAAATCATGGTCGTGAATCTCCGGCGACTTGTCCTGACACTTCCGATCTCGGTCGGTCTCGCGCTGACCGTCGCCGCGTGCGACGGCAATGGCTCACCGACTGGAATTTCAGCTAGTGGCCCAACGACAAGCCTTGCCTCGACCACGGCGACCGCCAACCTTCCCGCGCCAACGGCAGGGGTCGAGGTCTCCCAGCCCACGCCGACTCCGGTTCCGGTGTCGCCAACAGCAACCCCCAACTCCACCAGTGCCACGCCCACAGCCGCGGCGGTGTCACCGACGGCAACGACGACGGCCGAGACGACGGAGTCCACCCTCGCTGGCGAAGACCTGCGGATGGCGCTCACCATCCCGGACCTCGTTGACCTGGTGCGCCCTTCGGTCGTCCACATCGCGACCGAGATCGCGACGACTGACACGCGTGAGCAGCCCACGCCCGGAGGCGGCGTTGGCACCGGATTCATCATCAGCGCCGACGGTTACATCGTCACGAACAACCACGTGGTAGCGGGCGCCGATCGCGTCGTCGTCACCTTCCCGATCAGCGCGGCGGATGTCACGGCAACCGCGGCGCCTGGCGGCGCACCGACGCCGAACACGGGTCGACGTCATCCCCACCGAGCCGTCGATGCGGAGGTCGTCGGGCTCGATCCGCAGACGGACCTGGCCGTGCTCCGAATCGACGTGGAGGGGCTGACGCCACTGCCGCTGGGCTCATCGTCGAATCTGCGGGCGGGTGAAGTCGTCGTTGCCATTGGCCATGCACTGGACCTCCCCGGCGGGCCGACAGTCACGGCTGGGGTCGTCAGCGCCCTCGGTCGGGTGCTCACCAACATCGGACCCCAGCGCCTGACCCTCAGCGATCTCATCCAGACCGACGCCTCCATCAACCCTGGCAACAGCGGCGGTCCGCTGCTGAATCTCCACGGCGAGGTGGTCGGCGTGAACTCGGCGGGCGCGGGCGCCGCCGATGGCATCGGCTTCGCCATCGCCATCGACAACGCCAAGCTGGTGATCGACTCCCTGATCGAGGACGGCGTCGTCACACGCGGATTCATGGGCATCCGCTCGGCAACCATCACGCCGGCAATCGCGCGACAGTTTGGGTTACCGGTGAACCAGGGCTTGTACATCCAGGCCATCACCGTGGGCACCGGCGCGGACCAATCCGACCTGGAGGCCGGCGACATCATCGTCGGCATCAATGACGAATCTGTTGGCGATATCGGCGAACTGGGCCGCATTCTGGCAAAGTACGGGCCAGGCAGTACCGTGACGGTCTGGTACCTGCGGATGGATTTGGGAGACGATCCCCAACGAACCGAAGTCACACTGGGCGCGCGCCCCGACCGCTAGACGCCGCCGATAGCCGAACACGACATCCTCGGCGGTCGTCCAATCGGTGGTCGCGACCTGCCAATGGCTAAAGATTTGTTCGAACACGCCTCGCGCGAGGCCATCGAGGCCGAGGCGCCGCTGGCGGCACGCATGCGGCCGCGCCGACTCGAGGAGCTTGTCGGTCAGCGCCACCTGCTGGCGCCCGGCTCGTCACTGCGTGCGTCGATCGAACGCGACGCCATCTGGTCGGCGATCCTCTGGGGGCCGCCGGGGTCCGGTAAGACCACCCTGGCACGGCTTGCAGCCTCCGCCACCCGCCGGCGCTTCGTCCCGCTCAGCGCGGTCACCTCGGGCGTCCGCGACCTTCGCGATGCCGTCGTCGAGGCTCGCGAGCAGCGGGCCTTGCACCAGCACCGCACGGTCGTGTTCATCGACGAGATCCATCGCTTCAACAAGGCCCAGCAGGATGCCCTGCTGCCCCACGTTGAAGACGGCACGATCGTCCTCTGGGGCGCGACGACCGAGAATCCATACACCAGCGTCATTGCGCCCCTGCTGTCACGGGTGCGCGTCCTGCGGCTTGAGCCGCTTTCACGCGACGACTTGCGCGTGATCGTCCAGCGGGCCGTCGAGGACGCCGACTGCGGCCTGGGCGCGTTGGGGCTCAGCTTCGATCCAACGGCCGTCAACGCAATCGTCGCGGGCGCCGGCGGCGACGCTCGAACCGCGCTGAATTGGACCGAGGCCGCCGCGCTGCACGCCACCATGCTGGGCGAGGCCAGCGTGAGCGCCGATACCGTTCGTCAAGCCGTGCTCGAGCGGGGTGTCCGCTACGACCGCGCCGGCGACGACCACTACGACACCATCTCCGCCTTCATCAAGAGCGTCCGCGGATCCGATCCGGACGCCGCGCTGCTGTGGCTGGCCAAGATGCTGCAGGCCGGCGAGGCGCCACAGTTCATCGCGCGGCGACTGGTGATTCTGGCCTCGGAGGACATCGGCAACGCCGATCCGCAAGGTCTCCCGATTGCAACCGCCGCCGCGGCCGCCGTTGAGCGCGTGGGACTGCCGGAAGGTCGCTACGCGCTGGCGCAGGCGACGATCTTTCTCGCCTGCGCGCCCAAGAGCAACGCCGCCGGACGCGCCCTCGATGCCGCGGAGGAAGCGATCGCCGCGGGAGCGGATCTGGAAGTTCCTGCGCATCTGCGCAACACGCCGCCGCGGGGGCCGCACGAGGTGGACACGGACTACCTATTCCCGCACGACTATCCAGACAATTATGTCAATCAGCAGTACGTGCCGCCCTCGCTGCGGGAACACCGCTTCTACGACGGACGCGGCTCGGGCCAGGAGTCCGAGCTCTGGCGATGCCTACAGCAACGCCGCCGCGCCGACGGTCCCGAATCAGCCGAACAGGGCCCGGCGCCCTAGTCCCCGTCGCTACGACGAAGCAGTCGCCGGATCGTCAACCCGCCACACCGCGCCGTGGATGGTCGCGACCAAGAGCACCTGGCCGCCAGCGGCATCACGCGCGACGGCAAGAGACTCGATCGGGATGCCGTCGAGCTCTGCAACCAGTGGATACCACAGGCGTCCGCGGTCGGAGGACCGGAGCAACCC
>DAOUHO010000106.1:0-2176 GCA_034428595.1 Chloroflexota bacterium | reverse complement strand
TTCGGTCCGGCCTACGCAATCATGTTGGCCGGCGACGCTCATGCCCCGGGAACGGTCGATCGTGTGCTCCCGCAACGCATGATCCGGCTCGACTCGGCGACCGCCGACTACCTCTATGGGTCCCACACGCCCACCGCGCTGCACTATCGGCCGGGGTCGCGGCCGGAGTTGGAGCGCTTCCTGCGCGCGGCAGCCGCCAGCGCCACATCCCCGGAGGAGCAAGTTGACGGCATCGCCCGCTGGTGCGCGGCCATCGCGGAGGCCGCCGACGATCTGAGTCTCGACGACCTCCGGCTGGGCGGCGCCGAGGAAGCCATCGTCAAACGCGGCACCGACTGGTGCACCGATTTGTCCCGCGTTGGCTGTGTGCTGTCCCAGGTCGCCGGGATGCCGGCCCGGTTGGTGTACCTGTTCAACACCACGGCGGCCTACAGCGGTCATGTGATCGTCGAAGTGCTGCGCCAAGGGCGCTGGGGCTGCGTCGATGTGGTGAACGGAGTCGCCTACCGCCACCAAGACGGCAGGCCGGCGTCGACCCGGGAGCTCAAGCTCGCTCCGCACCTCATCGCCGCCCACCGGCGACTTCACGGAGGATACGGCTCGCCGGCGCAGTTCCTGGGCGCGGCCATCGTGAACTACCTCGTGTGGGAGGCCGACCGCTATGACTTCACGGTCAGCGCGCTCAACGCCTACACCCGCTCGATCCTGGAGCAGTCCGAGCGCGGCTGGCCCGGCGGCCTCCGCTGGCTGCACGGCGAGGACGAGCTGCCGCCGGCCGGGCGTAAGTTGTCATCACGCATCGCGCCGTCCCGCTGAGCCTGCACCCAGCCTGGCCCACCGGGCCCTTGCTTGGCTGACACTTCGACACGGAGGGACTCCGACCTTGCAGCAGCGGCCTCGAAAGCGCCGGAGCCTGGTATCGCTCACCGCCGCGCTGGACCGAGCGACGGCAAAGAAGGCGAAGGCTCGGGCTCACTATGACCTTGCCCTCTTCCACGACAACAACGGGCGCGAAGCGCAGGCGATTCCCCACTACCGGGAAGCACTCGCTTTGGGCATTGATCCTGGTCTAGAGGCTGAGGCGTTCGCCTGGCTGGCAAGCAGTCTGTTCAAAACCGGCTCTCACCCGGAAGCGTCGCTGAGCGCGCGCCAGGCCCTTTGTCTCACGGACGACCCGTCGCTCAGACGGTTTCTCGTCCGGCTCCAGCGACGTGTCGAGCGCGCTGCGAACAAACCGTAGTTCGGCGAGGCCCACGCCCGCCGTTGGAATTGGCCGCAGACCGACGCGTCTAGCTCGTGCGACTTGCGAGCGCCGCCACCCGGATGCCATCCAGCTCCTCCGCGGTGAACACTCCGGCCCGGAATAGGTTCAGGTATTCGTCCGAGACGCTTTGTCCAAACACCGTGAGATCGTCGGAGTTCACCGTCACCGCGACGCCGTGGTCGTAGAGTCGGCGAATCGGATGGTCCGAAAGGTCCGCCACCACGCCCAGCATCACGTTGCTGGTCGGACAGACATTGAGCCGCACGCCCTTGTCGGCGCGCCACCGCATGACATCGGTGGACTCGGCGGCGGCGATGCCGTGCTGCACTTCGTCGAGGTCCAACACCTCGACCGTTTGTCGGACGTCCTCAGCGCTGCCGAACGCTCCCACGTGCGCCTTGAGCATCAAACCCTGGTCGCGCGCCTGCGCGTAGAGCGACTGCACATCCTCCGGGGCGCACGCGTCCTCGGTGCTATAGAGATCAATTGAGGTAAAGACCGCGGACGCGACGGCCTCGGCGGCGTGGTCCATGAGTGCCGTATTAGATGCGTAGCGTCACGAGATTCCGAGCTCCGGCCGCAGCCTAATGCGGTCTTCGCATTGCTCCCCCAGTGATCGAACGAAACGGAGGTACCCGTGCAGGCCGTCAGAATAGAGGGGCCCGCCCAGATATCGAAGCTCATCTCGAACACCGATACACCGTCGTCGACGGCGTCGGCAATGGCCACGGCCGCCGCGAGCTCCGCGCCTTCAACGGTGCCGATATGGGGATCGAGGGCCAACCGAAGGAACTCCTGAAACTCGCCAAGGCCGTTCATGCGGCATGGGGGTCTCAGCAGGGCTCGCCCAATCCGTCGCTCAAGGCTCTCGATGCGGGCGCTTAGGTACCCGTGCGCATGCAGGTCGGTCTT
>DAOUHO010000105.1:0-4851 GCA_034428595.1 Chloroflexota bacterium | reverse complement strand
CCGCAAGGCCGCGCCCGAGGGCCCGGCCCGCCTCGCCAATCGGCTTCAGCGTCGAGGCGCCTGACCCGCCACGGAACCGACGCGTGCCGGGGTCACCCCTGCGGCGCGGGCGCCGCCTCGGCGTCGGCCCGCTGGATGTGGACCACGGCGGGTTCGCCGTCCACGACGCGCAGCTCGAATTCCTTCGCGGCGCCGTCGCCGTCAACGACGTGCTCGGTCAACGGCTCGTCGACATAGCGGCTCACGAGTTGCCGCACGGGGCGGGCGCCCTGGTTCCGACCGGCAGCCACGCGCACCACGTAGTCCAGGGCTTCCGACGTGACGTGCAACTCAAGCCCGACCGCCCGCGCACGGAGGATCGCCGCCGACAGGAGCCGTCGCGCGATCTCGCGCAGCTCGGCTTCACCGAGATCGTGAAATATCAGTAGCCGATCGATACGGTTGAGAAACTCCGCCGGGAGATGGCGCCGCGCGTGCTCACGCATGCGTGACTCAAACGCCGCGCGCTCACCGGCCTGCTGCGTCGGACCCGACCCGAAGCCAATCTTCGGTCCGCGCGACTCCTCCACGCCAAGATTCGATGTCATGACGATGATGGTGTTGCGAAAGTCGACCGTGCGCCCGTTCGCGTCGGTGAGGACACCGTCCTCCATGATCTGCAGCATCATGTGCAGCGTCCGCGGATGCGCTTTCTCCACGTCGTCGAACAGCACAACGGAGAAGGGATTGCGGCGCACCGACTCGGTGAGCTCGCCTGCCTGATCGTGCCCCACATATCCGGGCGGCGACCCGACGAGACGGGACACCGCGTGCCACTCGCCGAACTCGCTCATGTCCACGCGAACGAGCTTGTGCTCGTCGCCGCTCACGAATTCAGCCGCGGCCTTGGCCGTCTCGGTCTTGCCGACGCCGGTGGGGCCAATCATGAGAAACGATCCGATGGGACGGCGCTCATCGCGCATGCCCGCCACCGCGCGACGCAGCGAGCGTCCAAGCTCATTGAGCGCCTCGTCCTGCCCCACGACGCGCTTCTGGAGCATCGACTCGATGGCCAAGAAGCGCTCGGCTTCAGCCTCGATGAGGGTAGGCGTGGGGACGCCGCTCCAGCGCGACACGACGCCGGCGATTTCGTGAACACCGATGACCGGTGTATTTGCGCGCGCCTCGGCCTCCCAGGCACGGCGTTCGTCGCGCAGTTCCTCTCGCAGCTGCGCCTCGGCCGCCGCCAACTCGAGGACTTGCTCCGGCTGCCCATCGACGCCGAGGTCGGCCCGTGTGGACGCCAGGTCGTCCAGGCGCCGTTCAAGCTGCCGCAGGCGCTCGGGGGCGGTGAGGCGGGCCACTTTGGCCTTGGCGGCCGCTTCATCAATCAGATCGATGGCCTTGTCGGGCAGTTGACGTTCGGTCAGGTAGCGCCGCGACATGCTGACGGAAGCCTCCAGAGCTTCGTCGCTGATTTGCACGCCGTGGTATTGCTCATAGACGGGTCGCAGGCCTTCCACGATGGCGATCGCCGACTCGTCATCAGGTTCGCCGACGTCGACGGGCTGGAGCCGCCGGGTCAAGCTTTTGTCGTTGGAGATATGGCGGCGGTATTCGCGCCAGGTGGTCGCGCCGATGAGCCGCAGGTCGCCGCGCGCGAGATGGCTCTTGAGCATGTTGGCCGCATCGAGCGAACCCGCGGCTCCGCCCGCGCCGACGACGGTGTGCACTTCGTCGATGAACAGGATGACGTTGGGATCGCCGCGAGCCTCGGCAATCACCCCCTGCACGCGTTCCTCGAATTCGCCGCGATACTTGGTACCGGCAATGGTCGCGGCCAAATCGAGCGCCACGATGCGGCCCTTGCGCAGGTCGGGCGGCACATCGCCTTCCCGAATGCGCTGCGCCAGTCCTTCGACAATGGCCGTCTTGCCGACTCCCGCATCGCCCACAAGCACTGGATTGTTCTTGGTGCGTCGCACGAGGATCTCGATCATGCGGTCCATTTCGGCCCGCCGACCGACAACAGGATCGAGGTCACCGCTCGCGGCGGCGCGCGTGACGTCGTGGCCATACTCGGCCAACGGGCTCTTGGCCCGGCGGCGCCCGCGGCGACTGGCTCGCCGTCCGCCGCCTCCCACGCGACCGGGGCGATAGGACGCCTCGATGCGTCGGCGAATCGAGCGGAAGTCGACGCCGGCCTGGCGCAGGCTTTCGCCGGCCAACCGGCCGTGGTGGGCCAGCACGCCCAAAAGCAAATGCTCGGTGCCGATGAACCGCACGCCCGTGCGTTCGGCTTCGAGCGCCGCGGCGCGCAGCGCATTGCGCCCGCCCGGACCCAGCGGTCGTCGGCCGGGATCCTGGTCCTTCCCGGGACCCAGGGCCTCCACCACCGCCTCGCGCAGCTTGAGCACGTCGACCTGCGCTTCGCGCAAGATGCGCGCCGCCGCGGTCTGCGGCGAGGCGAGAATCGCCAGCAGCACGTGATTGGCGCCCACGGTCGAATGCCCGAGGTTCGTCGCCTCGAGTTCCGCCTGGGCGAGAATCCGCCGGCCCTTGGTCGTTAGGCGCCGCAGATACTCAACAGGTTCGTATTCGTCTCGGGTTGATTCCACGCCGCTAGCTCGTGAATGGCTGGGAGATGGTGTCCAGCAGGCCGTCGAGCCCCTCCCCAATGCTATCGCCCAAGGTCGTCATGACGAGCACCAGCACGACCACAAATGCGACGGCGACCAGCGCGTAGCCGACAACGCCCTGTCCGCTCTGGCCGACGATGGAACCGCCGTATGGGCGATCGGTCCGGTCGTTTGAGTCGTCGTGCATGTGAACCACCGCCTGAGTCCCTCAAGAATGCTAGGTAGCACGCCGTCGGCGTGTCAACGCGGGAGTGCCGAGCCCAAGCGCGCCGACGTCGCGGCGGGGCAAGCGACTCTCGGGCCGCCGGCAGCGGAGAGCATCCGACGTTCCGAGTCCAGCCGTGCGGACCTTGGACGGTACACCGCACCGCCTACGGGAACGTTTGCAGCAACAAAATAGGGACAATTCATGGGCTCGCCGCCAGCCCGCCAATGGTCGCCGCTGGCACTCGTGCGCGGCGCCGCCCTCAAGCGCGGGTTAATACCGATTTCCGTGGCCAACCTGATAGAATTGGTCCCGGGAGAATTCGGCCGGTTCACCGCGTCCAGAGGAGTCCACCACGCACGCATGGGGCTGACGCACTTCGACGGTGCCGGGGCTCCGCGCATGGTGGATGTCAGCGCAAAATCGGAGACCGTGCGCGTGGCGGTGGCGGCGGCGCAAATCGAGATGCAACCCGAAACGCTGGCCATGATTCGCGCGCAGTTGGACGGCCGCGAGTCGCCGCTGCCCAAGGGTGATGTCGTGGGCGTGGCACGGGTAGCCGGGATCATGGCGGCCAAGCGCACGCCGGAACTCATTCCGCTGTGCCACCCGCTGCCGCTGAGCGGCATTGACCTGGCCATCGAGCCCACCGATGACCCGCCGGGGCTCGCCATCGAGGCCGCGGTGCGCACCACCGCCCGCACGGGCGTGGAGATGGAGGCCCTGACCGCCGTCTCCGTCGCGGCGCTGGCGGTCTATGACATGTGCAAAGCCGTCGACCGCGCGATGACCGTGCGCGACGTGCGTCTATTGAAGAAGTCCGGCGGCGCGAGCGGCGATTATCAGGCCGCCGACCAGCCGGTTAGGGAGGGCTAAGTGACCGACGACCGCCTCATGCCCATTGAGCTCGCCGAGGAGATGGAAGCCTCCTACATCGACTACGCCATGAGCACCATCATGTCGCGCGCCATTCCGGATGTGCGCGATGGGCTGAAGCCGGTTCAGCGCCGGCTCCTCTATTCGATGGACGAGCTGGGCGCGGCGCCCAACGCGGGGTTCCGCAAGGCGGCGCGCGTGGTGGGCGACACCATGGGGAAATACCACCCCCACGGCGACGGCGCGCTGTACGACACGCTGGTGCGCATGGCGCAGCCGTTTTCCCTGCGCTACCCGCTCGTGGACGGCCAGGGCAACTTCGGCTCGGTGGACGGCGATCCGGCTGCGGCCATGCGGTACACCGAAACCCGGTTGACGGCGGTGTCGGCCGAGATGCTCGACGAGATCGACCGCGACACGGTGGACTTCGTCGAAAACTTCGACGGGACCGCCGAGATGCCGGAAGTCCTGCCGTCAGTTGTGCCCAATCTGCTGCTGAACGGCTCGACGGGCATTGCGGTCGGGATGGCCACGAGCATCCCGCCGCACAACCTGCGCGAAGTGGGACGGGCGATCCAGCATCTGCTGGACGAGCCCGACACGAGCCGCGACGACCTGATGAAGTTTGTGAAGGGACCGGACTTCCCAACGGCGGCGATCATCGTCGGCGCCGACGACATCCAGGACACCTACCGTCAGGGCCGGGGTCGCGTGGTGGTGCGCGCCCGGGTCACGATCGAGGAGGTCCGCGGCGAGCGCATGGCGCTGGTCGTCACCGAGCTGCCGTACATGGTCAACAAGGCCACGTTGATCGAGCGCATCGCGGGCCTGGTGCGCGCCAGCACTATCGAGGGCATCTCGGACATCCGCGACGAATCCGACCGTCACGGCATGCGGGCGGTCATCGAGCTGAAGCGCGACGCCCGACCCTCGGCCGTGCTCAACCAGCTCTATAAGCACACGTCGCTGCAATCCACCTTCAGCATCAACATGCTGGCCCTGGTCGACGGGCGGCCGGAGCAGCTGACGCTCAAGCGCATGATCGAGCTGTTCATCGAGCATCGGCGGGTGGTGATTCGCCGACGGACGGAATTCGATCTCAAGAAAGCGCAAGTCCGGGAACACCTGCTCGAGGGCTATGTCATTGCGCTG
>DAOUHO010000104.1:0-33955 GCA_034428595.1 Chloroflexota bacterium | reverse complement strand
AGGACGCCGATCAGGGCCCCGACCACCGCCGCCGGAATGGCATAGGCCAAGATCGCGGCGCTCTTGGGGCGCTTGCGCGGCTTCGACATCGCCGCAGAGGCGTCGCCGGCGCTCATAGCCCGGCCTCCGAGGCCTCTTCCAGCTCGGCCACCAAATCGAGCAAGCCGTTCTTGTCCAGCACGCCGTTCCACGTGCGGACAACCGTGCCCCGCGGGGTGATGAACACCGTAGCCGGCATGCCGAGGATGCGGTACTCGATCAGGATCTTGTTGTTGAACGTCGTGCCGAGCGGATAGGTGATTTTCAGCTCCGACATGAGGGTGACGGCATCTTCGGTGGATCCGAGGTTGACGAACGGGCCGACGTCCACGCCGAAGAGGATTACCCGGTCCTTGAACTCGTCATAGGCCTCCTGAAACTCGGGCATCTCCCGGCGACACGGGGGACACAGGCCCGCCCAAAAGTTGAGCACCACGGGCTTTCCAATCGCCAGGATGTCGGTGAGCGTCATGGACATGCGGCCCAGGGAATCGCTGGGCGCGTAGTGCTCCCAGGTGAAATCGGGGGCCGCCATCTGGTCGCCGGCCGGAAATGCCCTGACATCGGATTCCGACGTCGAGGACTCTTCGGGTTCGGGGGCGGGCGTTGGCGTCGGCTCAGGGGCAGCCGTAGCCGTCGGCTCTGGCGCGGCCGTGGGCGTCGCAGCAGCTGTCGCCGCGGGTGTTGCCGCAATCGTGGCCGCCGGTGTCGCGGCAGCCGTGGCCTGCGGAGTCGCGGCAACCGTCACCTCCGCCTCGGCGGCGACCTGCGCGTCGTCTTCGTCCTCACCGCACGCCGCCAGCGCGGTCGCGGCGACCACCGCCCCGCCGATCAGCAACCGGCGGCGCGACATCCACCGCACCGGCATCACCGTACTCACTGTGCGTCCCCCTCCGGGATTTGTTCTATCCAATAGTGCCTGGTTCGCAGGCTTGCCGTCTCAGCCGATCCACCGCGCATTCGCCATTGCCGATACGTGAGACTACGCCCTGCGACGTTGCCGTTCAGAGAGGAATACGTAGCGGGGCGTCGATCGGTGCTCGCCGGACCGTGGGTATATTCACCAACATGCGCGAATCCGAGCCGGCGGAAGCGATTTCACCCAATGACGCGGGAAGCATGACGGACGCCTCGCCGGTGCTGCCGTTGCGTCTGCGCGTCGCCATCGCGGGCGTGTCGGTTGCCCTGCTCCTGGCCTTCATCCTCGTCATGGCGCTGGCGCTGCGGGGCCAGACCGACCAGGGGCAGTTCGGCATTTTCGCCACGGGGCGCACGGTGGATTTGGACCCGCGCCCGGCGCCCGACTTCGTGCTGACCACCTATGACGGGGATCAACTGCAACTCTCCGACTTGCGCGGGCAGGTCGTGCTGCTGAACTTCTGGGCATCGTGGTGTCCGCCCTGCCGGGTGGAAGCCCCTGTGCTGCAGAGCGCCGCCGAGCGCCTCGGCCCCCTGGGGCTGGTCGTCATCGGCATCGACGTTTGGGACGACGAGGCGCAAGCCAGGGCCTTCCTGGAAGAATTCGACATCACCTACGCCAACGCCGAGGACACCACGCGGTCGATCCCGGTCGAGTACGGCGTGACCGGGTTGCCGGAAACGTTCGTTATCTCGCGGAGCGGCGTGCTCGTGCGGCGCTGGGTGGGTCCGATCGACAGTGAGCAGCTGGCCGACCTGGTGGCGCCATTGCTGGAAGGGCGCTAGCCAGTGGACGGATCGCCAGAGTCAGCCGTCGTCCGACGCCTCCGGCGACGGCGTCTTACGCAACGCGAATCGCGCTCGACCGCCGCGCTGTTCAATCGTCAGGGTATGCCCGCTCAGCACATCTGCCGCGCCGGCATCCGCCGCCAAGATGGGCCGGTTGTCGAAGGTCACCGTCTTGTCGTCCTCCAGCAATTCGTCAAGCTCGAGCCGCACGTCCAACTCGTCGGCCGCGTTGCGAAAGGCATGCGCGCGAATGACACGTTTCTCCGCAAGCGCCGCGTCGTCGACGGCGGCGCGCAAGGCAAGCGCGGCCTGATGCGTGACCACAAGCATGATTGGCTTGCACGGTACCGCAGGCCGAATGTCCGGCTGTGCCTTCCCGCTGCGATTGCGCCGCGGCCCGGCAAATTGCCGCCCGCGGGCGGACGTGCGTTGCGCTTGGTCCCTCCTCGAGCCAATGGCGGATGGATTCCCGCCTTCGCGGGAATGACGAAGTCCAAGCCATCTGCTCGCGACTCCGGAACTGTCGGGAGCCAGCCATGCGCGTGATGACGGCCAACGTTCGCAACGCCGACCGCGCCGACGATGGGCACTCCTGGGAGAGCCGGAAGCATGTCTGCGCGCGGGTGATCGCTGCGTGCACTCCCGATGTTGTGGGTTTGCAGGAAGCGACCATAGACCAGGTCGAGTGGATCGCGGCCGGGCTGCCGGAGCATGCCTGGCATGGGCTGCGCCAGGACCCGCACGGGCATCCCCGGAACGCGATCTTCGTCCGCCGGTCCCTGGAGGTTGTGGACCGGGGCGGGTATTGGCTGTCGCCGACGCCCCACGTGCCGGGATCAACCGGTTGGGGCGCCAAGTACGCCCGCCACGTCAACTGGCTGGTGATCGCCGACGCCGCGGGCACCGAGTGGCGCGTGAGCAACACCCACCTCGACCACGTGAGCGAGCCGGCGCGGGCTGGCGCGGCGCGGCTGCTTGCCGAGGACGCCGCCGCCTGGCCCAATGACACGCCGCAGGTGCTCATGGGCGACTTCAACGCCGGCGCCGGCAGCGCGCCCCTGGCAACGCTGGCCTCAGCCGGGTGGCGCGACGCCTGGACGGCCGCGAACCCGAACCAGCCGGACCCGGGACCCACGCGGCACGGATTCGGTCAGGAGGACGCAGCCCATCCGCAGCGCATCGACTGGATCATGGTCCGCGGCCCCGTCGGGGTGCGCGCACTCCACATCGTGCGCGACCGGCCCGACGGCGTATGGCCCTCGGACCACTACTTCATGTGGGCCGACGTCGAGGCGGGGGGTTAGTCGTAAAGCTCGCTGACGGCGACGACGCTTCCGCCGTCGGCCGCCGAGCGATAGGCCGCATCCAGCAGCTCGACGCTGCGCAGGCCGATCGTCCCCGGCGACCCGTTCGGGGCGCGTCCCAGACAGACGTCGACCAGGTTGGCCGCCGTGTCAAAGCGCGGGTAGGTGTCGTCCGGATTGGGAATGCTCACTTCCTCGGTCGGACCATCGTGACGGGTGATGGTCAGGTGACCCTTGACCGCGTCGAGTAGGACATACCCGTTCTCGCAGTAGACGCGCACGTCCAGCTGGCCGGCGTCACCCGTTGGCATATTGCCGGTGCCAGCCACGACGCCCACGGCGCCGCCTTCGAACTGCACGCTCATCGCGTCGACCAGGTCCAACGGCACGTCGTAGTTGTTCATCACCGCCGACACCCGTTCGGCGCGCAACCCCGACACAAAGAACATCAGCCCGGACGAGTGCGTGATCTGCAGGTGGCCCTCACCGCCGCCGGAAACCTTTGGATCGTTGTAGACCGCGTCCGGACCCAGGACCTTCCAGTCAAATACGGGGCGGTAGGCCTCGGAGTTGCCGCGCAGGAACTCGATGATCATCGAGGCGTAGGCGTTCACCACGTGCTGCGGCTCGCCGAGGTCGCCGCCGGTGATGACCTCGCGGGCGCGCTGGGCGGTGCGCGTGAAATGCCAGGGATAGCCGATGATCAGCTCGCGCTCGGCGTTGGCTGCGCGATCGACGAGGTCGCGCGCGTCGGTGGCGGTGAGCGTCATGGGCTTCTCGAGCATCACGTGCCGCCCCGCGTCGAGGCAGGCCGCGGCGACCGCGTGGTGCGCCGCGTGGGCGACCGCAACGATCACGCCGTCAAGCTCCTCCTCGGCGAGCAGATCGTTGACGTTGGTGTAGGCGGCGTGCCCGGGAAACGCATCCGCGGCCTTCTGGAGCCGCTCCGGATCCGCGTCGCAGATGGCGACAAGCTCGGCCAGCGGGTTGTCTCGCAGACCGGGGATGTGGGTATAGGTCGACCACCAACCGGTGCCAACGACGGCAATGCGGGCGCGCTCGCTTGACATGCTCAGGTCCTCGAACGGTTATCTGAGACGCATCGTACGCCGCGCGCCGGCGGGCTTCAGTAGGGGCGCGACGCATGCGTCGCGCCTATGCGGTGTTTCCCGCGCAGGCGCGGGCAAGGCTGCGCTCGCCGGAGTCGCCCGAAACGCCGGGCGCGTCGGCATAGCCGGTGAGCTCGACGTAGCCGTAGCCCACGGTCCGGCCATTCTCAATTATGTCAACCAATCCTTCCCAGTAAATGGTGCCCGTGCTGTGCCGCGCATCGAGCTCCTGGTCGGCCAGCACTGGCTGCACCAGAACGTCCAGGCCCAAGACCGGAATCAGCACCCGCCAGGCCGCGGGGTAGGTCGCGCGGGTTCGGGGACTCATCCAAATGGCGAGCGGAATCGTGGTGAAATCATCGCCGGTCAGATGCAGCGGCGGCCCCCGGCCGCTGAGAGTGGCGTACGCCAGCACCAGCCGGCGGCGCTCGTCCCAGATCTCGGTGAGCATGAGGTCGCGGCCGTCGTCGAATCGCAGGCTCATCCAATCCCAACCGCCCGTGCTCACGGAAATGAAGTCGCCCCACTGGTGGTCGAACCAGGCCGTGCCGCTGACGCCCACCTCGCCGCCGGCATCGGCAAGTCGCCCGGTCACGTTCATCCGCGGGTAGGAGTAGTAATAGCTCCAGCCCAGCGGACCGAAGTCGAGCAGACCGTCGTTGTGCTCGACGGCCGCATAGACGGGATCCAACCTTAGGTTCAGGGCATAGCCGGGCATGTCGGCGTCGATGGTGAAGCGGTCGCCGTCGAAGGCGAGCCGCCAGCCGTCGACGCATAGGTCGAGTTCGTCGGGCGGCCCCTGGCTAGGGCCGAGGGAGGTGCGCTCGTCGAATACCACCCGGTCGCCCGCAGGATCCGTGATCGCGAAGTGCGCCGCGTATGCCGGGGGACCGCCGCCGCGCACCCCTTGAAATATGACGAATTCAAAGCCCAGGTCGCGGCGGTCGCCCGTGGTCAACCGGCCGGTGAAATACCACCACTCGCTCAGGTTGTCGTGCGGCGCCTCGTCGGCAGGCAGGTCGATGTCCGGGAGGCTGCGCTCGTCCGAGCTTGGCGTCGGGGCGGATGCCAATGGCGTCGCCGCCTCGCCGCAGGCGGAGACGGCCACCGCCAGGACGAACGCAATCCCGGCCAAGCGCGCACGCCGCGTCATCGCGGAAAGAGCCTTGGAGGCTCGAACAGCCAGGCCGGCGCCCACCAGTTCCACCGTCCCAGCAGTCGCATGGTGGAGGGCACCAGCAGCGAGCGCACGATGGTGGCGTCAACGAACACGGCAACGGCGGCGCCAAGGCCAATGGCCTTCACCAGCACCACGTCGGCGCTGGTGAAGGCCAAACTCACCACGATCACGACCAGCGCGGCGCTGGTGATTACGCGACCACTGCGCGCCAAGCCTTGCGCGACGCTATCGGCGTTGCTCAACCCCGCGTCGCGGCCCTCTTTGATCCGCGACAGCAGGAAGACTTCGTAGTCCATGCTCAGCCCGAAGAGCACGGCGAACAGGATGATCGGCGCCGTGGACTCAATGAAACCCAGCGGCTCGAATCGCAACACGTTCTCGAGCCAGCCGTCTTGGAACACCAGCACCAGCGCGCCGAAGCTCGCGAGCAGGCTGAGGACGTTCATCACCACCGCCTTGAGCGGCAGCACCACCGAGCGGAATTGCGCGACGAGCGCCACGTAGGTCACGAGCAAGATCAGGCCGATCGCCCGCGGGAAGTCTCCATAGAGGCGATCGACGAAGTCCCCCAGGCTGGCGGCCCCGCCGCCGACCAGCGCATCCAGCCCGTTGGCGTCGCGGTAGTCGCGAATGGCATGCACGAGCTCTCGGGCCTCGTCCGATGTTGCCGACGACCGCGGCTCGACAACCATCAAGACGGTTCGATCGTTGGTCAGCCCCTCGGCGGCGGCGGCGCCGAAAGCGTCCGGAATCGCCGTGGGATCTCGGTAGAGCAACTGGTATTGCTCCAGGGTGATGCGCGGATCGATAGTCACGTGGCTGTAGACCCGCGCCACGCGCGGGTCGGCGAGCAGGGCCTGCCCAAACGCATGCATGCGGGCAATCGACTCGGGCACGAGCGCTGGAGCGTTCAGCCGGGTCACGATGGCCAGCGGAGCGGGCTGGCCGTGTCCGAACTCTTCGCTCATGGCGTCGTAGGCCGCGCGCGCGGGGCTGTTCGACCCAAGCACCGAGGCGTCGGCGCCGCGGATGCGCACGTGAAGAAACGGCACCCCGAGCAGAATCAAGAGTGCGCTCACGGCCAGAAACACCGGCAGCGGCCGCCGCATGACGGCGTGGGCCAGGCGCGTCCACCCGTCGCGCACCCTGAATCGGGGGCTCGGCACCGCCCAGCGGTTCACGTTGGGTCCCAGCTCGGCCAGGATCGCCGGGACCAGCGTCAGCGCCGCCGCGACGGCGATGAACACCGCGATGGCGCCGCCGATGCCGATGGACCGCAGCATCATGAACTCGAAGACGCTGAGCGACGCCAGCCCCACCAGCACCGCGAGGCCGGAATACACCACCGCCCGACCCGCCGTCCTCATCGTCACTCGCACGGCGTCCTTGACCTCCCGGCCCCGCCGCAGCTCCTCGCGAAACCGGCTCACCAGAAACAGCGAGTAGTCGGCGCCGAGCCCAAGGCCGACGAGGGTGACGACGTTGAGGGCGAACACCGAAAAGTCCGTCACTTGGCCCACCACCCAGACGGCGGCCAGCCCGAGCAGGACGGTGGCGCCGCCGGCAACCAGCGGAATCGCCGCCGCCACGATCGAGCCGAAGACAAGGATCAGCACCACCAGGGCAAATGGGCCGCCGATAAGCTCCGCACGGCGCAGGTCGCCCTCGCTCAGGGTTTGGATGTCGCTGTAAAACACGGCGGAGCCGGCGACGTGCGTCTCCAGCTCCGTGGTCGCCACCAGCTCGCGAATCGTGGGCACGAGATGGTGAGCATCTTCAATGTCCAGGCTGATGAACACGGTGGCGTAGCCCGCGCGTCCGCTCGGCGCGATTTGGGTGAAGTTTTGCCAGTGGGGAACGACGGCCACCACTTCGGGCAGCGCCGACAGCCGTTCAAGCGCCGCCGCGGCCGCGGTGATGAAGCGAGGGTCGGTGGCGTCCAGCTCGTCGCTGCGAAAGAGAACCTCGATCGGCGTGCCGGGGTTGTCGAGGTCGTTGGACAGACGCTCGAGTGCCAACTCGGCTTCGAGTCCCGGCGCCGAGAAGCCCCCCGCGCGGAGGACCGATCCGACCTGCGTCGCAGCGATCAGGGCAACCGCTGCGGCAACGATCCACAGCGCGATCACCACCCGGCGCCGGTCGATCACCCACGACGCGAGGGCGTCCAGCATCTAGCGCATGTGGGCCCCGGCGTGCAGGTTCGGCAGCACGCGCCGGGCGCCCGTCACTGGGTCCTCCATCACCCGAGCATCCACGTCGAACACCCGTTGGAGCAAGGCGGAGTTGACGACATCGCGCGGCGGACCGTCCGCCACGATCCGTCCGGCGCTCAGCACCAGCAGCCGGGGAAAGCCTCCGGCCGCGAGGTCGATGTCGTGCAGGGCCGACAGCACCGTCACCCCGTGCTCGCGGCTGATGCCGGCGACGAGCTGGAGCAGCTCGACGCGGTGCGCCAGGTCGAGGTGGGCCGTCGGCTCGTCCATGAGCAAGATGCGCGGCTCCTGCGCCAGCGCCAGCGCGATCACGACCCGTTGGCGCTCGCCGCCGCTCAGCGCGTTGTATTCCCGCCCTTGCAGCGCTTCGACGTGCGTGGCCTCGAGGGCGCGATCCACGGCACGCTCGTCGGCCTCGCTGAGCGCACCGAAACTGCCCAGGTACGGCGCCCGCCCCAGCGCCACGATCTCGCGCACGCGATAGGCGAACGGGATCTGAAACTCCTGAGGGACCGCGCCGATGCTGCACGCGATCTCACGCGGACGCATGGAGCGCACGTCAGTTCCACCAATCCTGATCGCGCCGTCGTAGTCGCGCAGCAACCCGTTCACGCACGCCATGAGCGTGGTCTTGCCGGCGCCGTTGGGCCCGATCAGGGCCGCCATTTCTCCGGGCGCGAGCCGAAAGCTCACGTCGTGCAGCACCTGGTCGCCGTTGTAGGCAAAGGTCAGGCCCTCTACATCGACCGCCATGCCCGTGGACTCAGAATTCATAGGCGCCTCGCGTGCGGCGCAGCAGGACGATGAAGAACGGCGAGCCGACGATGGCCGTGAAGATTCCGACGGGCAGCTCCACGGGCGCCAGCACCGTGCGCGCCAGCAGGTCCATGAGGATCAGATAAGCAGCTCCTACCAGCGCCGCCGCCGGGAGCAGCAGGCGGTTGTTGGGACCGATGACCAGGCGCACTGCGTGCGGGACCAGCAATCCGACAAAGGCGACCAACCCGCTCAGCGAGACCGCAAGCGCCGTGAGCAGCGACGCCACGGCGATGACGAGCAGCTTGGTGCGCTCGATGTCGACGCCTACCCGCGCCGCGCCATGCTCGCCGAGGACCATGGCGTTCAAACGCGCCGTGAGCAGCAGCCCGGCAACGGCAGCGCCGAGCATCAGCGGCAGCACGACGGCCAGCGGCGTCCAGCCGTTGACCGACACGCCGCCGAGGATCCAGGTGAGGGTTTGGACGATGCGGAGCTGCAATTGATCGCTCAGCATCACCAGCAGCGCATTGAACGCGCCCGCCACCGAGCCGATGGCAAAGCCGGCCAGGATGAGGCCGCTGATGCTTGCCCGACCGCGGTGGCGCGACAGCATGAAGACGATCCACACGGCGCTGAACGACCCGATAAACCCCAGAAGCGGCACGATCCCGAATCCCAAAAAGGTGAATTGAAGACCCAGCAGCAGGGTGCCAATGGCGGCCCCAAGGGCCGCGCCGCCCGACGAGCCGATCACGAAGGGATCGGCGAGCGGATTGCGCAGCAGGCCCTGGAACATCACCCCGGCAATTGCCAATGACGCCCCCACACCCGCCGCGGCCAGCACCCGCGGCAGGCGGATGCCCAGGAGAATCTGGGCGTCGGTGGCGCTCCACCAGGGCTCGACGTCGGCGAATGGCAGTGCATTCCAGCTCAGCCCGAGCAGCGTGGCCGGGTGAATCCCCACGCTGCCGACCCACACGCCGACCGCCGCCGCCACCACCGCGGTGGCGGCGGCGGCGCCCAGGACGACGACGGCCCGGGGACCGCGCCAGCGCGGAGCGGCGGCCGATCCCGGCAGCGCCGCCACCACCCCGACAACGTCCCCGGACTTCGTCATTCGAACAGACCCGGATGCAAGAAGCGCGCGAGGGCCTCAAGCGCAAGGCCGATGCGAGGGCCGGGTCGCGACATCTGGTCGCTCATCTCTTCGGTCACCTCCAGGATCCGGCCACTGGCCACCGCGTCGAGGGACTCCCAGCCGATGCGCTCCTTCACGGAGGCGGCGGTGGTGCCGAACGGTGCGTCGGCCAGCACGATGACCTCGGGATTGCGGGCCAGGATTTCCTCGAATCCGACCTGCGGGAAGGGCGAGGGCGCGTCGGCGAAGACGTTCTCACCGCCGGCCAGCGTCAACAGGTCATGCACGAAGTTGCCCGGACCAACCGTGAATGGCTTGGTGGGATCGGTCGCGTCAAGCTCGTGGAACACGCGAGGACGGGCCGCGGCGCCCGAAACCGTGTCAACCACGCGCTCGATCTGGTCCTCGAGCTCGCCGGCCACCTCATCGGCAGCTTGCTCCAACCCGACCGCGGCGCCGAGTCCCCGAATGGATTCCGCAACCCCGCGAACGTCGGGGCTGTCGGCCACCCAAACCGCGATGCCCGCCGACTGAAGCTTCTCGATGTCGTCGGGCGACGTGATGGACGCGGCCACGACCAGGTCGGGCTCCAGCGCCACGATTCGCTCGATGTTGGGCGTCAAGGACCCAATGCGATCGATGGCGGAGGTTTCGGGCGGAAAGTTGCTGAAGTCGTCAATGCCGACGACCCGATCACCGGCGCCGATGGCAAACAGGATTTCGGTGCCGCTGGGCGCCAGCGACACAATGCGCTCGATCTCGCCGGTGAGCGAGACCTCCGTGCCTGAACTGTCCGTGAGCACGCGCGACGTCGACGACGCCGGGTCGTCGGGGCCGCAGGCAGCCAGCACCAGAGCCACGAGCACAATCGCGACGAGCGGCAGGCTCAAACTGAGGAACGAGCGGAAACGCAAGAGACTCAATGGGTCCTCCAAGAGTTCGCGGACGCGCAATGCACGGCGCCCGCATTGGTGACGTAAACCGGGATGCGGAGTCACCCCGCGCTGGGGGGCCTGGGAGCCTGGGTTCCCGCTCCCCGCCTGGGCGGGAACATGCGTTCGCGGGAACGACGGACACCAAACGCCGGGAAGGCGCGGGGCCTCGGTCAGGCGCGTGTACGCGTCATCAGCGTCCCTCCCGTGCGAAGGTGACAACTGCGTCCATCTGGGGCAGGCGACCTGGCTTCCCGGGTACGACCCGGGTCACAGTTGCGCGGCAGCGCCGGACTTGCACCGGCTTCCCCTGCGCGGCTCCACGCAAGCGCGGAGCGTCCCAGACGTTCGACAGGGTGTTGGAGAAAACCCGCCGGGAGCATAGCAGGGTCGCGTTCGGGCGCCACCCACCGCGTACGCTCTGGTAGCCCAGCGTCACGGAGCACCTGCGTCAACGCCCCACGTCCCGGCAGTCCGCGCGACCTGCTGAACCGCCAGTACGTCGTCGTCATCGCGGCCATGGCGATCGGCGTGGCGGGCTGGCTGCCGGTCAACAACTTCCTCTCGCTCTTCGTGCGGGACGAGCTTGGCGGCGACATGCTGGGGGCCGCCCTGTTGCTGATCGCCATTCAGGGCGGCACCGCCACGCTCGGTCTCGTAGGCGGCCTGTGGATTCGCCGGGTTGGCAGCCGCTGGACCTACGCGCTGGGACTGGCCGGCATGACGGCGTTCCTGGTGGTGATGACCGCTTCGTCCGGCGCCGGGGTCGTCCTTGCCGCCGCGCCATTTTTGGGTGTGGCGCTGGTGCTGCATTGGGCCGGATCGCAGACTTTTGTCCTTGAGGTCACGCCTCCGACGCGCCGCGGGCTTGCCACCGGGATCATGAGCTTCGCCATCATCGCCTCGCCGGGCGTTGCGGGACTGGTCTTCGGCGAGATTGCCGAGAGTGGCGGGCTTCGGGTCATGACCGGCGTGGCCGGAGGGATGATTGGCGGGGCTTTTCTCCTGGTGGCGTTTTTCCTCCCGTCGGCCTCGCCTCGTCAGCGCGGCCCCAGCCGCTCCGCCGGCGACGTGATCCGGGCGCTGCGCCAAGCTCCCGCTCGGGCCATGGTGACCGCGCGGGCGGGCACGACCGTCTCCTTCGGCGTGGTCGTGCTGCTGACGGGTCCGAAGCTCGTCGAAGCCGGCGGCGATCTACGCTCCGTCGGCCTGTTCACCCTGATTAGCGCATTGGGCGGTGCACTCGCACAGATCGGGATCGGGCGCCTCTCAGACGCCATCGGGCGCTCGGCGATTTTCGCGCTGTCGCTCGTAGTCGGCGCCGCGGCGGCCATCGGCTTCGCGTTTGCCGACGATGTCGTACCGCTGCTGATGCTCTCCGGCGTGATTTACCTAGCCTTCGGCACGCACCAGACGATCCTTCCGGCGATTGCCGGCGACATCTCCCGCCCCGGTCAGGTGGGGACCATGATGACCTTGCAGACCAGCGCGTTTGCGCTGGGCGTGATCATCGGCGCGAGCGCCACGGCGGCGCTGGCGACCACCGCGCCCGACGCGGCCTTCTACGTCGGCGCCGGCGGCATGGCCGTCGCGCTGGCTGTGGTGCCCTGGCTGCGACCGGCGCCTAAAGGTGCATCACCACCATCTTGAGCTCGGTCATCTCCTCGACGGCGTATTTCGGGCCTTCCTTGCCGAGACCGCTGTCCTTGACACCGCCGTAGGGCATGAGGTCGGTGCGCCACTGCGTGCCCCAGTTGATGTGGATGTTGCCCGAGTCCACCTCGCGGATGAACCGCATGGCCGAGTCGAGACTCTCGGTGAAGATCGACGCGCTGAGGCCGTAGTTGGAGTCGTTGGAGATTGCGATGGCCTCCTCGATGTTCGCCACGCGAGTGACGCCAACGGCCGGGCCGAACAGCTCGTCGCACGAGAGCCGCATGTCCGGCGAGACGTTGGTTACCAGCGTCGGCTCGAACATCTGGCCGCTGCGGCCGCCGCCCACGAGCACCTCGGCGCCGCCCGCCTGGGCTTCGTCGATCCACTCGCCAACGCGCGCGGCGTCGCTCTCGCGAATCATGGGGCCCATGCCCGTGGACTCGTCGAGCGGATCGCCGGTGGCGATGGCTTCGACCTTGGGCTTGAGCGCATCGATGAGATCGCCGTACACCGAGCCGGTCGCCAGCAGACGTTGGGTCGAAATGCAGACCTGGCCGGCGTTCGAGAACGCTGTCTGCGGCAGGACTTCCGCCACCTTGTCGAGGTCGGCGTCGGGCATCACGATCGCGGCCGAGTTGGACCCCAGCTCCATGGTGACCTTTTTGATGCCGGCCGCCTTGCAGATGCGCTCGCCAATGTCGCGGCTGCCGGTGAAGGTGACCTTGCGCACGCGCGGGTCGGACACCAGGGCGTCGCCGATCTCGGAGCCCGGCCCAGTGACGATGTGCACGGCCTCTTCGGGCACGCCGGCCTCGAGCAATAGCTCGATCACGCGCACGCCCATGAGCGGCGTGTCGGTGGCCGGCTTGACGACCACGGCGTTGCCGGCGGCCAGCGCCGGGCCCACCTTGTGGCAGACCAGGTGCAACGGGAAGTTGAAAGGGGCCACCGCCGCCACGACCCCGCAGGGCACACGCACGGTGAAGCCGAACTTGTCGCGCACGCCCGGGCCGCCGTCGAGCGGGATCACCTCGGCGCCGAGGCGCTTGGCCTCCTCGGCCGACAGATACAGGATCTCGGCCGCGCGGGAAACTTCGAAGCGCGCCTCCGAGATGATCTTGCCCTCTTCTTGGGTGAGCATGCGCGCCAGCGACTCCTGGTCGCGCAAAATCAGGTCGCCGGCACGGTGCAGGATCTCGTAGCGCTCGAACCCCGTCAGCGCCGCCATGACCTTGGCGCCGCGCTCGGCGCTCGCCAGCGCGCGGTCAACGTCGTCCGCCGAGCCACGGGGTACGGTGTCGACCACCGACCCGTCGTACGGGTTCAGCACGTCAATCGAGTCGCGCCCATTCGTCCACTGACCCGCCACATACATCTTCATCAGGCGTCATCCCATGGCAATCGGATCCGATAGCGAATGGTGGCACATGTAAGGACCGCGCGCCGCCCCTCACGCCTACCCGGCAGGCGGTCAACTGCTTGCAGCCCGCCTGCATTTGTGAAACATTTTGCAAACGGTGCAGAACGTTAGGTTCAGGGCACTGATGTGGGCTCGCGCCGCATCTCCCGCACGCAGCTTCCTGAGCGACGCTCGCGTGCCGCTACGCGCACTCTTCGATAATCGCGCCGATTGGGCGCGTTCGCATGAGGCGGTGGCGTGGAGCTAAGGGAGCTCACCGCGAGCGACTGGGCCCAATTGGCCGAGCTGAACGCTCATCTCTGGATATTGGCGGCCGTGCTCATTGGAACCGGGCTGGTGTATGCACTGGCCCACGCGATGATTCCGTCGCTCGTCCTCACCGGGGACATCGAGCCGGATGCCGGACGCAAGATGCGCGCGCCGCTTTACGCCGTCATGGTCGCCGGTCTTGGCGCCCTGACGGCCATCATCATCAAGGCCACGCTGCTGGCCCTGGACTTTCTCCCGACGATGCTCCCGCGGCTGGCCATTTGAGTGTTGGATTCATTTCGGGCGCTCCTGCCGCGCCTCTCCCCGAAGCAGTTGATGGTCATCAGCGGCCTCGGGGCCGTGCTGGGCGGTGGCGCTATCGCGCCGGTGATCCTGCTGATCGTGCTCGGCGCCATGGGTGGAACCATCACCGGGCCGCCCGAGCAGCCGATCGCCTTCGACCACACGGTGCACGCCGGCAAGGCCGGCATCGCCTGTGAGTTCTGTCACCGCGGGATTCCGGTGGTCGGCGACACGGCGACGAGTGCGCCGCTGTCCGCGGCGGCCACCATCCCGTCCGTGGAGCAGTGCATGTTCTGCCACTCGGTGGTCGCCACCGACAAGCCCGAGGTGCAGAAGCTTCGCGCCGCGTGGGAAACCGGCACCCCCATCGAGTGGGTCCGAGTCCACCGGCTGCCCGACCACGTGGATTTCGTCCATGATCCCCATATCCGCGCGCTCGCCGAGATTCACCCCAGCATGAGCACCGCCCAGATTTGCGCCACGTGTCACGGCGACGTTGCGTCCATGACCGAAGTCGAGCAGGTGCGGGCGCTGAACATGGGCGACTGCCAGGGCTGCCACCGCGAGAACAGCGCCCCGCTGGATTGCGCGGTATGTCACAAATGATCGGGGCCAGGCGATGAGCGGCATCGCGCGACGGCGGTTCCTCACCGGGGCGGCCGCGCTGGCCGGCGGCGCCACCGTGGTCGCCTGCGCGGCCCCCGAGCGCGAATCGCGGGTGCAGAGCTTCGTGCATTCGCCCGAGCAGACCCTGCCCGGCCAAGAGCTGTGGTTCGCCACCGCCTGCGCCCACTCCACGGGCGGCAACAGCGTGGTGGTGCGCACCGTGGATGGCCGCGCCAAGAAGGTCGAGGGCACCAAGGGCTTCCCGGTCAACCTGGGCAAGACCAACGTTCGCGGACAGGCGGGCGTCCAGTCGCTGTACAACCCGGACCGCTTGAAGACCCCCCTGCGCCGGCGCGGCACGCGCGGCGAGGGCCGATTCGAGGCCATCGGCTGGCCCGAGGCGCTCGACCTGCTCACGGAAAACTTCAGCTCCGCGGGGAATCCGCTGGTGGTCACGGGGCCGTTGAGCGGCACGCGCCTGCGAGTGCTGGCGCAGTTCCTCGCCAACAGCGAAGGCCGTCACCTCGTCTACGAGGCACAAGACACGGCCACGCTGCGTGAAGCCGCGCGGCTCGTCTTCGGCTACACCCGGTTGCCGCACTTCGACATCGCCAATGCCGGCGCGGTCCTATCGTTCGGCGCGGATTTCCTGGGCACCTGGCTCTCGCCGGTGCACTACAGCACCGCTTACGGCAAGTTCCGCGAGGAGCCCAACCGCGGCCGCCTGATCCAGATCGAATCTCACATGTCGCTCACGGGGGCCAACGCAGACAGTTGGATTTATGTCAATCCAGGACATGAAGGCGCGTTGGCGCTGAGCATCGCCCAGGTCATCGCCGCCGAGAACCTGACCGGCGACGACCGCTGGTTCGATCCGGTCAACGCCGTGGGCGGGATTGACGCCCTCAACGCCTATGCACCCGAGCTGACCGCGGCGCGCACCGGCGTAGCGCCCGACACGGTGCGTGAGATCGCGCGGGAATTCGCCGGGCATCCGCCCGCGCTGGCCATCGCCGGCGGCTCCGCGCTCGCCCAGACCAACGGCCTCGACAACGCCGCGGCCGCCTTGCTGCTCAACCGCATCGTCGGGAGCACCGGGGCGGCAGGTGGCGTGCGACCGAATCCCGCCGCCCCGGCCGCGGTGCCGGCGACGGCGGCGGGAACGCCATTCGGCCAGTGGGGCGCGCTCGCGACCGGGCTGCTCGACGGCAGCGAGACGATTGACGCGGCCTTCTTCTACGATGTCGATCCGGTTTACGGACTGCCCGCGTCAACGCGGTTCGCGGACGCCCTTGACGAGATGTCGTTCGTGGTCGGCATGGGCACATTCCTCAACGAGACGCTCGCTCGCGCCGACCTGGTGCTGCCCGCCACCCATCCCTTCGAGGAATGGGGCGACTTCGTGGCCGATCCCGCGCCCGACATGGAAGTCGTGGGCTACCAGCAGCCCGTGGTGACCTCGTGGACCAATGCGCGCAGCTTTGGCGACGTGATGCTGGCGCTGACCGCGGAGCTTTTCCCGGACGCGCCGCCGCCGTGGACGACCATGCGCGACGCCGTCCGCGACGGCGCCCAGGCCCTGATCGGCCAAGAGGGCTTCGACCGCGGCTGGATCGAGCTGTTGCGTACCGGCGGTCGATGGCACGAGGGTGATGGTCGCGAGGCTCAATCGGATCAGCCCGATTGGCACATCGGCCTGCTCGCCGAGCCGGCGTTCGCCGGCGACGCCACGGAGTTCGATCTGCACCTGATTCCCTTCGAGAACGTGGCGTTTGGCGCCGGCAGCGAGTCGGCAAACCCGTGGCTCCAGGCCACGCCCGATCCGCTGACCACCGTCACCTGGACAACCTGGGCCGAGCTGAACCCGGTGACCGCCCAGCGCCTGGGCGTCAAACGCAACGACGTGGTGCACATCGACACGCCGGATGGCACGCTGCGGGCGCGCGTGTACGAGGCGCCGGTGGTGCCGCCCGACGTCGTGGCCATCCCGATCGGGCAAGGCCGCGAGTTCGGCAGCCGGTGGAACGTCGATCGAGGAGCGAACGTCATGCAGACCCTGGCGGCCCAAGCGGTAGCCGGAAGCGGGTCGCTGGCGTGGGGCGCCACGCGCGCCCGCGTCCGACCGGCCGGCGAACACGACCGACTCCCAACGCTTGAGGTCATCGAGAGTCCACGCAACGACGGGGAGGCGCCACCAGTGCGAGTAACCAGTGGCTAGCGCCACCGACACGGCAGAGCTTCCGGTGGTCGCAGCCGCCGCGACGCTGCCCACCGACGATCCGCATCCGGAGACGGACGGGCATCGCTGGGGCATGGTCATCGACGCCGACAAATGCACCGGCTGCCAGGCCTGTGTGGTGGCGTGCCAGTCCGAGAACAACGTGGCCCTCAACGAAGAACAGCGAGTCATCGAGCGTCGCGCGAAGACCTGGATTCGCATCGAGCGTTACTGGGAAGGCGAGTGGCCCAACGCCAAGGCGCGGTTCCTGCCTGTGCTCTGTCAGCACTGCGGCAACGCGCCGTGCGAGACGGTGTGTCCCGTGTGGGCCACCTATCACAACCCCGACGGGCTCAACGTGCAGGTCTACAACCGCTGCATCGGCACGCGGTTCTGCGCCAACGCCTGCCCCTACTCGGTGCGCTATTTCAACTTCTGGGAGCCCGAGTGGCCGTCGCCGATGGACCGGCAGCTCAACCCCGACGTCACGGTGCGGACCAAGGGGATCGTCGAGAAGTGCACCTTCTGCATCCATCGCATCAATCGCACCAAGCGCGAGGCGGACCGCGACGGCCGGCCGGTGGCCGACGGAGAAGTCGAGCCGGCGTGCGTGCAGGCGTGCCCGACGACGGCGCTCGTATTCGGCGACTTGAACGACTCGGACAGCAAGGTCAGCGAGTTGTCCCACTCCAAGCGGGCCTACTCGCTGCTGGATTCGCTCGGCACGGCGCCCGCCATCACCTACCTGAAGAAGGTTGACCCGAGCCACGTCGGCGAGGACGAGGAGGCCGGCCATTGATTAAGCCGGAAGCCGTCGGCCTCAGCTTGACGCTGCGCCCGCCGTATCGGCCGTCGACCATCGCCATCAGCCGCAAGAGCGCGGTTGTGGTTGGCGTCGGCCTGCTCGCGGCGCTCGGCGTGGTGATGTACGTGGTGAAGCTGTTCAGCTGGGGCGACCGCGCCGAGTGGGCCTATCCGGCGGCAATCACGCTGTTCGTGCTCTCAACCGTGACGGCCGCGCCGTTAGTGGCCTTTGCCTCGCGCATGGCGCGGGGCTACTGGGGGCTCCCAGCCCGTCGCGTCGTCGAGCTCTTCGCCCTGCCGTCGATGCTGCTGTTCGTCCTGCTCATCCCGATCCTGGGCTCGCTCCCGCCGTTCGAGCAGGACGGGGTCACGCGGGCGAACCTGTGGTTCGGTTGGGGCGGCGGCGCGCCGTTTCTCACGGATCAGCTCGCCGTGTCGGTGATGCTGCTGGCGGGCGGCGCCCTCATGTGGTTCGCCGCCGTTCCCGATCTCGCCGGTCCGCCAAGCCGGGTTCGCGCGATGCCGGCCTGGAAACGCTTGCTGTTCCTGAACTGGACCGGGACCAAGCGGCAGTGGGAAATCTTGCGGACGTCCATGCGCTGGATCAGCGCCTTCTACCTGATGATGTACGTGTTCGTGACGATGATCCTGACCACGGATCTCGGCCAGAGCCTGCTGCCGGGCTGGCGCTCTGGGATCTTCCCGGCCTACCACGTGATCACGTCATTCCAGGGCGCGATCGCGCTCATCGTCATCACGCTGTTTCTGCTGCGCCGCTACGCGCCGAGCGTGGGCCAGTTCATCGGCGACGAGCAGGCCGCCAGCCTGGGCAAGTTTCTGCTGGCGCTCACGCTGTTCTGGTTCTACTTCTTCTGGTCCGACTTCCTGCTCGTCTGGTATGCGCGCCTCCCCAGCGAGGTGGCGGCCGTCCAGACCAACGTGGCGGTCACCTACATCGTTCCCTTCCTCATCGCGATGTTCGGCCAGTTTCTGATTCCCTTCCTCACGCTGATCTTCAACCCGATCCGGCGAAAGCTGGGGCGGCTAGCCGTCGTGTCCGTCGTCGTGCTGATCGGGCTGCTGTTCGACCGAATCCGTCTGTTCGTGGCATCTATGTCCAGCGAGAACCCGTTCTCGCATGGGCTGACCGAGCTGCCGGCCCCCTACTACCCGAACGTGGTCGACATTCTGTTCATGATCGGCGTGGTTGGCATGGTGGCCGCGAGCTACCTGTGGGTGCTCTCACGCATCCCCACGCCCGGCGGCTGGGAGATGCGCGAAGGCGCCATGTACCGCCGCGAGCAGAAGTTCATGCACGCCGAAGTGCTCGTGCTCGGCAAGCCGGACTGATCCAGGCATGCAAGAACCCGTAACCGTCAATCGAGAAACCGCGAACCGCGAGCTGCTGGACTTCGTGTTCAGCTGGCCCAAGTGGTTCTTCGCCACCACCGGCCTGCTCGGCGCCGTGGTCACGCTGGGCCTCATCATCTTCCTTCTGCTGATGATCTTCGGCCTGCAGCTGTTCGGTTACGCCCACCCGGTCTATTGGGGATTCCCGGTCGTGAACTTCGTGTTCTGGATCGGGGTCAGCCACGCCGGAATCATGGTATCGGCGATTCTTCGGCTCGCGCAGGCCGAGTGGCGGCGTCCGGTCACGCGCGCCGCGGAAGTCTTGACGATCTTCTCGCTGATGACCGCCATGACCTTCCCAATCATTCACAGCGGACGCCCCTGGCGCACGCTCTATTGGGAGTTTCCCTACGACTGGATGCGCGGCATCTGGCCCAACCCGCGGTCGCCGCTGGTGTGGGACCCCGCCGCGATCTTCACCTACCTGACCTCGACGGTGATGTTCGTCTACATCGCGCTGCTGCCCGACCTGGCGCTGGCCCGCGACCGGGTCAAGAACCCAATCGGGAAAGCCGTCTATGGGGTGCTGTCGCTGGGCTTCCGAGGCACGACCCGGCAGTGGCGGATCCAAGCCATCGCCGGCATCCTGCTCTCGGCGCTGATTCTCCCCATCTTCGTCTCGGTGCACAGCATCGTGTCCTGGGACTTCGCCGTCACGATCATTCCCGGATGGCACAACACGGTGTTCGCGCCGTACTTCGTCATCGGGGCCGTCCACTCCGGCGTGTCCGCCGTCGTGACCGTGATGATCGTGATGCGCTATGCCTTCGGCCTGAAGAACTTCATCACCAAGGACCACATCGATTCGCTGGCTCGCCTGCTCATCATCGTGGCCACGGTCTGGCTCTTCTTCTTCATGCTGGACTTCATGTTCGGCCTTTATGGCACCGAGCCGGCCGAGGTCGACACCTGGCAGCGTCGACTGATGGAGCCGCCCTGGACGGCCATCGCCATCATCTTCATCATCACCGGCTACATCATTCCGGTTGGCGCCTGGCTGTTCCGCCGCGTGCGCCGCAACTTCTTCTTGATGTTCGTGACGACGGTGCTGGTCAACATCGGCATGTGGCTCGAGCGCTACATGATCGTGATCCCCGGCCTCGAGCGGAAGTCGAACCTCACGTTCCAGTACGGCGACTACCTGCCGTCGGCGGCGGAGTTCGGCATCATCGCCGCCCAGCTGGCGCTGGTGATCGCCGGGTTCCTCGTGTTCTCCAAGCTGCTGCCGATCATGCCGGCGGCGGATATCAAGGAAGGTCAGATTCTGCGTGACGAAATCAAGGTCGGCCGTGCAAGGGTCCCGGCCACGATGCGCGAGGCTTAGGGGGGACTCATGAGCGCCAGAGATACGGATCGTAAGCGCGAGCTGCTTGGGCTGTATAACGAGCCCGACGACGCCGCCGACGCCGTGTCGCGACTCCGCGGCGCGGGCTTCGGCGGCAACGACATCGAGATCATTTCCGCCACGCCCTATCCGGAAGGCGCGTTCGGGGAGCAGCACGCGAAGCATCGCTTGTTCGCGTTTCCGTTCGCGGGCGCGGCCTGTGGGCTGGCCGTCGCCGTCGCCTGGCACATCGGCGCCCAGATCGCGCTGCCCATCGTGACCGGCGGAAAGCCCATAGTCGCGGTCCCCGCCATCATCCAGGTGCTCTACGAAGGCACCATGCTCGGCGCGGTGCTATTCACCGTGCTCGGCGTGCTGTTTGAGTCCCGACTGCCGGACGGTATCGGCGTGTACGACGATCGCATTGCCGACGGCCTCATCGGCGTGTCGGGGATGGCGCGCGAGCGCCGGATTCCGGACGCCCAGATTGCGCTGGAAGAAGCCGATGCCGTCGACGTGCTCAGCAAGGACGGCAGCCTCATGCACCCGGCGGCGGCCTCACCCTGATGACCGTCGCACGCCGCGCAGGACGAGCCGCCAGTCTGACCGTTGGACTGGTATTGGCGGCGTTCGTCATCGCGGCGTGCGAAACCGGGGCGTATCCGGTCGACCTCTTCCCCGAGATGCACTATCAGCAGTCCTATCGCGCGCAGGAACCGCCGTATGAGGCGCCGCCGGAGGGCCAGGTCTCGACCCTCGGCGTCGAGCTGCCCGTGACGGACTTCGTCGCGACCATCAATCTCGAGAATCCGGTGCCCTTCGTCGGACCATCGATCGATCGTGGGCGGGCGCTGTTCGCCGTCAACTGCGCCATGTGTCACGGCGCCGACGGCGAGGGTGACAGCTACGTCGCGGACGCCTTTGAGAGCTATGGCGCCAAGCGTCCGGCTTCGCTGGCGTCGGACAACGTGAAGGCCCAGTCGGACGGGGCGCTGTTCTGGACGATCACGAACGGCGTGAACAACATGCCGGCCTGGCAATCGCTCCTCACCGAGGAAGAGCGCTGGCTGCTCGTCACATTCATTCGATCGCTTGACTAGCGCCGGTTAGCACTCCCGGTGGCGAGTCGACGGCGGGCCAGCCGAGGTCGCGAGTTTGGCCCGGCGGCGACGCCGCACTGCTGAACAGATCGACCGGATTCGTGCGCGGGGCAGTCATCAACAGAAGGCGCCAAGCGAATGGCTGAAAGCCCGGCGGTCTTTCTCGTCATCCTGCGCTGGTTGCACGCCGTGGCCGCCGGCCTGTGGCTGGGCGGCGGGCTGCTGCTGCTGGCGCTGCGGGCCCGCGGACTCGATCCGGGCGCCCCGTCGATGTCATGGGGACGAGCCGCCGGTCACACGCTGCGACTGGGCGTGGCGGTCTTCATCATCACCGGAGCGCTGCTCACCGCGGTGCGACTTGCCGAACCGAACGTGCCCGCCGCCTACGTCGTCCTGCTCGCCGGAAAGATCGCGCTGGCCTTCGCCATGTTCTGGCTGGCGCTGCCCCAATCGCGCCGCGGCCCAGCGCCGCCTGCCGGAGGGTGGTCGAGGTGGACGCGGGACCGCACGTTTTGGATTGTGGTGATCGCCTTGGTCGTGTACCTGCTGTCGGTGATCCTCAATGAGGTCATCGAACGCGCCGCGCTCTCAATCGGCTAGGCTGATTTCGACCGCGCGCACACATTGACGCCTTGACCGACACCTCCGAACCCGCCAGCGCCGCCGAGCCAGAGCCCATCCGGAACCGGCTCATCTCCGGCAAGGTTCTTTTCGTCGGCGGCGCGCTCGCCGCGGCGCTCGGATTTCTGATCTGGACCGCCACCCAGGGCGCCGCCGTCTACTACCACACGGTGGGCGAGCTGCACGCGAAAGGGGACGAGATCAAAGGCCAGCTGGTGCGCGTGAACGGCATCGTCGTGGACGGATCGATTCACGAGGCGTCCGCTGATGGCATCATCCGCTTCGAGATCGAGGACGACACGGGCGTGCTGCCGGTGGAGTTCCGCGGCTCACCGCCGGATCTCTTCGGCTACGCCGAGGAGGACAAGTACTCCGACGTGATCGCGGAGGGCCGTCTCCTGGGCACCGGCGTCTTCGAGGCGCGCAACCTCATCGTCAAGCACGGCCCAGAGTTCGAGCCTCGCGAGATCCCGGCGCAGTGAAGCCGGTTGCCACGCGGCCGACGCCGCTGGCAACGGGTGAGCCGGACACGGAGCCTCCGGCCCTCACGCTGAATCGCCTCACGGTTGGATTCGGTCGACGCCATGTGCTGCGGAACGTCTCCTTGTCCCTGGGCGCGGGCGAACGGGTGGCCTTGCTGGGGCCGAATGGCGCCGGTAAGACGACCCTGCTGCGCACGCTGGCGACCCTGCAGCCGTCGCTGGGCGGGCAGGCCAGCGTTGGCGGTGCGGATGTCGTGCAGCGCAAGCGCGCCGCGCGCCGTCACATCGGCTTTGTCGGGCATACGCCGCACCTGATCGGTCACCTATCGGCACGTGAAAACCTCGCGTTCTTGGCCTCGCTGTACGCGGTGCCAAACGCTGGCTCACGCGTCGCCGAAGCGCTGCGCGTCGTAGGGCTCGCCGACATTGCCGACCGACGCGCGCGCGAGCTCTCACGCGGGCAGCTCCAACGGCTGTCCCTCGCCGCTGCGGCGCTGCACCACCCCGCCGTGCTGCTGTTGGACGAGCCCGACGCCAGCCTCGATCGCGACGCCGTCCGCGGGCTGCCCGCCATGTTGGATGCGCTGTGCCCAGGCTCAGCCGTGCTGCTGAGCACCCACGATCCCGAGGTCGCCGCGCAGATGGGCGGGCGCCGGGTCGTCGTCGACCGGGGTCGCGTCGTTCAAGCAGACCATCCCGTACCCAGCCCGGCGACCGGCAAGGCTCCGCCCAGAGGAACGGCCATTTCGTTCTTCGGCGCGGCGTGGGCCCTGCTGCGCAAGGACGCACTGGTGGAGTGGCGAGCGCGAGAGCAGGCGCCCGCGCTGCTGGCATTCACGCTGCTCATCACCGTGCTGTTCGATATGGCGTTCGTGATTCCGGCAGCCTCGGACGCGCCCGCGGTGGCCGCCGGGGTGGCATGGGCCACGCTGTTGCTGGTAGCTAGCCTATCGGGCGTCCGGCTCTTCGGGTCCGAGCGCGACGCCAACACGCTCACCTGCCTGCGCCTGGCGCCGATCGACCAGAGCGCCGTGTTCCTGGCCAAGTACGTTCTGCTGGCCGCGCACGTGCTGGCCGTGGGGCTGGTGCAACTCGTGCTGCTCAGCGCGCTGCTCGACCTGCAGCTCCTCCAAGGCGGCATGTTCGCCACCTTGGGCTTGGCGACTCTCGCCTTGAGCGCGGTTGCAGCCATGCAAAGCGCCCTGGCGATGGAAAGCCGGGCCCGGGAGGTCCTGATGCCGCTGCTGTCAGTGCCGCTGGCGATTCCCGTGATGCTGGCTGGTGTCGGAGCAACCCTCGAGACGCTCCAGGGCGCGCCGGCGGCGGGCGCGGCGCCATGGTTCGGCTTGCTCGCCATAGTGGCCGCCGTATTCTTAGCATTGAGCGTTCTGCTCTACCCGCACGCCGTCGACGGTTAGGAGAGTCTGCGATGGGCCTGTTGGGCACCGCGCTGCACCGTCGGGCGGTTGATCAGCCACCCCTGTTCGGATGGCGCGGGCTCGTGGTGTACACGGCGCTGCTGGTCGTCATGGCGGCGGCGCTGTACATGATCTTCATCTATGCGCCGCCGGAACGCGTGCAGGGGGATGCCCAGCGATTGCTCTACGGTCATGTGGCGGTGGCCTGGCTGGCCTTCCTCGCCTTTGGAATCGTCGCGGTCGCCAGCGCGGTGTATCTGTGGCGACGCGATCCGCGCTGGGACAGCCTGGCGGTTGCGGCGGCGGAGGTCGGAGTGCTCTTCACCACGCTTACGCTGGCCACCGGCGCCATCTGGGGCCGCGTGATTTGGAACGTCTGGTGGACCTGGGACCCGCGTCTCACCACAACGCTGGTGTTGTGGTTCATCTACGTGGCGTATCTGGTGCTGCGCATGTACGTCGACAACGCGGACGCCCGCCGGCGCGTCGCCGCCATTTTCGGCATCGTGGGATTCGTGGACGTGCCGATCGTATGGTTCTCCGTACAGTGGTGGCGCAGCCTGCACCCGGTTCAGTCGATCACGCGCGAAGGCGCGCTGCCGCAGGAGATGCTCGTGACGTTGCTGGTCACGGTGGCCGCGTTCACGTTGTTCTTCTTCGTCCTGATTCGCCAGCGCTACCTGCTGGAACGCGCCAGCGACGAGGGCGAGGATCTTCGGGACTTGGTGCGCAATCGGCTCGAGGAATGGCAAATGGCGGGCGGCAAGGCAACGCCGGAGGCTGGGACATGACGCAAGAGCTTGTGTATCTGCTCATCGGGTACGGGGTGATCTGGGTGCTGCTGTTCGGATATCTCGTGTTCGTCACGGGCCGCATTCGCGGCGTGCGCGACGCGGTCCACGATGTGCGGCGGGAGCTCGACGCTCAACGTCACAAGACCTCGGAGTAGGTTCGACTTCACGCTCCCGCCGCGAGATACCGCGGGGACAAACTGCGGATTGCGGACAGGTATGCCGGCGAGGAACCAAGAGCCCGGATTGCACGCGAACGCGGTAGCCTCGCGGGGCAACAAGACTCTTGCATAACCCGATCAGACTTAGGATGTCCGGCAAAGTCCCTGCGCGGTTCCAGGTAGGACGAGGTCTGGATTCCCGCCCCGTATTGAGTACGGGGCAGGCTCTTCGCGGGAATGACGGGGTGGAGCCTCGACACTCCGAGGCACACAGGCCACGCCCGTGATCGACCTGGTGGTGGTTGGCCGCATGGCGCTCGGGCTGGCCTTCGGCGTCGCGGTGTTGCAGCTCACGATGAGCGGGCTGGCCGTCTGGCGGCGCAGTCCCGGCTTCACGGACGCCGCGCGCAACGCCGCCGTCGTGCTGGCCGCCGTCGTGACCCTGGCCGTAGCCGCCCTCGCCGCCGGATTTCTCAGCCAGGACTTTTCGATCGCCTTTGTAGCCGACACGTCCAGCCGCTCCATGCCGCTGGGCCTCACAATCTCCGCCTTGTGGGGCGGACAGGAAGGCTCACTGCTCTTCTGGGCCTGGGGGCTCAGTCTCTTCAGCGCTCTGGCGGCGTGGCGCATGTGCAAGCGCGATGACGCGCTCGCGCCCTGGGGCATCGGCACGCTGGCGGCCATCGCGCTCTTCTTCATCGGCGTGCTGGTGTTCGTTTCGAGCCCGTTTCAACGGCTTGTCGTGGCGCCGGTTGATGGGCGCGGGCTCAATCCGCTGCTCTGGGACAGCGGCATGCAAGTGCATCCGCCCATGCTGCTCACCGGCTATATGTCCTTCACGATTCCGTTCGCCTTCGCGGCGGCGATGCTGGCCGCGGGCCGGCTTTCGCAGGATTGGCTGCGCGAAATGCGCAACTGGATGCTCGTGGCCTGGGCCATCCAGGGCGCCGGCCTGCTGCTGGGCGCGTGGTGGGCCTATCGCGTGCTGGGCTGGGGCGGCTATTGGGGCTGGGATCCGGTCGAGAACGTCGCGCTGCTTCCCTGGCTGGCGGCCACGGCCTACGTTCACTCGGCGCTGGCGCAAGAGCGGCGCGGGCATCTGCGGGCGTGGTCCGTGGGACTGGTGCTCTTGGGATTCGCCCTGGCCGTTTTTGGCACGTTCGTCGTGCGCAGCGGGATTCTCACGTCGGTGCATTCGTTCGCGCTCTCGGACGTGGGTCCGATCTTTCTCACCTTCGTCGGGATCGTGCTGGTGATTGCCGTCCTGGCCTTTCTGTACCGGCTGCCCATGCTGCGAGCCCCCATGGCCATCGAGTCGCTGGCGTCCAAGGAATCCGGAGTCCTGCTCAACAATCTGCTGCTCATGGCGGTGCTGGTGGCGGTGCTCTGGGGCACCGTGTTCCCGATTTTCTCCGAGCTTGTGCAAGGCGCGCGGATTGCGGTTGGGCCGCCGTTCTATGCCCAGGTCACCGTGCCGCTGCTGCTGATCATGCTCGGGCTGCTGGGCATCGGCCCGCTGCTGGCCTGGCGGCGCACGACCGCGCGCGCGGCATGGCGGGCCACGCGCTGGCCGATCCTCGTCACCTTCGTGGTCTCCGCCATCTTGCTCGCCCTGGGGATGCGCGCCGGGCTCGCCGTATTGGGATTCGGTCTGGCGGCTCTGGTGGGCGCCGGAGCGTTGCTCGAGCTGGCGCGCAGCATCCGCGCTCGAACACCGAAATCAGCCGACGAACCCCGCATCGCGCTCCAGGTCATGGGCAGCCGGCGGCGGTTCGGCAGCCACCTCGTGCACTTCAGCGTCGCGGTGTTCGCCATCGGGATCGTCGGTTCGGCGTCATTCGGGCAGGAGACGGCCGTGCGCCTGGCGCATGGCGAATCCGCAACCGTGGATGGCCACACCGTCACGTTTCGCGGCCTGCGCCCGCTGTCGCAGCCCGGCCTGACGACCGTTTACGCCGACCTGGACGTGGAGCGCGGTGATCAGCCGCCGGCGCGCCTCACGCCGTCGCGCCGCATTCACGTCGGCTGGGAGAACCAGCCCACCTCCGACGTGGCGATTCGCACCACGTTCCCCGGACTCGACGATCTCTATGTCCTGCTTGACGATTGGGAGCCCGACGGATCGGCGGCGGCGTTCCGCATCCTGGTGAATCCGCTCGTGCCGCTGCTGTGGGTTGGCGGCGTGCTGTACTTCATCGGCGTGCTCGTGATCGCCTGGCCCACCGCCACGCGGCAGCCGGCGCAAGCTCCGGCGCCCGCAGGGCATCCGGTGACGCCGTGAACCTGCGCGCCGCCTTGGTGCTGACGCTGGTCATCGCGAGCCTCGGCGTCGCGGTCGTGCAAGCCGACGAGAACGACGCCGACGCCCTGTATGACCGCCAATCGCGCATCGCCGACCAGTTGGACTGCCCGGTCTGTCAGGGCCAATCGGTGAAGGAGTCCAACGCCCCGTTGGCCCAGCAGATGCGCGCGCTCATCAACGAAAAGATTGGCGACGGCGCGTCGGACGATGAAATCTTCGACTTTTTCGAGGCGCGTTATGGCGTCGGAATCTTGCGCGACCCGCCGAAGCAAGGCCTGGCGCTGGGTGTCTGGCTCGGGCCGATCATCGCCGCCGCCGCGGGCGTCCTGGCCGTGGGAGTGGTACTGCTGCGACGCCGCCCCCAACCGGTCCCCAAGGCCGACGAGAGCCTGCGGGAGCTCGAAGACCGAATCGACCGCCTGCGGCATCCGCCTCACGGGGAGCGCACGTGACGGCGGTCGTCCTGCTGGTTGGCCTGGCGTTTGTCGCCGTTGGCGGGCTGGTCTGGGTATCGACGCCGCTGCTGCGCGAAGCGTCCCGACACGTCCGTCCTCGCCGCCAGCCGTTCAGCGACGAGGTGCGGCGGTCCCTGGACCTGATGACCGATCTTGATCTCGAGCGCCTGCGCGGCGCGATCAGCGACGCCGAGCACGCCGAACTAACGGCCGAGACGCGCCGTCAGGCTGCCCTGGAGCTCGGGGCGCACGAACGGCGGCGCGCCCGCGCCGAGGCGCAAGTCGAGCATTTGCTGGCCGATCGGCCGCGGATACCCGAGCGCGCCACGCCCAGGCTGCCGCCGGCGTCGGCACGGCGCCCGCTGGTCTGGCTGCTCACGGGGGCAACGCTGGTGGTGGGGCTCGTTGCGGTGGTGCTCGTCGTGACCTTGGGCGCGCGCGAGGGCATCGGCGAGCAAACCGCCGTGGGCAACGTTGGCGTTCCGGCGGTCAGCGCGGTGGCGGTTTCGCCCACAGACCCGGAAACGCTAGTGGCCGCGCACCCGACGGGGCTGCAGGTCAGCAACGACGGCGGCGCGTCATGGCAGCCCGCCGACTTTCCGCGCGCGACTGGCTCGGTGGCGGCGACACGCACCGGTTTCGTCACCATCACCGTCGACGGGCCGTTTCACGGCGACAGCACGGCAGACAACTGGACCCCGGGGACATCATCGCTTGACCTGGCGCAACTCGCGTCCGCCGGCCGCTCCGATCTCCTGATAGCGATCGACGCCGCCGGAGCGCTTCATGCGTCGGATGACGACGGCGCGACCTGGCGGCCGTTGCCGGTCGTCGCGCCGCCGAACGTGACGGGCATCGCCATCGTCGAGCAGCCCGAGCTGCAAATCGTGGTGAGCACGTCCACCGAAGGCGTGCTGGCCGCGGGCTTTGACGGGAGGTGGCGCAGCGCCAACGGCTTCGTCAACGGGGCGCTGCCGACGATCAACGTGCGCTCGCTGCACTACGAGCCAAACAGCGGCGACCAGTACGTGTCTCCCACGGGCCAGGAATTCCAGGGCGCCGTCTACGTCGCCACCGACGCCGGGGTATTCAAGTCCGTTGACGGCATGCAGTCTTGGAACCGCCTGACGCTCGCCGCCGACATCGTCGTCGTCACCGGCAGCGCCGCGGCGCCGCGCGAGCTTTACGCCATCGCCCGCGACGGCACCGTGTTTCGCAGCCGTGACCTGGGCGCGTCATGGGGCTAGTCCACCTCCCGCTGCGATCCCGAAAGCTGCCGCGATTGCTCGCGGCGCTCGCGCTAGCCGTCATCCTGACCGCAGCCTGGCAGCCGGCGGTCGGCGCCCAGGACACGGGAGTGATTCGCGGCACAGTGGTCAACGGCACCTCCGGCGCCGCCGTGCCAGGCGATCTGGTGGTGGCGCTTGTCGGGCGTCGAGGCCCTGACGCGCTCCCTACCCGCACAACCGCCGTCAATCAGGACGGAACCTTTATCTTCACGAACCTCCCGTCGACGGCGGATGCGTCCTACTTCGCCCACGTGGATCACCAGAGCGTGTCGTACGCCACGGACGGGATTCGCTTCGTGGGCCAAACGGAAACCGAGACCACGCTCACGATCCATGAGTCCACCGGCCAGAATCCGGGCATCTCCCTGCAATCCGTGTCGCGGCTCATGCGGCATCAGACCGCCGACGCCATCGCCATCCTCGACGTAGTCGACGTCCTCGTTCCCGGCGACCGAACGTTCCGGCCCGCCGCCTCGACCGCTGCCCCGCCGCCGTTGCGGTTCGCCGTGCCCGAGGGCGCATTCGGCCTCCAGCCCGTCAGCGGATTCACCTCGAACGAGCTGGTCATTGGGGGACCGGGATTCGCCGTGCTGGCTCCGCTGCGACCCGGCGTCACCACCATCGCCTATTCCTATCGGCTGCGTCTCATCGACGGCGCGGCTACGTTCGACTGGCTCATCGGGCTGCCCGCGGGCGTCGTGCGGCTGCTGAGCGAGCAGGACGTGTTGGTGACGACTCCACGGGGACTCACGCCGCACGAAGCCACGTCATTTGCCGGGATCGCAGTGGACCGATGGGAGGCCCGTGACGTCGCGGCCCGGACCACCTTCGCCATCGAGGTTGCCGATACCACGCTGCCCGGCGTTGTGCGCGCCATTCGCACCACCACCGCCGACCGCTGGGCGCTCATTGCAGCCGGAGGCGGGGTGATCCTGACCCTCATCATCGCGGCGCAGCGCCGGGTCTGGCGCGCGCGCCCCGCGCCGGACGACCTCGCCCGAGCGAGGCAGCTCCTGGCGAACCTGCGACGCTCGAATCAGCCGGCCGACGCCGATCTCACGGCAATGCGCGACGAACTCGTCGACCTGATCGAGCGTCGCCCCGAAATCGCCGCCGAGCTGCGCCGCGACCGCGCGGCGCACGGTCCGACGCTTTAGCGCGGAAGGTCCCGCGATTGGAATGCGGCATGGCGGATCGGCATTCGCGGGCGGTCACGCAGTGCGCGCGTGGGGCACGCAGGCAACCCGGGCATGGATTCGCGCCTGCGCGGGAATGACGCAACGAGGACTGCCCGCGCCCTGGCTTTGCGGGGCGCTCACCAGCTACCTACCATGAGCGCCGTGGACCAACTGCAGCACGACGTGCTCGTGATTGGCGGCGGTGGCGCCGGCCTGCGCGCCGCTATCGCCGTAGCCCAAGAGCACCCCGACCTCAGCATCGGCATCGTGTCCAAGGTCTATCCCATGCGCAGCCACACCGTCGCCGCCGAGGGCGGCATGGCGGCGGTGATCAAGGACAACGACAGCGCCGAGGACCACATCTACGACACCATCAGCGGCTCGGACTGGCTGGCCGACCAGGACGCGGTCGAGATGTTCGTCGAGGAAGCGCCTCGCGAGCTGATTCAGCTGGAGCATTGGGGCTGTCCCTGGTCCCGCGAAGCGACGGGCCACGTGGCGGTGCGACCGTTCGGCGGCATGAAGATCCAGCGCACCTGGTTCGCCACCGACAAGACCGGATTCCACGTCCTGCACAGCTTGTTCCAGACCTGCTTGCAGTTCCCGTCCATCACGCGCTACGACGAGTGGTTCGCCACCAAGCTGCTGGTGGACGACGGTCGATGTCAGGGCTGCACGGCCATTGAGTTGCGCACCGGCCAACTGCGGCCCATCTACGCCAAGTCCGTGATCATCGCCACGGGTGGCGCCGGGCGCATCTTTCCCTTCACCACCAACGGCGCCATCAAGACCGGCGACGGCCTGGCCATGGCCTACCGCGCCGGCGTGGCGCTCAAGGACATGGAGTTCGTGCAATACCACCCCACCGGCCTGCCGGGCACCGGCATCCTCATCACCGAGGCCTCGCGCGGCGAAGGCGGCGTGCTCAGGAACAACAAGGGCGAGCGGTATCTGGCCGACTACGACCTGGGCGAGCCGCTGCCGCTGGACGATCCGCGGCATCCGCAGCTGCGATCCATGGAGCTCGGCCCGCGCGACCGGCTGTCACAGGCGTTCATCAAGGAGCAGGAAAAGGGAAACACGTACTCAGGGCCGTACGGCGACTACGTGCACCTGGATATCCAGCACCTCGGCGAACACCGCATCGACACCAAGCTCCCCTTCGTGCGGGAGCTGGCGCGGAACTACGGCGGCATCGATCCCGTCGCGGAGTCGATTCCCGTGCGTCCGGTGGTGCACTACATGATGGGCGGCATCGACACCGACATCGAAGCCGCCACCAGCCTGCCCGGGCTGTATGCCGCGGGTGAGTGCGCCTGCGTGAGCATCAACGGCGCCAACCGGCTCGGTTCGAACTCGCTCACCGAGCTGGTGGTCTTCGGCGCGCGCGCCGGACGCAACGCCGCGCGCTTCGCGAGTGTATCCGGCGCGGCAGCGATTGACCGCTTGCAGCCACAGGTCGACGAGGAACGGGCTCGCATCCGACGCATTCTGGAGCAGCCGTCCGGCGGCGAGCGGGTCGCGGAGCTGCGGCGCGAGATGACCACGACCATGGAAGAGGGCGCCGGTATCTACCGCACACAGGAGGGCATCGAGCAGACCTTCGCCACCCTCAGCGACCTGCGCGAGCGGTTTGGCAGCGTCGATCTCGACGACCGCACCAACGTCTACAACACCGATCTGATCAGCGCGCTCGAGCTCGACTACATGCTCGATCTTTCGCTGGCCCTGGCCGCAAGCGCTCGCGACCGCACCGAATCGCGCGGATCGCACCAGCGCACCGACCACCCGGACCGGGACGACGATCAATTCCTGAAGCATTCGGTCGCGATGCGCGGCGACGACGGCACGCCCGAGGTGTCCTTCCGCGACGTGGTCATCACGAAGTGGCCTCCCGGATCGCGAACGTACGGATCCTCGGATCAAGCAAAGGCGGCAAAGACCGAATCATGAGCACGGCCATCGAGACGACGATCCGGTTCGAGGTCTTTCGCTACCAGCCGGACTGGGACGAGCCGACCTACCAGATCTATGACGTGCCCTACCACGAGGACTGGGTGGTGCTGGACGCGCTCAACTACATCAAGGACACCGTGGACGGCTCGCTGACCTATCGCTGGTCGTGCCGCATGGGCGTCTGCGGCTCGTGCGGGGCAATGGTCAACGGCTATCCCAAGCTCACCTGCGCCGCCTTCCTCTCGGAGTACATGCCCGGGCCGATTCGGGTCGAGCCGCTGGTCAACTTCAGCGTCGAGCGGGATCTCGTGACCAACCTCGAAGGCTTCATGGAGAAGCTGGAGAGCGTTCAGCCGTGGATCATCCGCGAGGACGGCGCCACGGACGACCTCACCGCCGAGTATCTGCAGACGCCGGACCAGCACGCCGCCTATCAGCAGTTCAGCATGTGCATCAACTGCCTGCTCTGCTACGCCGCCTGCCCGGTCTCCTCGCACAGCGACGAGTTCATTGGTCCAGCGGCGCTGGCGCTGGCCCAGCGCTACAACCTCGACACGCGCGACGAGGGCGTGGAGCAGCGCCGCGACGTGATCCTGAAGGACGAGGGCATCTGGGAATGCTCGTTCGTCGGCGAGTGCTCGGCCGTCTGCCCCAAGCACGTGGACCCGGCCGGCGCCATTCAGCAGGCCAAGATGACCGGCGCCATCGACTACTACAAGCGGCTGCTCATGCCGTGGACGGTGAAGTCTTGACGCAGCCGTTGTCACGCTCGCTGGGATGGACGTGGTGGGCCAAGCGGCCCTCGTATCTCCTGGTGTTTCTGCGCGAGATCTCGTCGGTATTCATCGCCGCGCAGGTCGTGCTGGTGCTGGTGCTGCTGCATAAGGCGGGCCAATCGGCGGCCGACTACCAGGCGTATCTGGATTTCTTGTGGAACCCGGGCATGGTCGTCTTCCACGTCGTTTCGATCGTCTTCGCCCTGTTGCACACGGTCACCTGGTTCAACCTGCTGCCGCAGACCGTTGCCATCCGAGTCATGGGGCGGCGCATCCCCGCGCTGTTGCTTGTGGCGCCGCAGTTCGGCGGGTGGGCCGTCGTGACCGGGCTGATCATCGCCTGGGTCTGGTGGGTCGGCGCGGGATGAGAGGCCGGTCGCACGAGCCGATCTGGTGGTCGCTCTTCGGGCTGGGCGGGGTCACCGCCGCCATATTCATCCCGGCCATCATCTTTGTCACCGGCATCGGCGGGGCGGCCGGGTGGGATGCGGTGTCCGGAGCCCTTGCCCACGGAGAGGACGGCATCGGCGCGCTGCTGCGGCACGCTCCGGTGCGGGCGGTGCTGGGCCTGATCATGGCGCTGGCGGCGGTTCACGCCGCGCACCGCATCCGGCACACGCTGATCGACCTTCACGTGCATGCTCCGCCCGCGGTGCTCATCGTCGCGAGCTACGGCGCGGCGGCGGTTTTCAGCGCGCTAACAGCCGTCGTCCTGGCGCTCTTCTAAGGCCGTCCCCCACTCGATTCCCGTGGCCCGCGCTGCGTGCAGCGTGGGAGGCGGAAGGCCCCACGAGAGAGACAGGCTCCGATCACATCCCCGAATCAGGTACGGGGATTGAATCCGGGCCCCAGGCCGTCCCAGTCCGTGTAGGGGCGTCCCTAATGGGACTCGGCCGGTAGCTCGGGACGATCCGGGACACTGGTCCAGCCTTGCCGGTCGGTGAGCTCATGGTGCCCCCGCGACCCTGGGATCGCTTCCACAAGACCGAGCCCCGGCTGGCGTGGCGGGGTGGTCCGCAGCACTGCTGGGGTGTCGTGCCGGTGAGCACTGGGCC
>DAOUHO010000103.1:0-11773 GCA_034428595.1 Chloroflexota bacterium | reverse complement strand
GGCCCAGTGCTCACCGGCACGACACCCCAGCAGTGCTGCGGACCACCCCGCCACGCCAGCCGGGGCTCGGTCTTGTGGAAGCGATCCCAGGGTCGCGGGGGCACCATGAGCTCACCGACCGGCAAGGCTGGACCAGTGTCCCGGATCGTCCCGAGCTACCGGCCGAGTCCCATTAGGGACGCCCCTACAGGTCAAATCAGTCCGGGAAACCTACGGCAGCGGCGAGTAGTCCGTCGGCTCGAGGAAGCGGTTGTGGATCCGGGCCACGATCTGCCCGTCGGATTCCGTTTCGGCTCGAAGTTGCAGCCACTCGGGGTCGCTGATGAACGCGCCCCATTTCCGCTCGCGATCGGCCATGTCCGCAAATCGCGTCAGGTAGACCAGCCGGTCGCTGCGGCCCACGACCTCATGCCAGAACCCCACCACCTCCACGCCGTGCCGCTCGAAGAAGCCCAACGTGTGCTCGCGAAAACGCGCGTCAATCACCGGCATCCGGCCGGGAAGAATCTCGTAGATGCGCAACTCATACAGCATGGTGGGATGACCTCGGACAGCGAGCGCGCGGGAGCGTAGCATGGGGGCCGCGGGGATCGGGCGGTTTCGTCGGAAGGGCGCGGGGACATGTACGCCATCGTGATCGGCTGTGGACGCGCCGGCGCCGAGATTGCCGCCCGCATGGCTGCCGCGGGCGACTCGGTCGTCGTCATCGACCGCCACAGCCACGCGTTCCAGCGGCTGCCCGACGATTTCCCCGGCACGACGCTCGTGGGCACCGCCATCGACCTCGAAGTCCTGGAGGCCGCAGGGGTCGCCCGCGCCGACGTGCTGGTGGCAGCCACCTACGGCGACAATTCCAATCTCACCGCGGTGCAGTTGGCTCGCCTGAAATACGACGTGCCGCGCGTGATCGCCCGCGTCAAGGACCCCGTGCGCGCTCGCGTATTCGCCGAACGCGGCATCGAGACCATTTGCTCCACGGACATCATCGCCAGCGCGATCATTGACCGGCTGTCCGGCTCCCCGGCGGCTTAGGCGTGTTCATCATCATCGCCGGCGGCGGCAAGGTGGGCGCCGCGCTGGCGCACGACCTGCCGCCCGGCGGGCACGAGATCGTCGTGCTTGAGAAAGACCGCCGCAAGGCGCAGGACCTGGAGGACGAGCTCGGCGCCTCGGTCATTCCCCACGACGCCTCCGAGGGCCGCTGGCTCTCGACGGCGGGCGTGGCGCGGGCCGACCTCGTGATCGCCGTCACCGGCGACGACGAGGACAACCTCGTCATTTGTCAGCTTGCTCGCGCGCTCTCCAACGGTCGGGCGCGCACCATTGCTCGTCTCAACAACCCCAAGAACCAAGACGCCTTTCGCCTGCTGGAGATCGAGGCCATCGTCAATGCCACCGACCTGGTCATGAGCATGATCGAGCGCGACCTGGGCGCGGCGTCCGTGGTGCACCTCATGCGCCTGCGCTCCGCCGGCCTCGAGCTCGTCGAGATGACGGTGGCCAGTGAGTCAGCCGCGGCCGGCGCGTCGGTCACCGACCTGCAACTCGAGAAGTTCGGCGCCCGCGTCGCCGTCGTGCTGCGCGGCGACGATGCGCTCTTCACGTTCACCGACCTCGTGCTCAGGTCCGGCGATACGGTGGTGGCGGTCGTGGAGATCGCAAACGAGAGCGCCGTGCGCTCCCGCTTCGACGCCGCACACTTCTAGACCGTCCCGCCACGGCGGGCGCTTTGATCGGTCCTCAAGAGAGCTGCGGTCCGGGTGATTGATGCGGCAAACGTTGGGACGAGCGCAGCCGCAGGCGCGATCCCGAGATGTCGTCCAGCCGACTTGCACCCGACCGCCGGGGCGCCGGTACGGTCTACGCGGGCGGGGATTCCTCCGGCGGCGCTTCCTCGGCCTCGCCCTCCTCGCCCGGCTCGATCTCCACTTCGTCGAGGTCGAGCTCCGCCTCCTCGTCATCGTCCGCTTGCGCCCGCAGCACATGGACCGAAATCACCGTATCGGTTGCATCGCCCGCGGGCGTATAGACACCGTCCACCGATCGCAGATCGGCCACCACCACTTCGTCGCCGGGTTCCTCGAGGCCCGAAATGTCGGCTACAAGGCCCGAAGGAATCTCGTTGGGCAGCGCCTCGACTTCCAGCGAGGTGAGCGACTGAATCACCGTCACGCCCATCACCGCAGCGGCCGGCGCCGTCCCTTGCAGCTCGATTGCCACCTCAACGGTCACCGGCTTGGTGAGATCGACGCGCCGGAATGTCGCGTGCAGCAAGCGGTCGGTAATGATGTCCAACTCGTATTCGTCGAACAGCACCGCCTCGGTTGCGCCGTCGCACTCGAGGTCCAGCAGGCGACCATCGGCGCCGTGCCGCACCAGCGTGGCCAACTCGCGCTCATCCACCTGTACCGCTGTCGACGGCTGATTCGGCGTGACGAGATTTGCGGGAATCACACCGGACCGCCGCAGGCGCTTGACCGCGCGGCCGCGCACGGTCCGGGTGGAAGCCTGGAGGCGTGGACGTTCAGGCACTCGGTGTTCCTCTGGGATGGGTTCGGCGATTCCGCCGCGAATGGGGCACGCGGCGCCGGCGCCTCACGCACGAGCCGCGCGTAGCACGAGTCTAGAAACGCCGTCCCCTCGCGTCAACGCCGCGATCAGCCGCTCGGCGGCCGGCATGGAGGGCGACGAGGGATTTGTGAGGCTGTCAGCTGGGTCGTTCAGCGCACCGTGAACGTCACCGGGTCCGACTCCGTCTGGTTCCCCGCCCGATCCGTCGCGATTGCCCGCAGCGTGTACGTGCCCGGCTCCGCCGTCCAGCGCAGGCGATATGGGGCGCGTTTCACCTCGCCAATGGCCTCGCCGTTAATCTCGTAGACCACCTCTGCCAATCCACCCGCGTCCTGCCATACGGCCCGTAGTTCGAGCACGCCCACTGGACGGTCGTCGCCGTTGGCCAGGCCCGCCACCGCAACCGCCGGCGGGGTGTTGTCGACCACAAACCGACGGAAGACCACATCCTCGCGACCATTCGCCGCGCGCAGCGTGAGGCGCAGCGTATAGGCGCCGTCGAGCAGCTGGCTCGTGTCGATCGCTCGCAGCGGCCCGTCGGTCACCGGGCTCCCGCCAACCGCGCCAATGCGCACCCAGCGTCCGGGCGCCTCCCCGACGCCGTAGTGAATCTCAAACTCCGCGAAGAGGGGGCCGTCCGCCGTACCGGCGATTTCCAGCACGCTCCGCACGCGCGCCGACGGCGCGGGGCTGGTGATGGCCGCCCGCTCCGATGCGCCGGTGGGCGCCACCGCTTCGACGAAGGCTTCGGGCGGCAGCCGCAACGGTGAGTCCTCCGGCAGCGTCCGCTGCCACTCCTCGGCTTCGGTCGGCAGCACCACGAACACCTGCTCCTCCACCTCGTCCCGTGGCGTATCCGGCGTGGCGAGCAGTCCCGTCGGCACGTGGATCTCAAAGGCCTGATGCACCATGTCCCGCTGCGCTGGCACCGTGCCGGTGAGGAAGAACTCCTCTCGAGTCTCGGGTGTGAACGGCGATGGCAACAGGCCGGACAGCGCGTCGATCTCCTGCACCACCACCGTTGCCGGCTGCGGCCACGCCAGCGCCGGCTCGCCCTCCAGCGCCGCCGTCATAAAGCGCTGCCAAATCGGCGCCGCGCCGCGCACGCCGGTCACCTCGTCCATCGGCGTGCCGTCGGCATTGCCCACCCACACTCCCGTCACCAGCTGCGGCGTGTAGCCAACCGTCAGCGCGTCGCGCGTATCCTCCGTCGTCCCGGTCTTTGCGGCCGCCGCGCGTCCGGGCAGCTGGAGATTGCGCCGCGTGTCGCCGAATCCAAGCACCCGCGCGTTCTCGTCGCTGAGGATCGACGTCATCAAGAACGCCAGCCCGGGACTGATCACTTGCGTCGCCGCGATCCGGCTCGGGGCCTCCGCCGCGTCCGCGAGCACTCGCGCGCTGCAGCCGTCATCCCCCAACTGCTCGATCACCCGCCCCTGGGCGTCCAGAATGCACAGGATGCCCGTGGGCGCGACCGCCCGCCCCTCGTTGGCGAAGACGCCGTAGGCGCTCGTCAACTCGATCAAGCGCACCTCGTTCGAGCCCAGCGCCAGCGCCGGGCCGATGCGCGAAGGGTCCGTCAGCGTCGTGATGCCCAGCCGCTCGGCCATGGCCACCGTGGGAGTGAGCCCGACGTTCTCGTCGATCTGCGTCCGCACCGCCGGGATATTGAGCGAGCTTGCCAGCGCCGTGCGCAGGCTCACCGGTCCGCTGAACCGCTCGCTGTAGTTCCGCGGCGCGTACGGCTCCTGCCCCACGATCGGCACGATCGTTGGAATGTCCAGCAGCATGGTCGCTGGGGTATAGCCCCGCTGCAGGGCACTGGCATACATGACGGGCTTGAATGCCGATCCCGGCTGTCGCGGCGCCAGCGTCACGTTCACCTGGCCGTCGATCGTCGCGTCGTTGAAGTCCAGGCTTCCCACCATGGCCAGAACCTCGCCCGTGTCCGGCCGCAGCGCCACCAGCGCCGCGTTCGACACCGTCTGGTCGGCCAACGTGGCGACGTGTTCTCGCGCCGCCGTCTCGGCCTGCTGCTGCAGGTCGAGATCCAGCGTGGTGATGATGCGCCAGCCCTGCCAGCTCACGTCCGGCCCGTAGCGTGCTTGCACTTCATCCAGCACGTACTGGAAGAAGTGGGGCGCGCGCAGCTCGGCCGCCTGCGGCGGCATGATCGTGATGACCTCGCGGCGCGCCGTTTCCACGCGCGCCGGCGACGCCAGACCGGATTCTTCGAGCCGGTCCAGCACCCGCAGCTGCTCCCGTCGCGCTGCCGCCGGGTCGACGTGGGGATTGTCCGTGGACGGCGACCGCAATATCCCCGCCAGCAGCGCGGCCTCCGCCAGCGTCACGTCGCCCAACGGCTTTCCGAAATATGTGCGGGCCGCCGCCGCCACCCCGTAGCTCAAGCTGCCGTAGTAGTTCTGATTGAGGTAGAGCCCCAGAATCTCGTCTTTCGAGAATTGCTCGCTGAGCTGCCACGCCAGCACGGCTTCCTTGACCTTGCGCTCCACCGTTTCCTCGGGCGTGAGCAGCACGTTCTTGACCAACTGCTGCGTGATCGTGCTGGCCCCGGAGACGATTTCTCCGCCCGTGAAGTTCTGCCACAAGGCACGCACGATGGCGCGCAACTCAACCCCTGGATTTTCGTAGAACGTGGCGTCCTCCGCCGCGATCACCGCCGCCTTCACATCGGCGGGGATCGCCTCCGGCGGCACCAGCGTCCGCCGGCCCTGGCCCAGCAGCTCGCCCAGCTGGCGGCCGCGCCGGTCGACGATCGTGGTGGTTTGGAAGAGGCCGGAGCCGACGCTCAAGATCTCCTCGACGTCGGGCACATCCGTCAGCAGGGTGCTGGCCGCGGCCGCGGCCGCGCCCACGCCGCTGGCCGCAATCACCGCGAATACCAGCGTGCCGGCGAGGATTGCCGCCGCAGCGGCGCCGGATAGCAACCACACCCAAGCCGCGACCGGGGCGCGCGAGCGCCGCGGCCGCATCAGCGAACTCCGCGCAAGCCTTGCCCGCGCGTCACGATTGACCTGGCGGCCCGCGGAGGGCCGCATCCGCGAGCTACGCACCCGCACCAGCCTCACTCTCGAAGATCTCCATTCTAAGCGTGCGCGTCTCCACTTCCCGTTACGCCGACTCTTAAGCTGGCATTCGCTGCAGATGGCAATCGAGGGAAGCAGCAGCGTCAATTGAGGCCGCGTGAATGACCGTCGATTGGGCGATCGTCCCGGGTTTGCTGCTGCTGGCGGCGGAGCTCGTCGCGCTCGCCGCCCTGGGCTACGTCGTCGCCCGCACCGTGCTCCGGCAGCGCGACGAGCGCTTGGCCTTGGCCCAGGGCCTCGTCATCGGCCCGGCGCTGTGGGGCTTCGTCGTCAACGTCGTCCTCTACGCACTCCCCGCGCCCGCGGGAGTGGTTGCGGCCTGGGTGCTCACGCTTGCGCTCGGCGCGGGTCTCGTCTGGCGCGTCGGCGATCCCGTGCGGCCCGGGCTGCGCACGACAGCCGCCGTGGTGGTCGCGGCCCTGGCGCTCTTTTGGGTCGCGCTGGCCAGCCGTCAGCTCCTGACAATTGTCGAGGACTTTCTGCATCTGGGACTGGCGGCATCCATCCAAGCCGGCGGGTATCACCCGCCCGCCTTTCCGTGGAGCCCGGATCTGCCCACGGCCTATCACTATGGTTCCAATCTGCTGGTCGGTCTCCTGGCCCCGCCGTTCGGACCCGACCTGGCGCTCGTGACGGAAGTGCTGGGCGCCTATCTCTGGATGGGCTTCGCCTTGGTCGTGGGCATGCTGATCTTCAGCCGGGGATCGTGGATCGCGGTAGTGGCCGTCGCCCCGCTGCTGCTCACGGCCGGCGCTTGGACGCAGATCCACTACGCTCCGCCGCCAGGCATCGTGCAGCTCCCCGGCCCCGGCGAGCTGCCGGCGCTCAACGCCAGCGTGCGCACCTGGCTGGCGGAGGTCTACTGGCCGTCGACGGAGGCGCCCTGGGAGACGGTGCTTGAGGCGTCGCCGCCAAATATCTGGAAGCCATCGTTCACGCTGGCGTATGCCCTGGCGCTTGTGGTGTTGGAGCGGGTCACCGGCGGCGGCCGCCGCTCCTGGCCGTCGGCGCTGGTCCTGGCGGCGCTGGTCGGATTCCTGGGTCTGGCCGACGAAGCCGTGGCCGTGATGGTGCTGGCCCTGTGGATACTGCTCGAGGCGGCGCGGTTCGTTGCGGCCAGGCCGGCGCGCGCGCAGCGCCTCCACGCGGCTCTGCGCGCGGCTGCGGGACCGCTGCTGGCCGCGCTCGTTCTGGCCATCGGCGGCGGCGCCATTACGGGCGTCCTGACCGGACCGTCCGGAAGCGGCCTCGCGCTGGCCTGGATGGACGATCCAGGCAGCCGTCGTCCAATCGGCGACTTCATCGACGTGTCGGGCGGTCTGGGCGTGATTGGCCTTGGCGTGGTCGCGATCGTCGCCGTCTCCCTGCTGCTCGCGTGGCGCGACCGCCTGGTGCTGGCCCTGGCGCTTGGGAGCGGGCTCTTTCTGCTCGCCGCCCTCACGCTGCACTACGAGTTCTCACGGGATGTCGTCCGGCTGGACGGTCACGCGCGAAACTTCGCGCTCATGGGGCTGCTCGCCGCGCTGAGCGTCAGCCTGTCGGCCCTGCGCCCCCGCCGGCGCTACGCCGCCGCCGCGCTGCTCGTCGTGCTTGTCACCTGGCCGACCGTTGTGATGCCCCTGCGCAGCATCGGCGCGGGCCTCGGCAGCGGCGTCCAGCTCGCCAATGCCGCGCCGGGCCAGAGGGAGCAGGCCTCGGACTTCCTGGGACGCTATGTGACCCGAAGTGGCATGTCCGATCGCGTCGCCGCATACATCCGTGATCGCACCGCACCCGACGCGCGTATCCTCGCCCCGGATCCGATCGGGATGTCCATCGCCACGGGCCGCGCGAACGCATCGGGTTTTACCGAATTCATTGGCTTCTCGAGAGTGCGTGGGCCGGAGTATGTCGACGCGATCCGCCGACTCGAGCCTTCGGCGATCCGCCGGCTCGGGCTCGATTACGTCCATGCCACTGGCGATTGGCTAACCAGTCTTCCGCCGCGGGCCGCCGGATGGATCGATAATTCAGATTACTTCGAGCCTCTGGTGCGCGACGGCGCCGAGGCTCTCTACCGAATCCGGCCCGCGTTTCTGGCAATCGAATCGCCGCCCGACCCCGAATCGTTCGAGGCTCTGCGCCAGGCGGTCCCGCCGTCCGCAAGCGTGTTCTTGTCGCCGTCCATCGGCTACTTGGGGTGGGTGCGCGCGGCGTCGGCGCTGTCCCACGCGCAACTGCTCGGCGAGGTGCGGGTGTTCGCTGAGCACCTGCGGCCCGGCTTTCACACCGAGCCGCTCGGTGATCGCACGCCGGATCTCGTGGTCACCTCGGCGCGCCTCGCGCCGTCTGCTTTCTCGCCCGGCCAGCGAACCCCGATCTGGTCGAGCGATGATTTCGCGGTCTACGCCCCGGACGGGGCCGTGCCGCCGGTCATGCCCGCCGCCGAGCCGCTCCTGCATGTGCGGATGTCGTCAGTGAGCATCGATGACGGCCGGCTGGCGTTTACCGCGACGCTTACGGACGATGCCGCGCGGCGCTGGACCGGCCAGGATTGGGTGATCCTGGCGGCTGACGACTCGCCGTGGGCGTTGCCGCGCGACCTCGGGACCGACGGGCGCAGCTATGTGGCGGCTCAGTGGTTCGCCGGGCAATTCCACCCGGGCCAGGGAGTCATCAGCAAGCGGTATGTGTTCGACGCCCGCGCGGCGAGCCTCTACCTGGAGGATGGAGAGGGCCGCCTGATTCCCTTGGAGGCATCTGAAATCGGGCTCGGCCCCGGCGTGTGGACGCTGGCGCTGCGGCTGCGGCACAACTGGACGGAGGCAGCCCTTATCCCACTGGTGCGCCTCACGATCGCCGAAGATGGGGGGCCGACCTTTGCGGTCTTCGAGAACGCGCTCGGCGTGACGCCCATTCCATAGGCTCGACCCCGACTCATGGCGCGTGCCGTGCCGGTTCTGCCGCCCGTCCATCCTCAAGTACCCTCGCCACGAAACCTCGCCGCACATCGGACGCTGTCGTGAGCAAGATTCGCCTCGGCCTCATAGGATTCGGCGCGTGGACGCGCAGCGCCTATGTCCCGGCGCTGCGCTTGGACGGTCGCGCCACGGTGACGGCGGTGGCGGCGCCCAGCGCCGAAACGCGCGACCGCGCCCTTGCGGAAATCGGGCCGGGGATTTCCGTGTTCCCCTCAGCGTCTGAACTTCTCGCCGTCGCCGACCTGGACGCCGTCACGGTCGCGGTTCCCGATCGGGCGCACGAGCTGGTGCTGGCGGACGCGCTGGCGTCAGGCCTGCCGCTCCTGTTCGAGCCGCCCGTAGCTTCCGACCGGACCGGCGTGGAACGCATGCTGGACGCGCTCCGAGCCGCGCCGCAACTCGTGCATCCCGATCTCGAGCTGTCCTACCTGCCCGTCGTCGCGCGCCTGCGCGAGGCGCTGGACGCCGGCGCCATTGGTCAGCCTCAAACCGCGAAAGTGCGGCTCCAAGCCGGGTGGGGCCATCCACCGCGGCACCAGCTGAGCGTGGTGCACATGCTGGCGGGGTGGTATCTGGACATGCTGGACCGCGTGCTCGGCCGCACCGCGCGCCGCGTGTTGGTGCTCAACGGCGACGACTCGCCGGGGCTGATACAAACGCGCGCCATCGCCCATCTGGACTACGGCGACGTGCTGGGCACGTTTCAGGTCAACATCGGAGCGGTTGGGCCGCTGCGCATCGACCTGGAGGTGAACGGAACCGACGGCGACATCGTCTGCGATCCGCTGGCGGGCGCCTGGCGCCTGCGCACGCGGAGGTTCCCCCACTGGCGCCTGGAGCGGCAGCCCGCCCTGGAACCGCCGGCCGGGTGGCCCGGGGTCCACGAGTGCCTGCGCGCCTTCCTCGACGCCGTCGAGCAGGGCACGACGAACACCGGCCTGCGCGACGCGATCATCCGCCAGCACGAGGTCGGTCTAGCCGCCGACCGCTCCTGCGAAACCGGCGCCTGGGAAGACATCCGGCCGGTCTGAGCCCGCCGCCGATCCGCCCGTGTTTGTCATGCCGAGCGCAGCGAGGAATCTAAGGAGCCACACTTGGTCTTCCCGCCACTCACTGCCTTGGGCGCCCACTAGAGACGCCCCTACGCCGAAGGCGCTGCGTCCTCCGCCAGGGCCTGCTCCAGCGCCGTCCGCTCGTCGGGCGGCAAGTCCAATTCCAGCGCCAGGTCGCGGGCCGCGGGCGACATCTTGCGCCAGGTTTTCTGCACGATGTCGGCGATCTTCGCCGCCGGATACCGCGCGCGCAGGTCGGCGAATTGCGTCTCGAGGAAGACCAGGCAGAGCCCGTCCTCCAGCGTTTGCGCCTCGGGGTCGCGCTTGAGGTTTTGTTTCCGAACCAGCTGCTGGACGCGCGCGATTTCGTCGGCGCCGTAGCCGGCTTCCTGCAGGACGCGCCCAACCTCCGCGGCGTGCATCGCCTGCAGCGCCGTGCGCCAGCGCAGATAGCCTCTCCGGCCGCTCGGATAGTCGTCGCGAGGGATGGTCCAGCGGCGGATGTGGTGCGCGCGTGCCGCCAGCAGCAGCGCCTCGCCGGCGTCGGGTCGCAGGCGCCGGACCCAGGCCGTGAGCATCGCGGCGTGGGTGAGCTCCTTGGGGCGGGGCTCGCCGTCGACGATCAGCGTGTGCGGATCGTCGGCGTTGGCCGCGTCGATGCGCCGAATGGCGTCGCGAAAGCGCTGGGAATCCACGGGTGGATTCTCGCATGGGCCGGCGCGCCGCGACTCGGGTATCGTGCCGCACGATGAGCGGGCAGTCGGCGGACGTCGTGATCTGTGGGGGCGGCGTGCTGGGCGCCGCCCTGGCCTACGAGCTCGCCGGGCGCGGCGTGCGGCCGCTGCTGATCGAGTCGCGCGCCATTGCGTCGGGAGCCAGCGGCAAGGCCGCCGGGCTGCTCTCACCGGCGTCGGACGCGCGCGCCGCCGGCCCGCTTGGCCCGCTGTGGCGGACCAGCCTGGCAAGGCATCACGAGCTCGTGAAGGAGTTGGAGGCCCACGGCGCGCCCAGCTACGGGTTTGCGGAAAGCCCCTCGCTGCTCGTCGCCGCCGACGCCGTTGAAGCCAGGACTCTGCGGGAGGCCGCCCCGTCCCAGTGGCTGGAGCCCGACGAGGTGCGCGCCCGCTGCGCCTGGATCGACGGTCCCGTCGAAGGCGGCCTGCTTCGCGAAGCGAGCGCCGAGATCGAACCCGCCGCGTTCACCCAAGCGCTGATCCAGGCTGCCGAAACGCGTGGCGCGCGGTTTCAGCATGGACGGGTGACAGGACTCGGACTCAACAACCGCAGCGTCGCCGGGGTAAAGCTGGACGGCCGGATCGTTCGCACCGCCACCGTCGTGCTGGCCATGGGGCCCTGGACCAGCGAGGCCGGGGCCTGGATCGGGCTGCGCGTGCCCGTCACCCCGCTCAAGGGCCAAATCCTACGGCTGCGCCTGCCGCCCGCGCAGGCCGAAACCCGGTTCTCGGATACCGACGGCAACTACATGGCGCGCAAGGCCGACGGCCTGGTCTACGTCGGCACCACCGAGGAGCGCGTGGGATTCGACGAGACGCCGACCGCCGCGGCGCGACGCCAGATCCTTTGTCAAGCCGAACGCTTTGTCTCCGCCGTGTCGCGGGCCGAGGTCGTGAAGCAGACGGCCTGCCTGCGTCCGCTTTCGCCCGACGGTTTGCCGATCCTGGGCGCCGCGCCAGGCCTCTCCGGTGCCTATATCGCCACCGGCCACGGACGCGCCGGCTTGCTGATGGCCCCCGGAGGCGCGGCGGCCCTGGCGGCTCACATCACCGGCGAGTCGCCGGCCATCGACCTGACGCCCTTCGACCCCGCCCGCTTCGCCTGACCGGCGCCTTCCCACGCTGCATGCAGCGCGGGCCACCGGACAGCGGCCATGCCTTGTAGGGGCGTCCCTAATGGGACTCGGCCGGTAGCTCGGGACGATCCGGGACACTGGTCCAGCCTTGCCGGTCGGTGAGCTCATGGTGCCCCCGCGACCCTGGGATCGCTTCCACAAGACCGAGCCCCGGCTGGCGTGGCGGGGTGGTCCGCAGCACTGCTGGGGTGTCGTGCCGGTGAGCACTGGGCC
>DAOUHO010000102.1:0-16893 GCA_034428595.1 Chloroflexota bacterium | reverse complement strand
ATGCCGGGACCGTCGCTCCACATGAGCCAGAATCGCCCCCGGTGATGGGCCAGGTAGTTGTGCTGGTTGACGCCGCCCCGATCGCGGTCGAGATCGCTGCCGACGTGCGCCCCGGCGCGCACGTCGCTGACGACGACGTGCTCCGACGGCACGCGCGGCAGCGAAGCAAAGTCGATCTGGTGCGGATCGTCCGGCACCCACGGGCCGGCGAGCATCAGCCCGGGATCAACCGGCGGCCCTTGCTCTACGGACATGGGCGCGAGACAACCTGGCCCTGGGCGGCGAGCAAGCGCTGAAGCTCTCCCACCGGGACGTTCCTCGGCGTGACCCGATCCCGCAGCGCGAGGTGCGCGGCGGTTCCGGCCGCCTGGCCCAGCGCCATCCAGGTGGGCTCCATGCGGATCGATGAGTAGGCCACGTGAGTGGTGGACGCCGCGACCGGGACGATGAGGTTCTCGACTTGCACCGGAATCATGATGCGATACGGGATCTCGTAGGGCTGCGTGAGCGCGTCCAGCATGCCCAAATAGCCTTCGAGCACCTGCGTGTCGGTCGGCTGGCGCTTGCGGCAGGGGAAGCTGTCGATGGGGAATTCGCCCACCGCAATCGCGTCCTCGTGCCGGCGCGAGCCGGTGGTCATGTCGTGCTCGGTCAGCGTGTACTCGCCGACGAGCCGGCGGCCCTCGCGCACGTAGAGCTGGAAGGGAAAGTGCCCGTTGTCGGTGAATTCGTCGCGCGGCAGGTGATAGCCGTTGGCGATGCGCCGGTGCTCGGCGGGCACCTGCTCGTCGTTCTGCAGGAACCACAGGAGTCCGAGTGACAGGTCGCGGTGCCTGCGGCAAACGCGCTGCCGGGTCGCGTCGTCGCCCTCGATATAGCCCCGGTTTTCCTCCGGAAAAGGAAATCCCAGCGGGCGCGGGTTGATGTTGACGTCGGTTTTCCGGTTGGGGATCTCGGTCACCGACAGCGCCCGCACGAGCGTGTCGAAGTGGGCCGGGTGGTAGCCCCGTCCCGGCTTGAGCGTCTTGGGTCCGCTGAGCCGGCCCGCGGCAAGATCGTCAAAATAGCCGACATACTCGCGGCGGTCGTAACCCGGCGGCGGCTCGGCGAGCCGGTGAGCGTTGGCCGGGTCTGTCGTCAGGCACAGCCGGTAGGTGTAGGCCGGCAGCCGGCAGTCTGCCGCGCCGGTGGCGCCGGGGAGAAATCTGCCTTCCTGGTAGTCGTAGTACACCACGCCGGCGTGCGGCTCGCCGAACTCCTCGCGCGCCTCCCGCCCAAGTCGGAAGGCGGCGCCCGCGGCCGCATGGAGATCACCCTCGTAGGTGGCGTCGACGAACTGACGGCCGTGGATCGTGGTCGGACGTCCGCTGCGCCGATCCACGATGCGGATCGCCGTCAAGGCGTGGCCCGAGCGCTCGACGGTCGTGAGCCGCGCCCCGCGGTACAGGCCAATGCCGGGCTGCTCGCCGACCATGCCCTCGAACACCGCTTCGGCCACCGACGGCTCGTAGTAGTAGCCGCGATCGCAGAGGCGCACGTTGTCCGATTTCGCGCCGTAGCGCGCCACGTAGGCGGCCAGCACGCGCTCCGTGAACTCCTGAAACAGGCCGCCGATGAGCTCTCGATGCTCGATGTCACTCTTGCCCAGCCCGCTGGCGGCCATGCCGCCGATGTGCCGGTGGTATTCGATCAGCAGGACCGATTGCCCCAGGCGCGCGGCGGCCACGGCGGCCGCAATGCCGCCCGGCGTTCCTCCGAGCACGACGACGTCGGCGCGCCGCGGGATTCCAGCCGGCCCGTGACCGGGGTGGGTCAGCTCGCAGTCGGGGTGTGCGGTCATTCCTGGATTGCGGCGCGGCCGTGTGCTGCGCGGCGGCTTAGGGAAGGGTACGCGCTAGGTCAGCGAAGCCAGGCGCGCGGCGTGGCGCCCCGGCTCGGTCAGGTGCAGGCGGTCGGCATCGCGCGTGACAAGGCCGCGGTCGGTCGCCGATTGGACCACGCGATCGGCGAAGTCGGGCTGCCAGCGCATGTGTCGTTGCATGTGGTCGAATCGGCTCTCGGCGTCGGCGGCGGGCGTTCCCTCGTGCGTCGCCAGGTGAATCAGGAGCAACTGTCGGGCGAATTCCCAGCGCTGGCGCCCGCGACGCCGCGCCGTGGCCAGCAGTCCACGCTCGGGCGCCAGCAGCAAGGCGAGGACGAACACCCCGCCGACGACCGTGGCCATGGCGCCGGCGATGTTGGCATCCAGGGCGCGCGCCAGCCAGTACCCGCCGATCGCGCAGACGGCCCCAATGGCCACGCTGAGCCCGAGCAGGCGCGGCAGGCGATCGGTCAGCAGGAACGCCGCCGCGGGCGGACCGATCATCAGCGCCACCACCAGGATGCTGCCAACGGTGTCGAAGGCGCCGACGGCCGTGACCGACACCATTCCCATCAGGCCGTAGTGAATCAACGCGGGCGAGAACCCGAGCGCCGTCGCCAGCCCGGCGTCGAAGGTGGCCAGCTTGAACTCTTTATAGAACGCTCCGAAGACCGCCGCGTTGATGAGCAGAATGCCGCCCATCACCCAGAGCGCCACCGGACCCAGGTCCAGGCTGAACGGCGTGAAGCGGTTGAACGGGGCAAACGCCAGCTCTCCAAGCAGGACGGCGTCGCTGTCCAGGTGCACGTCCCCCGCCAGAGCCGAGATCAGAATCACGGCGATGGAAAACAACGCGGGAAACACCAGCCCAATGGCGGTGTCCTCTCGAACTAGTCCGGTGCGGTTGACCATTTCCACCAGCGCGACCGTCGCGAGCCCCACGATGGCCGCGCCGGCAATCAGCAGCGGCGAACGGAGATCGGCCACGATGAAAAACGCCAGCACGATGCCCAACAGGACCGTGTGGCTGATGGCGTCGCTCATCATGGACATCCGCCGCAACATCAGAAAAGCGCCGGGAATCGCGCACGCGGCGGCCACCACGACCGCGACGATCTGAACCTCGAGCTGCGCGGGCGTCACGGGGCGCCGGCTTGAGTCGTGCGCAAGCGCGCTTCCCGGGAGGCTCTGTCGCGTCCAAGGTCGGTCAGCGTCCAGGCGTCGTCTGACGTGTGCCGGGCGAGGCCCTGCGCGGACAGCTCCGCCAGCGCACGATCAACGACCGCACGACCGCGAATCGCGTACAGCGCGGCCACGTGGTGCGCGTGGGCGGGATCTCGGTCGTGCTGCGCCGAAAGCGCCGCCAGATCGCCAAGCACGGCCTCGACGGCCAGCAGCCGGCGTCCCCGCCAAGCGCGGAAACGTGCCCACGCGACTCCTCGGCGCGGCGCGAACAGCAGCGACAGGGCCACAAACCCCGTCGCGACCAGGACGATCGTTGGCCCCGTGGCGGTGTGAGCCGTCGTGCTGATGACCGAGCCGGCCACACCGGCGGCCGCACCGAGGACGGCCGACAGGATCACCATCACGCCGAGGCGGTCGGTCCACTGGCGCGCGGCGGCGCCGGGAGCGACCACCATGGCGCTCATCAACACCACGCCGACCGTCTTGAGCCCCACCACGATGGCGATGACCAGCAGACTCGTCAGCAGCACGTCCAGCCGGCGAACGGGATATCCCAGCGAGGCGGCGAAGTCCGGATTGAAGCTCAGCAGCTTGAACTCCTTCCAGAGCACCAGCAGGGCCAGCACCGCGACGGCGCCGACGGCGGCCATGGTGATCACGTCGATTTCGAGCAGAGCGGCCGCCTGGCCGAAGAGATATCGATCCAGCCCGGCCTTGCCGGCCGCCGGCTGTCGCTGAATGAACGTGAGGACCACCAGTCCGGCGCCGAAGAACACGCTGAGGATCAGGGCCATGGCGGCGTCGGCCTTGACCCGCGACGCGCGGATGATCCCGATGATGGCCAGCGCCGCGATCCATCCCGCCACCGCCGCTCCGATCATGAGCACCAGCGGCGTCCGGCTGCCGGTGATGAGAAACGCCAGGGCAACGCCCGGCAGCGCCGCGTGGGACATGGCGTCGCCCAGCAGCGCCTGCCGCCGCAGCACGGCGAACGCGCCCACGGCGCCGCTCACCACGCCCAGCGCTGCCGAACCCAGCGCCACCGTGCGCAGCGTGTAGTCGAAGAGCAGGTCGCTGAATACATCCACGCGGATGGCCGTCAGCTCCGCCGGCTGGAGGCGTTCACGGGGTTGCTTTCGCGCTTGTCCCGTTGGCGTGTCCGCCGGCGATGCCCGACACGCGCCCGCCGTAGGTCTCCCGCAGGTTCTCCTCGATGAACACCTCCGCGACCGGTCCGGCTGCAATGCGGCGCACGTTGAGCAGCGTGACCCAGTCGAAATACTCCGCCACGGTCTGCAGGTCGTGGTGCACCGCGACCACGGTCTTGTCCGCGGCGCGCAGGGTTCGCAGCAGGCTCACGATCGCCCGCTCGGTGGTGGCGTCCACCCCCTGGAAGGGTTCGTCCATCAGGTAGACCTCGGCGTCCTGCACCAGCGCGCGGGCCAGAAACACGCGCTGCTGCTGCCCGCCCGAGAGCTGGCTGATCTGACGATCGGCGTAGGCTTCCATGCCAACCTGCCGCAGCGCGTCCAGCGATCGCCGGCGTTCGTTTGCGCCGGGGCGGCGGATCCAGCCCAGCTGCCCGTAGGTCCCCATGGCGACGACGTCGCGCACCGTGGTGGGAAAGTCCCAGTCCACGCTGCTGCGCTGCGGCACATACGCCACCAGGTGGCGTTGCGCGCGGTAGGGTCGTCCAAGGATGCGCACTCGCCCGGCAGCGGGTCGGAGCAGGCCGAGGATGGTCCGCAGCAGGGTCGTCTTGCCGGCGCCGTTGGGACCCACGATGGCCATCAAGACACCGCGCGGCACCTCCAGGTCCACGTCCCACAGCGCAGGGCGTTGGTGATAGGCGAGCGTGACGTCGGTGGCCTCGACCGCCAGCGGGGCGTCAGCCTCCGTCGGAGCGGCGAGCGGCGTGCGCGAGGTTGTTGCGCTCATTCGCCCGTCAGCCCGCTGACAATCGTGTCGATGTTGTGGCGGATCATGCCGAGGTAGGTGCCTTCCGGCGTGCCTGCCGCGCCCATGGCGTCGGAGAAGATCTCGCCCCCGACGACCACCGTGTGCCCGCGCGCGCCCGCGGCTTCGATGACGGCCTGCACGCCCTGGTCGGGCACCGAGGACTCGATGAAGACGGCGCGAATCCCGCGGTCACTGATGAACCGCGCCAACGCTTGCACGTCCGCGGTGCTCGCCTCGCTTTCGGTGCTGATGCCCTGGAGGCCCCGCACGTCGAAGCCATAGCGCCGGGCGAAGTAGTTGAACGCGTCGTGGGCGGTGACCAAGGCGCGAATGCCCGCATCCAGCGTGTCGGCCTGCTCCGCGACATAGGCGTCCAGGTCTTCGATTTCGGCGATGTACGCCTCCGCGTTGGCTCGATAGATCGCCGCGCGCTCGGGGTCCATGTCGACCAAGGCGTCACGGACGCTCGCTACGACGACCGTCCAGAGGTCGAGATCGAACCACACGTGCGGGTCGTAGGCGCCCTCGAACTCGGGCGGCGCCAGCAGCCGGCCGTGGTCGATGCCGTCGGTCACGCGCACCGACCGCACCCCCAGATCTTCCATGCGCTCCAGGACGCCGGTCATGCCCGCCTCGAGGTGAAGGCCGTTCCAGAACACGGCGTCGGCCGACTCAAGACGGGTGATGTCGCTCTCGCTGGCGCGGTACAGGTGAGGATCGACGCCCGGCCCCATGAGGGCGTGCACCTGCACTCCATCGCCACCGACCCGGCGCACGGCGTCGGCAATCTGCCCGATCGTGGCCACGATGCGCAGCGGACGTTCGTCGACGCCATTCGACACGGACGCGCCGCCGTTGCAGGCGGCCAGCAGCAGGAGGGCTGCCGTTAGGCCGTCTAGCCATGCACGGTTCGGCAGCACTTGAACAGCTCTCGACAGCAGCTGTGGGATCTCTACGGGCGGCGGTGCAGCCAATGATTACATGGGCTAAGTCATCTAATCAACCGTTGTAATACCAAAGTTGGGTAGCTTAACAATCGTCTGTCCGGTGCGCCCGACGTGGGTAGCCGGCAGTTGGAGTCCCTACACCCCGCAGTTCGGGTAATCCCCCCTTGCCGGTACGGCGCTGGGGAAGCGAGGCGGGCCGATGGGAATGCGCGCGAAAGAGGCCGCGTTGGACGCTGTCACGTCGCACCAATAGAAGTCCAAGGCCTGGAAGGTGGCGGGGTCAGGCACGTGGCGCCATTGCCCAAGCCCCGCGTCAAAGCTGAAGCTGCGGTCGTCGCCACCGTCGAAGCGGCGCACGAGTTGGTTGGGGGCGGTCCATTGGTCGTCCATGGGAATGGCGCCAACCACCTCCGCCGGCACGTTGAACCAGGCAAGTACGAACGTCCAATCAATCTGGTAGACGAGCGGGCTGTCGGGAGCCACCCAGCGGCGCACGATGCGGCCGTCCGTCCGCCGCACGACCAGATAGGTCTGTCCCAGGGGTTGGTCGCGGATCACGCCGCGGCGGATGACCCCATCAGGACCGGCGATGTCCAGACCGCCGTCGGCGCCAATCTCGTAACCGACGCGCACCTGGCGGCCCTGGCGATGGAATGCCAGGCGGAGCTGCACTCCACCGACACGGACTTCGGGCGCTTTCCAGGCCTCCGCTGGCGCAATCCGCTCTGAGGTCTGTCTCGTTTCAACATTGGTGTATAGTTGGTGTATGGCGCGCACCAATGTTGATATTGACGAACGGGCCTGCGCCGAGGTGATGCGGCGCTATCGGCTCGCGACCAAACGCGAGGCGATCAACTACGCATTGCGGACGCTGGCTGCCGAACCGCTATCCCTTGAAGAAGCCCGCGCGCTTCGCGGCAGCGGCTGGGAGGGTGACCTCGATACGATGCGCGCCGATCGGTCACGGTGATCCTGGTCGACACGTCGGCCTGGATTGAGTTCCTGCGGGACACCGGGTCTACGGTCTGCGTTCGCGTCGACGAACTGCTGGCGACTGAGATTGTCGTATGTGACGCAGTCCGCATGGAACTGTTGGCCGGGGCACGAGACGAGTCACATCTGCGGAGCCTGCGACGGCTGCTGGCACGGGCAGTCCAGATTCCAATCGTGGCGGGCGACTATGACGATGCGGCAGCGCTCTACCGCCGGTGTCGCCAACAAGGGGAAACCGTTCGCAGGCTTATCGACTGCCTCATCGCCGCAGCGGCCATACGCACCGGCGCGCCGGTCCTGCACCACGACGCCGATTTCGACGTGCTGGCGCGGCACACTGAACTGCGCGTGTATGCGCCAGAGGCCGCCTAAGAAGCCCCACAGCTAGCGGCTGTGAATCCGACCGACACCAGCGCCACCCGCTCTGATCGAGGCACCGGTGGCCTAGCGTCGGCGATCTGCCCGATCGCGGTCACCACGTGCCGCGGACGCCCGTCAACGCGATCGACCCCGAGGCGTCTCCATCCTCGCGGCCGTAGCCAAGGCTGGCATACTCGCGCACCCCGGCTGACCAATGGCGAGCAGGATCCCACCACGCGGCAAGGGTCCAGTCTCATCCACGATGCGCATGGCTGACGCGGCTACCTATGAAGTCGCCAACGACGCCTATCGACTCACGGCCTGGCGCGACGGCCGACAGATCCACCTTCGTCTTCACGATTGCGCAACCGGCTTCGATGTTGCCGATGGGCCATACCTGTATCGCGCCGTGCGCCGCACCGACGTCGGCGCCTGTGTGGGTGAGGCGCTAGAAGCTCCGTCGCTGAGCGTGGCCGGTGACACGCTGACGATCCGCGGCGAATTGGGCGGCCTGCGGGTGAGCCATCGGCTCACGGCCCCCGCCGCGCGGCCGGTGTTAGAGGAACGCATCACGCTGCAAAACCTCGGAAGCGCAGTCACCATGCTCGACGAGCTCACGCTCGGCATGCGACGGCCGGTCGCAAACGCCGTCGGACAGGTTCTTCCCGAGCTGGCCGGCGACCGCCTCGTCGCGGTGCCGCTGCGCCACCGGGCGACGGACCCCGCCGGCGTGGACCAGGACTTCAGCGTGGACGAGTTCTTGCGGGGCGGGGGCGAGGAGCTGCGGGTGGCGGAATTGCCCTCCGGCGCCGCGCATTTCGGATACGTGCCCTCGCCGAGCCGATTCTCCGAAGGCTGGGCGTGGCTGCACGAGGGGCACGCCTTTTGCATCTTCAAGTTCAATCAAGAAGAGTTGGAGTTCGCCGCGTTGACGCCTGAGGTCGAGGCCGACGGCGTCTGGTTGCGTTTCGCCGGCGCCACCCGGCGCTCCGGAGCGCCGTTCGCGCTCGATCGTCTCGAAGCGGGTGCGCGAGTCGAGCTCGGTGTGACGCACTTCGTCTCTGTCTCGGGCGGCTTCGCCGAGGCCTGCTATGCGTTTCGCGCGTTCCTGGACGAGCACGGATGCCGTTTCCCAGCCGACTACGACCCGCCGGTCCATTGGAACGAGCTCTACGACAACGCGGAGTGGTGGCTGGGAACGCCCGGCGATCCACCGGCGCCGCGCGCGACGCGCTCGCACATCTACACCAAGGACAAGATGTTCGAGGAAGCCGCCAAGGCGCGGGACTATAGCTGTGGGGCGCTGTATCTCGACCCCGGCTGGGATACCGACATGGCCACGCTGCGCTGGGGCGAGGAGTGGTTGGGCGACCGCCGGACCTTCGTGCGCGAGCTGGCGGAAATCCATGGTCTCGCGCTTGCCCTGCACTGCCCCCTGGCGTCCTGGCTGTCCTATGACGGGCGCGGCGTGCGGGAGTGGCCGCGCGCCGGCTTTCGCGTGGGGCCTGACGGCGCGCCGATCGAAGGGGCCGTGTGCCTAGGCTCGCGTCAATACCTCGACGAGGCTGAGCGGCGTCTGGCGGAGCACTGCGCCGACGGCGTGGCGTTCCTGATGTTCGATGGCAACTGGTGGAGCGGCGGCTGCTGGAGTCTCGACCATGGTCACGCCGTGCCATATACCCACGAGGCCCATTGCCGCGCCAGCCTTGAACTGGCGCAACGCTTGCATGCCCGCTTTCCGCACGTGCTCATCGAGATGCACGACATGATCGCGGGCGGCCGCGCTACCCGGTTCACGCCGGTGTATTACAAGCACGCGCTCCCGCGGAGCTATGACGAGAACTGGGGCTTCGAGCTGATGTGGCGGCCCCTCGACGATCTTCTGTCAGGGCGGGCGCGTTCGCTCTACGACTACAACCTGGGCTGCAACGTGCCGCTCTACCTGCATATCGACCTGCGCGACGACAACGAGCATGCGCTGGCGCTGTGGTGGTACGCCTCGACGTGCCGGCACCTGGGCGTCGGCGGCACCCATGCCGACCCGCGGGTCGCGGCGCTGCAGCGCCACGCCATGCGGCGCTACCGCGCGCTGGATCGCTACTACAAGCGCGGCGAGTTCTTCGGCTTCGGCCAGGAGGTCCACGTGCACGTGCTGTCCCCCGAGCACGGCATGGTCGTGTACCTGTTCAATCTCTCGGACCAGGCCCGGACAGTCAGCGCCGAGATTCCGCTCGACCGGCTGGGGCTCGATCGCCACCGCTGGTATGCCCCGCGCCCGGGCCACCGCGGCGACCGCTTCAACGCCGAAGACGGCGCCTATACCGTCGCCCGACCGATGCCTCCCTGGTCGCCGGCTGTCGTTGAGATCCGCGCGGTCGAATAACGAGGCCGCGTCCCTGGTCGACCCGACTCCCGGCGGCGCACGCGCGGAATCCAGACGAGCGAGTAGACATCTTGACATCGCGTACATACGGCATCATGATGTCTCCATGCGAACCACGCTGACGCTCGACGCTGACGTTGCCGACTTCCTGCGCGAGCAGGCCCGTCTTCAAGACCGACCGTTCAAGCAGGTCGTAAACGACACCTTGCGCCGGGGGATGTCGCCCGCAGTCCGCGAGGAGGGCCCGGCGTATCGGGTCAAGCCGCTTCACGGCGGTTTCCGGCCAGGGGTGGATCCGCTCAAGCTCAATCAGCTCAACGATGAGCTGGAAACGCAGGAGTTCATCGGCCGGGACGGCGAGTGATCGTCCCGGACCTGAACCTGTTGGTCTACGCCTACAACGACGGCGCGCCCTGCCACGAGCCGGCCCGGCGCTGGTGGGAAGCGTCGGTGAACGGGACGGAGCGCGTTGGCGTGCCCTGGGCGGTGGCCACCGGGTTCGTGCGGCTGATGACCCATCCGCGGGTACTGGCGGACCCCGCAACGCCGGCGACGGCGGCCGGCTACGTGGACGAGTGGTTCCGCCTGCCCAATGTCATTCCCCTGAACCCCGGCCGGGATCACCTGGCCCTGTTCCGGCGCTGCCTCGCCGCCGTCGGCGTCGGCGCCAACCTCGTGACCGACGCGCACCTGGCGGCCCTGGCGATGGAATACCAAGCGGAGTTGCACTCCACCGACACGGACTTCGGGCGCTTTCCGGGTCTCCGCTGGCGCAACCCGCTCTGAGCGGGTTGCGCCGCGCGACGGAGTAGGGGGTCTGGATCCCTCATTCCCGCGAAGGGAGACCTTTGCATAAATCCAGGGGCCTCACGGGTGACAACGGGCGCACCTCACTATCCGCACGACGGCAGGGTGATGCAAAGGTCTCTCGATGGGAGAGGGGATCCGAGACCTGAGAGTGAAAGGTCAACCAACTATTCCAAGGCCTCCGAAGGCGAGAATCTAGGTGCTGCCCAGCGGAGAATTCAAGCGGGCGTCTCAGACTTGGACACAAAGGCGCCGCTCGGTCCTCAATACGACTCCGCGATCGCCTCCAGGCCCTCCCGGTCCAGAATCTCGATGCGCTTGCGCCCAATGGCGATCAGCCCGTCCGCCTTGAGCTCATTCAGCGCCTGGGTGGCCGTCTCTCGGGACGTGCCCACGCGCTCGGCCAGGTCGTTGTGGGTCAGCCCCAGCATCTGCCGGTCGTCGTCACCGGTGTGGCGCAGGATGAACGTGGCCAGGCGCGCGGCCAGCGACTTGAGCGCCAGGTCCTCGAGTTGCGTCTCCGCCTCGCTCAGCCGCTGCGACAGCGCCTGCATCATGCGCACCGCAACTGCCGGATAGCGCTGCATGAGCTGCTCGATGTCGTAGCGGCTCATGACGCAGAGCACCGACGGCTCGGTGGTCTCGGCAAACGACCCATACATCGACTGTCCCAGGAACGCCATCTCCCCAAAGAACGTGCCCGGCTTGACGGTGGACACCACGAAGCGTTTGCCCTCCGGGGAGATGCGGTAAACCTGAACCCCGCCGGACTTGAGAATGAACAATCCCTCGCCGGTCTCGTCGGGCTGGAAGACAATGCGACCTTTCGGCACGCTGGTCATCCGAAAGATCTGGTGGACATCGTGGAGTTGCTGCTCCGACAGGTCGCGGAAGATATCGACCGCCGAGAGGTATTGGCGTTTCCGTTCGGCGACGCTTCGGACTACCGCCCGCCCCAGCGAGCGGCTGGTGGCCGGCTGGGACTCAAGGTCCACGCGCTGCCCCTTTCTCCAGACGCGACAGAAGATCGCTGCGCCACGCAGGGCTCGGATTGCCCAAGTGAATCAAACGACCGTCCAGCACATATGTTGGCACAGCCACGACCGCCGCCGGCACGCACGCGGACTCGGCGTGGACGTCAATGACCCGTACGGCCAGGTCCGGCGCGGCGCGCGCCACGTCGGCGGCGATGCACCGCGCCGTCGCGCTGGCGGCGCAGTCGGCGGCTACGAAGACATCCAGGGTTCGCATCGAATTCTGCGGGCAGCGTGATTGACGGACCTGCCCGGCGGCTGTGAGCTAGCCCACACTCGCGGCGCGCGCCTGCACGTCGGGAACGAACGGCGACATGCTTTCGATTGGCGGTAACGGTGCAGCGCGCACGGCCTCGATGTCCTCGGATATCGCCTCCGCCAGTTGCTCGGTGTCGCTGAACGTGCGCTGCGCACGCAGGCGCGAGACGCAGAACAGCCGCATCGGTCGGTCGTAGAAGTCGCACTCGGCATCCAGCACGTGAGCCTCCACGACTCGCGGATGCTCGCCATACGTGGGACGTGTGCCGATGCTGATGGCGGTTCGCAGCGGCTGCGATCCATCGACCACGCTCAGGCCCGCATACACCCCGTCCCCGGGCACGCAGAGCCAGTCGGCATGCGAGACGTTCGCCGTGGCGAAGCCCAGCATTCGGCCCTCGCCTGCGCCGCGCACCACGACGCCCTCGAGACTGTATGTTCGGCCAAGTCCGCCGTTGGCGGCGGCAATGTCGCCGCGAGCCAGCGCGGCCCGAATGGTTGAGCTGCGATTGGCTCCGGCCGGACCGTGCCAAACGATCTCCCGGAAGCGAAAGCCCAACTCGCGACCCAGCGACCGCAGAACCGGGGGCGTGCCGGCGCCGCCCTTGCCGATCCGGGCATTCGGCCCCGAGACCAGGTCGCGCATGCCCGCCTCGTCCCGCAGTCGGGTCAAGAACTCACGCGGGCTCTGTTGGGCGAAGTCGAGATCGAATGTGAGCACGACAATCGCGTCAACGCCGGTGGCCGCCATCAGCGCCAGCCGGTCGTGCAGCGTCGTGAGCAACGCGCGGGGTTCCGCCGGGCGCAGCATCCACTCGGGCGGCGGCCACAGCGTGACCGCCACGGCGCGGGTTCCGGGCGTCTCTCGCGCCGCGGCCACCGTGGCGCGCAGCAGGGCGCGGTGACCCTCGTGCACGCCGTCGAAACGGCCCAGCGTGAGCGCCGTCGGCTCGTGCGCGCCGAGAGCGCCAAGGTCCGTGTGCACCGGGCAGCCGCCGATCTGTGCCGGCAGCTTCATGCGGCTGCCAGCATCACGCGGAGCTTGCGCCATTCGCCGCCCTCATGCTCGGCGACTCCTAGAAATGCGCCGTCGGCATCGTAGAAGCGATGCAGACCCGTTTGCGCGGACCGAGAGCTCAAGCGGCGTCCGTTCACGAAATCGTCCCGGTCGTTTGCCGCGAGCAGGCATGCGGGCACGTCACCCAGGACCACGTCCGGCGCCTGCACCAGTTCCGCGACTTCCGCCGGCGACGCCCGGCGCAAGGTCGCCAGGCCCATGGCGTCGGCCAGGGTAAACGGGCCGACCGCGGTGCGCACCAGCGCCAGCAGCGTCGCGCCGCAACCCAGCGTCTCGCCGATATCGCGGGCCAGGCTGCGGATAAACGTCCCTCGGCCGCACCGCACTTCCAAGGCGACGACCAGCGCCGGTTGGCCGGGTCCGTCGCCGTTCAGCACCAACCGGTCGTCGAGCACCGCCGTCGCGACGGTTGCCTGCGCCACGGGAGTGATCGCGTGCACCTCGACCTCCCGCTCGGGGAGCGTGAATTCCTCTCCCGCCCGCGCCCGTGCGTAGGACCGCCGTCCGTCAACCTGCACCGCCGACGCCGACGGCGGGCGCTGGTGCAGCGTGCCGACGAATTCCGGCAGCACGTCGAGAACTTCGGCCGATTCCGGGGAAGATTGCCGTGGGCCCATAGGGACGCCTTCCAGATCGTCCGTGGCGGTTTGCACGCCAAAGAGCACGGCCGCAATGTAGGTCTTGGGCGCGCGCAGCACGTGTTCGCTGAGCCGGGTGGCGTGGCCGATCGCCAGGGGCAGCACGCCCGCGGCCAGGGGGTCGAGCGTGCCGCAATGGCCCACCTTCCGCCGGCCCAGGCAGACGCGCGCCGCATGAACCAGCGCCGTCGAACGCGCTCCGATCGGCTTGGCCGTTACGAGGAATCCGCTCGGAACGTCAACCGGCGAGGACACAAGTCGTCAGTCTCGGAAGCGTGCCGTGCAATGGGGACCGGCGCTCACTCGGACCGCTCGGTGGGGAGGCTCGCGCCAAGGTTTGAATCCTCGCCCTCCTCATCCAGCAGCTGACGCAGGCGCTCCTCCGTGACCATCCCCGGGTCGAGTTGAAACCTGATTTCGGGGGTGAAGCGCAGCCGCAGGCGCGCGCTCAGCTCGCGCCGCACGACGCCTTCTGCTCGCTCCAGCGCCGCCAGTGACTCCTCGCACTGCGCCGCGTCGCCGAGCACGGTGACGAAAATTGTGGCCCGGCGAAGATCGGGGCTCACCTGTGCGCGGTTGACTGTGACCAGCCGGATCTTCGGGTCGCCCAGCGTGAAGCGGACGATTTCTCCGGCTTCGCGGGCAATCTGGGCGGCAATGCGCTCTGGGCGGCGCGTGGGCATGCGGGCGGCGCCGACGATCAGGGCTGACGAGTCTCGGTGTGGAAGACCTCGATGATGTCGGCCAGTTCAATGTTCGTCGTCGTCTGAACGCCCAGCCCACAGTCAAACCCTTCGCGCACTTCCTCCACCGGATCGGAAAACCGCCGCACGGTACTGATCCGGCCTTGGCCAATCTCCTCGCCGTGGCGGAGGATGCGCACGTCGGCGCCCCGGTAGATGCGTCCGGTCAGCATCATGCCGCCAACGATCTGCAGCGTGCGTTCGCTGCGGAACTCCCCACGAATCTCAAGCCGCCCGTCGACCACCTCGAATTCTTCTGGCTCCAGGAGCCCTCGCAGGGCGGCGTCGACCTCGTCGATCAGCTCGTAGATCGTGAAGTAGACCCGCACGTCCACGCCCTGGCGCTCAGCCTCGGCGCGTGCGGCCGGGTCGATCCGCACGTCGAATCCCACCACGATGCCCTCGGCGGCGGCGGCAAGATTCACGTCTGATTCCGTAATCGTGCCCACGCCCTCGTAGATCACCACGGCCCGGGTGCGGGCCTCGCCGACGTCGGTCAGCGATTTCACCACCGCGGCCGCGGCACCGTCCGTGCTGGCCTTCACCACCACGCTCAGCTGGTGCAGCTGGCCCGCGGTCATCTGCGCCGCCAGTTGCTCCAGGCTGAGCCGAATCGCCTGCTCGCCGCCGCCGCGCTGCGCCGCCGACCGCTCGGCGCGCCGGCGGCGCTTGCTCCGCTTCGCCGCCTGCAGTTGATCGCCGGCGGCGGGGGTCGACTCCAGGCCGACCACCTGCACCGGCGTCGACGGACCGGCTTGCTTGAGCCGCTCGCCGTTGTGGTCGAACAGCGCGCGCACGCGACCCTCGACGTTCCCCACCTGCACCTGGTCGCCGACGCGCAGCGTTCCGCTCGTGACGATGGCGCTGGCAATGGGTCCCTGACTGCGGTCGAGCCGCGTCTCGATCACGGTGGCGACCGCCGGTCCGTCCGCGGGCGCCCGCAGCTCCTCGAGTTGCGCCGTCAGATTGATGTACTCCAGCAGCTCGTCGATGCCGTCGCCTTGCTCAGCCGACAGGGGCACGGCCACGACGTCGCCGCCGTAGGCCTCCACCACCACTTCATGCTCGGTCAGCTGCTGGAAGGCGCGCTCCGGGTTGGCCGTTGGCAAGTCGATCTTGTTGACCGCCATGATCATCGGCACTCCGGCGGCCTTGGCGTGTCCAATGGCCTCGACCGTCTGTGGCATCACGCCGTCATCGGCGGCCACCACCACCACCACGATGTCGGTCACCCCGGCGCCGCGCGCCCGCATCGCGGTAAACGCTTCATGGCCCGGCGTGTCGATGAACGTGATGGCGCCCTCGCCGGTCGTCACCTGATAGGCGCCAATGCTCTGCGTGATCCCGCCGTGTTCGCCCGCGGCGACCTGCGTTTGCCGGATGGCATCCAGCAACGTGGTCTTCCCGTGGTCGACGTGACCCATGACCGTCACCACGGGCGGACGCGGATCGCCCGCCGGGGGCTCGTCGTCCGGCGCCGTGGCTTCCTCGACGGGAGCCGCCGCCGGCGCGGGTTCGGCCACTTCGTCCGTGACGTCGACGCCCAACTTGGCCAGCACTGCCCGAGCGGTATCCCGGTCGATGGCGGCATTGATGGTCGCCAGCACGTTGCGTGAGAGCAGCTCGACGATGATGTCGGTGCTTTCGACCTCGGCGCGTTCGGCGATCTGCGCGATGGTGGCCGTCTCGGGCAGGGGCACCGTGCGCATCGGCGTGGCTTCCGGCGCCGCGGGCGCCGGTGCCGGCGCGGCCGGAGACGGCGGCGGGGCCTTGCGGCGGCCGCCGGGTCGGTGGGGTGCACGCCGCGCCGGGCGGCGACCACGCGCCACGCTAGTCGCTCATCGCGGGCTCAAGGCGTTGCTCACGGGCAGCTTCCATTTCATGGCCGAGTTCTTCGATCGTCGAATTGGGAATCGCTACGCGAAGCTGCGCCGCCAGCGCGCCGCGCTTGATGGCCGCGGGCCAGCATGCCGCATCGCGGCAAATGTACGCCCCGCGCCCTGGGGCGCGCCCGCTTGAGTCGAGCTCGATCGCTCCCGCGGGGGTCCGCACGATGCGCACGAACTCGCGCTTGGAACTCTTGGTGCGGCAGGCGATGCAGGTGCGCTGCGGCTGATGACGCAGAGCTATGTCTCCGCGGATCCGGCCGCCGGCCGCTCGGCGGTAGCGCCGGCCGTGTCCACATCGATTTCTCCGGCATCTTCGGCGGCGCCACTGGCCCCGTTTTCCACCGAAGCATCCGCGTCGACCTCGTCCTCATCCGGCGCGGCTACGCCGCGGGCTTCCGCGGGCGCCGACGCATCGCGAATGTTGATGCGAAAGCCGGTCAGTCGCGCGGCCAGCCGCGAGTTCTGCCCTTCGCGGCCGATCGCCAGCGACACCATGTCCGGGTGCACGAAGACATCCGCGGTGCGTTCCGCGTGGCTGATATGCACCGTTTGCACGCGCGCCGGGCTCAGCGAGTTCGCCACAAAGGCGCTTGGGTCGGCCGCCCACTCGATGATCTCGGCCTTCTCCTGCCCGAGCTCGCGGAGGATGTTCTGAATCCGTGTGCCGCGCATGCCCACGCAGGCGCCAACCGGGTCCAGTCCGTCCTGCAGTGAGCGCACGGCGACCTTCGAGCGCACGCCGGCGTCGCGGGCGATGC
>DAOUHO010000101.1:0-41932 GCA_034428595.1 Chloroflexota bacterium | reverse complement strand
ATACCCAGATCGGCCGCCTGCCGCCGACGTATTTCATACGGCGGATGATCGACGCCGGGTATCTGGCCTATCCCAACGTGCATATCGCGCTCGATCCTGAGTTCGCCACCGCGCCGGACCAGGACATGCCCGGTAAGCCGATCGGCAGGCTCTCGGCCGCCAGCATCAATCAGGCTCAGGCCCTCCTGGCCTCATACGTGCGCGAGGAGGGCCTGTCGCACAAGAAGGTGCTGATCGTGCACCAGTTTGTTGACGATGTCTCCGACTCCTGGTCGATGGTTCCGGGCAAGCAGAACGTCGAGATCTATCCGGAAGTCGAGCTGGTCTTCGACGCCGACGGCTTCGGCAGCCCCAACGCCAAGGTGCATAAATACAATGCCATTACCGATCCCACGGCGTATCCGCAGCTGGAGTGGCGCGGCATCAAGATCTTTCAGCACAACCCGTACGCGCCCCGCTTTTCCGATACCCCCGTGATGACCCCGCGCCAGATCTACGGGCTCGACCCAACCCCGGCCGGGTGGCGAATCTGGGCGCCCCCGCACCTCGTGGTGGTGGCCTAGCCAAGCGTCGCCGACGAAAGCTCCGCATGGGGGCGTGGACTCTATCCCCATCCGGTTGCCCGCGGATCAAGTACGGGGCAGGCTCTGAGCCTGTCGAAGGAGTTATCGAACGGATGGGAGGTCGATGCCCGCGGTGACGCGCTGCTTGTTCAGAGGTTCCCGAAGTAGCCGGACCCTCGGCAGCGCCGCAGGGGCGTGTTGCAGAGGCATCAAAACCGCAATGTCGGCCCGTCGGCATGTGGCTACACGACATATGGGGGAGTTTCTTTGGCCTCGTCTATATGTTGTATCCCTTACCCAATCTACTGCTACAATTGCACCCTAAGGAATGTTCAACCGTCGTTTGTTCCTCAGGCATGGTCTGGGGCTGCTGTCGGGAGGCACGGCAGGCACGTTCTTGGGGAGGGTGGTCGCTGCATCGGCGCAGACTGAGCCCTCCGGCGCGTCAGGCGGCCATCGCCCTCCGGCCGAATCCGAGCTTTCTCGACCTCCGGCATCCGTCCTCCAATTCATATGCGAGGCTGCCGAACCTGACCCTATTGACTGCGGTTGGTGGTCGCACTCTCCCCCGCCCACACCACCCGAACCGTTGTCGGTCTTGCGGACACACACGCTGCTCTCCATCTACGGCCGCAGTTTCGGCGTGGCCCCGGTGCTTGGGATGCTGGGGGCGCTGAACTCGTTTGACGAACTGGAACAGAGCGTCGAGCCGTGGGTTCGCGGTATTTCAGAGTTCGCCGAAGCGCCCGTCATGGTGGCGCCGCACCTGATCTACGGGCTGGCCCGACCGTGCCAGAGTGCCGACGATTCCTGCGTGATCTTCCTGGATGCGTCCGGCGTGGACCTGATTGAGGACTACATCAAGCCGGCGGCCGACCGCGGCATGGGTGTGGTCTTGGATACTCAGATCGGCCGCCTGCCGCCGACGTATTTCATACGGCGGATGATCGACGCCGGATACCTGGCCTATCCCAACGTGCACGTGGCGCTCGATCCCGAATTCGCCACGCAGCCGGACCAGGACATGCCAGGCAAGCCGATTGGGACCCTCTCCGCCTATAGCATCAATCAGGTGCAGGCCCTCCTGGCCTCCTACGTGCGCGAGGAGGGCCTCTCCCACAAGAAGGTGCTGATCGTGCATCAGTTCGTGGACGAGATCTCGGATTCCTGGTCGATGGTGCCTCGCAAGCACGAAATCGAGATCTATCCGGAAGTCGAGCTGGTCTTCGACGCCGATGGATTTGGTAGCCCGAACGCCAAGGTGCATAAGTACAACGCCGTCACCGATCCCACGGCGTATCCGCAGCTGGAGTGGCGCGGCATCAAGATCTTCCAGCACAACCCGCACGCGCCCCGCTTTTCCGATACCCCCGTGATGACCCCGCGCCAGATCTACGGGCTCGACCCAACGCCGGCCGGGTGGCGCATGTGGGCGCCACCGCATCTCGTCGTGGTGGCCTAGCCAACGTCGTCCGGCCTTCCGCTTCGATCCCGACAGCGCCACCGCGGCGAATTGCAAGAGAATCTAGTCGGTAGAGTCGGCCCGCCGGCGTGGGGCTACACGATATATGGCGGAGTGTCCTATTCCCGCCTATATGTTGTATTCCTTGCCCACTCTGCTGGTAGACTTGCAGCCTAAGGAATGTTCAACCGTCGTTCGTTCCTCAGGCATGGCCTGGGGCTGCTGTCGGGAGGCGCGGCAGGCACGCTCTTGGGGAGGGTCGCCGCTGCATCGGCAGCGACCGAGCCCCACGGCGCGGCGGGCAGCCTGCAACCTCCCGCCGAAATCAGCCCTCCGCAACATCCGGAGTCAATTGCCGACCTCATCTGCGAGGCGGCCGAGCCCGATCCTGGCATCTGCGACTGGTGGTCGCACCTGCTGCCGGCCACCCCGCTCGGACCGCTGTCCGTCCTGCAGAGACACTCGTTGCTCTCGGTCTACGGTCGCAGTTTCGGCGTGGCCCCGGTGCTCGGGATGCTTGGGGCGCTCAACTCGTTCGATGAGTTGGAACGCAGCGTCGAGCCGTGGGTTCGCGGCATGTCGGAGTTCGCCGAAGCGCCCGTCAAGGTGGCGCCGCACCTGATCTACGCGCTGGCTCGCACCTGCTACACCGCGGACGACAGCTGCATGATCTTCCTCGACGCGTCGGGCGTGGATCTGATCGAGGAGTACATCAAGCCGGCGGCGGATCGCGACATGGCCGTGATCCTCGACAGCCAGCTCGGCCGTCTCTCGCCCACCTACTTCATTCGGCGAATGATCGACGCCGGCTATCTGGCCTATCCCAATGTGCACGTGGCGCTTGATCCCGAGTTCGCGACCAAACCCGACCAGGACACGCCGGGCAAGCCGACTGGAACCCTCTCCGCCTCCAGCATCAACCAGGTCCAGGCCCTCCTGGCCTCCTATGTGCGCGAGGAGGGCCTGTCGCACAAGAAAGTGCTCATCGTGCACCAGTTCGTTGACGCCGTCTCCGACTCCTGGTCGATGGTTCCCGGCAAGCGAAACATCCAGATCTACCCTGAAGTTGAGTTGGTCTTCGACGCCGACGGCTTTGGCAGCCCCAACGCCAAGGTGTCGAAGTACAACGCCATCACCAGCCCCACGGCGTACCCGCAGTTTGAGTGGCGCGGCATCAAGATCTTTCAGCACAACGCGCGCGCACCCTGGGCTTCGGACACACCGGTCATGACCCCGCGCCAGATATATGGCGTTGATCCCACGTCCAACGGCAGGCGCATGTGGGCGCCGCCCCACCTGGTCGTGGTGGCCTAGCCGCGCTGCCCGCGGTCGGTTGGATCGCCCCAGGACCACGGGTGTGTCCGGTCGGAATCGCCCGCGCCGGGCGCCGCTTGCTGCACGATAGGACGACATACACGCGCGACGAGCACCCCAGGCAGGACACATTGATCGGTCATTCCCGCGCAGAGACTGCCCCGTACTCGATACGGGGCGGGAATCCATCCCCAAGTCATCTGCCAGCGAGCCGAGGGTGCCGCTCCGACGATGATTCGTCGCGTGGGCTGCGCGTCGCCATGTGGAACATCTGGGGCTTCTCCTGGGAGTGGGAGCGCCGGCGCCCGCTCGTTGCCGCGGAGCTCGCCGACCTCGATCCAGACGTCGTCTTCCTCCACGAAGCTCGCGCCGCCCGTCAGCCATGGGAGGCCGGCCGGTCCACGCCCGAGCAGGCCGCCGGCGATACCGGCATCCCGCTCGTCGAGTGGATCGACGCACCGACCGCCGACCCGTCCGCGCGGATGGGTCCGGCCCTGCTGGCGCGCGTCCCGCCGGCCGGCACGTCGCGGCTGCGGCTGGCCCACCGCGACGCCGTTCCCGACCTCGGCTTTCACGAGCCCTGGCTGCTCACCGCGCAGTGGCAGATCGGTGGATTCCGGGCCACCGTGGCGACCACGCACCTGCCGATGTCATCGTTGCCCGCCGCCCAGCGGGTGGCCGTGCCCGAGCTGGCCAAGGCGCTGGCCTCGCTGTCAGAGGAGTCGGATTTGCTCGTGCTGATGGGCGACTTGAACGTGCAGTCGCACAGCTCGTTCCTGTTTGGTCTGATGCAGAGCGCGGGACTTGAGTCGGTGCCGTCCCTTTCCACAGCGCCGCCCACCTGGCCCACGAGTTCGGCCATGTTCAACCAATGGGCCATGGACTCCGGATATCGCCAGTTGACTCACCATCCCGAGGCGCAGCCAATCCGCATCGACCATGTCCTGGTTCACCGCCGCCATCCCGCGCGGCTCCAAATCGCCGACACCGGGCGCTTCGGAACTCGGCATCGCACGGACGACCTGTTCGCATCCGATCACTGGGGCCTCTGGATCGATCTCGCCATCGCCTGACGGCGATGCGCGGGGACTTCGACATCCGCCTCAGGCGTTTTGCACCTGCGCTCGCAGCCGACGCACGTCGGTCGCGCCGCGTTCGGCGGCGGTCGCCCGACCGTGCAGCGTGAGATAGCTCAGGCCCAGACGCCCGTCCCGGATCGGTACGGTGCGCTCGGTTTCGCCCACCGTCGCGGTCGCAGTCTGTTCGGCGATGTCCCATCGAATCGTGACCGGCGTCCAGGCGCCGGCAGCCAGCGCCTCCGCGTCCAGCGCGAGTTCGACCGCCGCATCGGGGCGCCGGTCGTCCGGCCGCCAGAAGGTCTCGTCGAGCGCCACGTCGACGCCGGCGGAGCCCTCGTCGCGGCGTACCTCGAAGGACACCGTGCCGCGGGCGCCAATAGGGAAGTTGCGCTCGACACCCAGCGGCAGCTCGCCGGTGTGACGCAGGCGCAGCACGCGCCCGCCGTCCGTGTCCACCACCGATGCGCCCGCGGTGCCATTCGTCGACCAGCCATCCAGCCCGCGCTCGAAGTCGTCGCGGTCCTCGGTCTCGTCGAGCCGGTCGGGATCCAAGACTGCGTAGTCCGTGACCACGTGCATCCAGGCGTCGGTGATGTGGTTGAACATCATCAGCACGCGACCGTCGGGCAGCTCCAGCATGCGCGGGTAGCTGACTTGATCGTTGAGCAGCTCCGGCAGGGCCTGCCGGGCGTATTCCCGGTAGCCATGCCAGGTGCGACCGTCGTCGTGCGAGACCGCGGCATTGACCACGTGCCGCGAGGAGTAGACCTCCTTGCGCTCGCCACCGAACGGCGGCCCCTGGGTGTTGTTCCAGGTAAACAGCAGCCGTCCGTCGCGCAGGCGCAAGAGGTAGCCCGGAGAATTGGCCGATTTGAACCGGCTGCGCCGCGGCTCCGACCAGGTCCGGCCATCGTCCGAGTACGACTCGTACTGCCAGCGGGCCGGCGTGCGGATGATCATGTAGATGCGCCCGTCGCCCAGCTGGGTCAGCGTGGGCTCGTTCGCGCCGGAGTGGCTGTGCCGTCCCCCCGAGGCCACGTGCAGGTCGGTCGAGTCGTTGCGCCAGGTGCGCCCGCCGTCGTCTGAATAGCACGTCTTGCAGCAATACATGCCCTCCGTCTGGTCCCAGTCGTAGTACTCCAGCGGCAGCAATATCCGGCCGCTGTCGATTTGGGCCACCTGGCGCAGGGCCCCGGTATAGGGGTGGCCGAAGTCGATGCGCTGCGGCCCTTCCCAGCTGGCGCCGCCGTCACGCGAAACGACGTGATAGACGTCGCAGCGCAGCTCGTCGCGTCCGGGACGCTCGATGTCCTCGGGCCATACGAGGACGCGCATGCCAAAGAGGTGGATGGCGCCGTCGCGGTCAACGAAGATCGGGCCGCTGCCCCAATAGCCGAAGCCGATGGGAAGCTCCAAGACGCGCTGCGATGCGTTCCAGGTGACCTTGCCGTCGGCGAAGGCGCCGTAGCGGATGATGAGATCCTGCCGCGACACGGATCGTCGAAGATTCCCTTCTCGAGCGCGATGTAGAAGCCGGGGCCTTCGGTCGTCCAGCTCACGAGGCGACCGTCAGGCAGCAACGCCACCCGGTCGATCGATTCGCCGAATGTGTGTCGTTCGAGTAGCAACACGGTCGTTCTCCTGCGCCCGTGGGATCACGAGTCCAACCGGCGCGGTCGTCGCTGACGCGGGCATTGTCGCGTGTTTGCCCGGGCGGTAATGACTCTGGACGGACTACCGGCACCTTATGCTGGCCCTGCGCGGGCTAGCGCTTGAGTCGAGGTGGCGCCATGGACGAAGTCCAAGACCTATTCGTGTCCGGACGGCACGGCTATCACACCTTCCGCATTCCGGCCCTGGCGGTTTCCACCGCCGGCACGGTGCTGGCCTTTGCCGAAGGCCGGCGCAATGATCGCGCCGACACCGGCGACATCGACACCGTCCTGCGCCGGCGTGAGCGCGGCGCGGACAATTTCGACGAGATGCGCGTCGTGGTTTCGGGCGGCGGCGACGTGGCGGGCAATCCGGCCCCCGTGGTCGACCGCGACACCGGACGCATCACGCTGCTCTTCTGCCGCAATCCCCACGACGGCCCCGAAGACCTCGTTTGGCAGGACAAAGCCCAGCGCACGGCATGGCTGACGTACAGCGACGATGACGGCAAGTCCTGGTCGTCACCGCGCGAGATCACGAGCACTGTCAAACGGCCCGGATGGACGTGGTACGCCACGGGGCCGTGTCACGGCATCCAGCTGCGGAGCGGACGTCTCGTCATCCCCTGCGATCACGGCGTGGGCCGGCAATTCGAGCGCTATGTCGACTGGTGCCGGTCGCACCTGCTGCTCAGTGACGACGGCGGCGCCACCTGGCGCATCGGCGCGACGACCGGCGACGGCACGAACGAGTGCGTGGTCGTGGAGTTGGACGACGGCAGCCTCTATCTCAACCGGCGCTGCGACCGGCGCGACGAGCAGCCACAGTTTCAGCGTCGCTTCGCGCGCAGCGTGGACGGCGGCGAGACGTTCGCCGAGGACGGCTGGCACGACGATCTTGTAGACCCCCATTGCCAGGGCTCGGCTGTGCGCGCGGGCGGCGCCGGCGCGCCGCTCGTGTTCGCCAACGCCGCCAGCCAGTCGCGCGAGCGGCTCACCGTGTGGCGCAGCGACGACGGCGGGCGCACCTGGTCGGGCGGCCTCGTCGTGCACCCGGGACCCGCCGCCTACTCGGATCTGTGCGACCTGGGCGACGGCGCCGTGGGCCTGATCTATGAGCGTGGCGAGGACGCCCCCTACGAGAGCCTGCGCTGGACGCGGCTCAACGTCGACGAGTTGGGCGACATCTGATTGAGCCCCTGCCTCCTGGAATGAGACCCGTGCGTAACCCATCCGTCATTCCCGCGAAGAGCCTGCCCCGTACTCGATACGGGGCGGGAATCTAGCGGACGCTGAATTTGTTGTCCCACACGGAGGGGCGATTCGCGAACCGCCCCTCCCTTAGCGGCTAACCGCCGGGGATGTAGAGCGACCGGTCGGCCACGGGCAGGGACACCCGCGCGCCGCCGTTGAGATGCGAGTGCGCGATGCCAAACTGCGCTTCCACCGACTGCATGGTCACGTCGATATTCCCCGCCGTGCGCTCGCCGGTCTCCAGTTCCCGAATGATGTTGCGGATCGTGAGCACCGCGGGGCTCTCGGCGATCCCTCGAATCGTGTGCTCCCGCACGTCGGCGTACTCGCCGCTGATCAGGCGCACCGAGGCGTGATCGCCGTTATCCCACACCACGGCCCGTCCCTCATCGCCGTGCACCTCGATGTCCCACTGGCCCCGGCGGGGGATGAAATATCCCTCCACGCCGGTCGCGTACCCGACCCGGAAGAACCCGACCATCGGGTCGGCAATTTCCTCGCCCGCCACCGGGACATACCGATGTCCCGCCGGATCGTAGCTGGGCGGCGGACGGCGCGGCGCGGGGTCGAAGGGATCGCCGGGATCGATCAGGCGGCCTTCCACCCATACGGGCGGCGGGTCGCCCAGGAACATCGAGGCCGTATCCAGCGTGTGCGGATGGTGTTTGATGATGTCCGTGTAGCCGTAGACGATGACAAATTGGGGTGCGCCGACCTCACCGGCGGCGATGGCATCCCGCATGGTCGTATACACCGAGTCATGGCGCCGCATCGCCCCCCAGTTGAACGCCACGCCGTTGGCCGTGCAGGCCTGGTGGATCCGGTCGGCCTCGGCCAGTGAGGCGCACAGCCCCTTTTCGCTGTAGATGCCCCGCACGCCGTGCTCGGCGGCATAGATCAGCGGCTCGGCACGGGCGAACGAGGGCGTTGTCACGCTCACGATATCCAGCTGCTCCGCGTCGATCATCTCCCGGTAATCGAGATAGGTGTTCGTCACGCCGAAGCGCTCGCTGAATCGCCGCAGCCGTTCGGCGCCGCGATTTGCCACGGCCACCACCTCGGTTTCGGTGATCGCCTCGTAGGCGCTGAAGTGCCCGTAGGGTTTGCGCCGGTCGCCCACCGGCAGCTCGTCTTCGATCAGTCCGCCGCTGCGACCCGTTCCGATGATTCCGACGCGATATTTCGCAGGCATGCCATTCACTCGCTTTTCTTGGGGCCTGAGCCCGGCCGCTGGGGTCTATCATGCCTGCACGAGCCGAAGCTGTTCGAAGCCGGTCCCAATGAGACTGCCGGCAGGGCCTTCCTATACTTGCCGCCCATACGGGCCATTTGCCGCTGATTGGAGACGCCCATGGAATACCGGCGGCTCGGTCGATCCGGGTTGGAAGTGTCGCTCGTGGGCGTCGGCTGCAATCAGTTCGGCGGACGCTGCGACCGCAGGCAGACGCGCACCGTCGTCCACGCCGCATTGGACGTGGGCATCACGCTGTTTGACACGAGCAACAGCTACGGCCAGAACGGTCGCTCGGAGAAGTTTCTGGGCGCCGCCCTCAAGGGCTGCCGCGACGACGCGGTCATCGCCACCAAGTTCGCCTCGCCGATGGGCGACGGCCCCATGCAGGTCGGCGGCTCGCGCCGGCACGTGCTGCAGGCCGTCGAGGACAGTCTTCGCCGGCTCCGCACCGACTACATCGACCTCTATCAGATGCACCGGCCCGACCCCAACACGCCCATCGAGGAAACGCTGTCCGCGCTCGATCTGCTCGTCCGCCAGGGCAAGGTGCGCTACCTCGGGCATTCCAACTTCGCCGGCTGGCAAATCGCCGCCGCGGCTGCCGCCGCCGAGCGCGCCAACGTCACCCCGTTCCTCTCCGCGCAGAACCACTACAGCCTCCTCGACCGAAGCGTGGAGGCTGAGGTCGTTCCGGCCTGTGAGGCCTATGGCCTGTCGCTGCTGCCCTATTTTCCGCTCGCCAGCGGTCTGCTCAGCGGAAAGTACCGGCCGGGAGAAGCTGCGCCCGTCGACACGCGGCTGGCCGAAGGCTCCCAGGCCGATCGCTGGCGCACGCCGAGCAATGTCGCCACGACCGAGCGGCTGCGCGCCGTGGCGGACGCCAGCGGCCACACCCTGCTTGAGCTGGCCATGAGCTGGCTTGCCCGGCAACCGGTCATCGCCTCCGTCATCGCTGGCGCCTCCCGGCCCGAGCACGTACGGGAGAACGTGGAAACCGTCGGCTGGGCCATGAGTCCGGACGAGCTCGCAGCCATCGAAACGGCGCTGGCTGATCCGGCCGAGGCCTGAGCGCGGGTCGAATCCCATGCAGCGCAGGACCGAGTGAGCCGGCCGTGATCCCCGACAGCCCCGCGAGCCCGACGTCCGACGAGATCTACGCGTTTCAGACCAGCGGCTACCTGGTGCTGCCGGGGTTCCTCACTCCCGACCACGTCGACCTGCTCACCGAGCGGCTAGCGCACGTCATCGAACGCCGCCGGCGTCTGGCCGCGGAGCGCACGCCGACCAACGGAGCCACCGACGTTGACGGGCCGAGCACGCGAATCTTCCACATCCTCGAGGACGACCCAGCGTTGCTGGACCTCATCGACTATGGCCCCCTGATGCCGTACGTGGACGCCCTCCTCATCCGCAATCCACATTTCCACGCGTCGGACGCAATTTGGGAAGTTGGGGCCTCGGACCGCCCGCCCCAGTGGCACCCCGACGGCGGCTATCTGCGCGTGCTTGGACGGCCCACGCCGTTGATGCAGCTCAAGGTCGGCTACTACCTGTCGGACATGCGCGAATCGGGACGGGGGAATCTCATGCTCGTTCCCGGCTCGCATCGCAGCGCCGCCGAGCCGTCGCCCGAGCAGCAGGCGGGCTACGACACCATGCCCGGCGCCATCCAGGTCTGCGGCCCCCCGGGAACGGCGTTCATGTTCCACAACGCTGTGTGGCACACGCGCGGGCCGAGCACCGATCCCGACGCCAGCCGGGTCATGCTCTACTACGCCTACGAGCACGGCTTCATGGTGGGTAACCCCGAGCACTGGAGCTATTCCAAGGCCTTTTACGCCGGCCTGTCACCCGAGCACCGCGCCCTCTTCCACGGCTTCGTCTTCGACCCGCCGGAACGCCGCTGGTCCTGACGCAGCCCTAGCGAGCTGGACGGCCGGTGCTTGTCAGCCAAGATATTGCGGATGCTAAACTTTTTAGACTCAATGCAAGATCTGCAGGTAGCGAATGCTTGCCTGCCATGGGTCTGGCAAGGTCTGGGGGGTGCGTCATGAAGCGTGGAATGCGTACGGCAGTGTCGCGGCGGCGACTACTGCAAGGCACGGCGGCCGGGTTGTTCGGAGTTGCCGGCGCGGCCGTGCTCGCGGCCTGCGGCGAGACGCAGGTTGTGACCAAGGAAGTGATCAAGGAAGTCCCGGTCGAAACCGTGATCACCAAGGAAGTGATCAAAGAGGTCGAGGTCGAGCGGGTCGTGACGCAGGAAGTCATCAAGGAAGTCATCAAGGAAGTCGTCGTCACGGCTGCGCCCGAAGAAGAAGAGATGGTGGGCCCGGTCAGCGGCGGCACGATCACGGTGGGAGCGGGCACTCCATCGACGCGCTTCTGGAACCCGTATGCGCAGTGGGGCAGCGAGCATCACTTCATCAACGACTACGTCTGGCTGCAACTGTGGTACGGCGACCAGTGGGGCGATGGGCGGCTGCCGGAACTGCCTGGCGGCTGGGGCCAGGGCGCGGCGCAGAGCTGGGACGAGATTGAGCCCTCCCGCGTCTACGACTTTCACATCCATCCCGATCTCAACTGGCACGACGGGGCGCCGGTGGTCGCCGACGATGTGGTGTGGAGCTACCAGATGGCCATTGACCCGGCCTATGGCGCGAAGTTCGCCGACATCACCTACATCAACATCCAGGGCTCACAGGCCTGGGCCGAGAACCCCACCGACAACGTGGAGGACTCCGGCGGGGTGGTCAAGATCGATAACAAGACGGTGCGGGTGTCGCTCGCGAATCCCAACCCGGGCTGGTGGGGCCGGCCACTCAAGGACCGCTCCATCCACCTCCCGCCGTACCCGAAGCACCTCTACAAGGACATTGACCCCGCCACGGCCTTCGAGGGGCACCCGCTGGCTGCAGCGCCCGTCGGGAACGGGGCCTTGAAGGCCGTGCGCTACGTCGAGGGCCAGTTCTGGGAACTGGAAGCCAACGACGACTTTGCGTATGGGGCGCCCTACATCGACCGCTACATCGTCCGCTATGGGGACCGAGACGCGAACGACGCTGCCATGGAGGCCGGCGAGCTGGACCACATCCGGGCGGGCACTGTGGAGTCGTTCGTGCGCTTGGGTGAGCAAGCGCACCTGCAGGCCTTCCCCCAGCGCTCGCCGTTCGGCAGCGTCATCTGGCTGCAGCGGGGGTCCGAGATCTTCAAGGACACGAACATCTCGCTGCTCGTGGAAGCCATGGTGTTGGCGCTCGACCGCGATACGGTCAACGCGACGCTCGACCGCGGCACGCGCTTCAAGACCGACTACGTCTGGGCGCATGTCGGGCTGATCGCCGATCCGCCGCCGGGAACCTACCGGGAGCTCCCCTACGATCCTGAAGCGTCCCGGGAGCTCATCGCCGAGTCGGGCTTCGACACCAGCCAGACCATTCGCTGGATCAAGTGGGGCGACCCGGGGCCGCGCGACCTGGCGTTCCAGGAGTACTTTGCGGATGTTGGCCTGGACGTCCAGTTCCTGCGGATCGACGTGGCGGCCGTTGTCGAGGAGCTCTACGAGGCCCGCAACTGGGACCTCAGCATGCACAACTTCGGCGGCTTCAACACCTTGGAAGACGGCTGGCAGCGCATGCGGTGCGGCTGGTACTACAGCCAGGCCGGCTTCAACGCCGCCGACATCTGCGACCCGGTCATCGACGCGATGTACGAGAAGGCGCAGAAGATTTCGGATGTGGCGGAGTTGCAGGAAGCGTGGTTCGAGATCGCCAAGTACATCCACGCCCGCGGCACCATGGTGGCCGGGCCGGTCGACTACGGCACCGTTCGCAACATCTACCACCGCCGTGTGCAGGGGCCGCTCTGGCAGCAAACGTACGTGCAGCCGGTGCGGTCACCCGTCGAGCGGACCTGGATCGACCCACGCTGGGATGGCAAGGACTTCAGCGGGTAGTCCTCGGATCGAGCCGGCCCGTGGGCCGGCTCGACGCCCGTTCACCGAGGCGGCGGGGAGCAATCCCCGCCGCCTCGGTGGGTTAAGGATTGACACTCCGGTGGCCCGTGCAGCCCGGTGGCCCGCGCTGCAGTCAGCGCGGGCCACCGGCTACCTGCCTTGTAGGGGCGCCCCTCGTGGGCGCCCGTGGCTGTGCGCAGGGACCCGTCGAATAAGGTGCAGTCGGCATGACACGGCGAGCCAGTCCGTCCGTCGCGTCAACGGGGAAAACGATCTCGCTAGCTACCCGACCCGCTGCCCCGCACGTCGAACGCGTCACGCAGCCCGTCCCCAACGAAGTAGATCGCCAGCACGGCCAGGACGATCGAGAGGCCGGGCGACAGCCAGAGGGCCGGTGCGGCATCGATGAATGCGATCCCACGGGCGTTGCTGATCATCGTTCCCCAGCTTGCCGCCGGCTCCGAAATGCCGAGGCCCAGGAAACTCAGCCCGGCTTCAGCCAGAATCGCCCCCGCGACGCCCAGCGTGACCGCCACCGACACTGGCCCGACGACGTTGGGCACCACGTGGCGCCGGATGATGTGCCGCAGGCTGCCGCCCAGCGCCTGAGATGCGATGACGTAGTCCAACTCGCGCTGGACCAGAATCTGACCGCGAATCAGACGCGCCAGTCCCGGCCAGCCGAAGATTCCAATAATCACCATCACGTTGATGATGCTTGGTCCGAGGATACCGGCCATGATGACGATGAGAATGAATGAGGGAAAGGTCATGATGAGATCCGTGAATCGCATGAGGATATTGTCGACGCGACCGCCAAGCAACCCCGCCGATGCGCCAATGGCAAACGCGATCGCCAGGTAGATCGATACCGCCACTACGCCCACGGAGAGCGAGACGCGCGATCCGTAAACCACCCGACTGAAGGTGTCACGGCCGGAGCGGTCGGTCCCCAACCAATTCAGGGAGTCTGGTGGGGCCAGCAGCTTGTGCAGGTGGTTCCGCGTTGGGTCGTAGGGAGCCACGAATTCCGCGAAAATCGAGATCAAGACCATATTGAGGAGGATGGCGAGCCCGAGGACGGCCAGCTTGTGTGACATGAAGCGCCGCCGCGCCCGCGTCCAGGGTGAAAGCTCCGGCGGAAGCTCGAGGATCTCGACCGTCTCCAGGCGTCGACGTGCGGTCACGACCGCCGCGCCACCCTCAGCCTCGGCTGGTGGAGGGCGATTGTTTGGTGGGGTTTCCTGTGACACGTGCCCGAGCCTTACGAGTGGCGCACGCGCGGATCGACCCAGGCGTAGGCCACGTCCGCGAGCAGGTTGGCGGCGAGGACCGCCGTGGCGCCCATCAGCAACACGGCCATCTGCACCGGATAGTCACGTTGCCGCAGTGCATCGTAGGCCAGCGCGCCCACGCCGGGCCACGAAAAGATGGTCTCGATGATGAGCGCGCCGCCGATGAGCGCCGGCAACGAAAGCCCCAGGATTGTCACCAGCGGCACCAGCGCGTTGCGAAACACGTGCTTCCAAAGCACGAGCGCTTCGCTCAGGCCCTTGGCCCGCGCGGTCAGCACGTAGTCGGCGGAAAGCGTGTCGAGCATCGACGCCCGCGTGTAGCGCATGTACACCGCAATGTCCTGCAGCATCAAGGCCGAGATCGGCAGGATCGCGTGGCGGGCGAGATCCCACAGCTCGGGGTCTTCGCCAGCCGTCCACATGCCAAATACGGGCAGCCACCCGAGCCACACCGCAAATATCAGCATGCCCGAGAGGGCAAAGAAGAACTGCGGGATTGAGATCATGAAAAATGAGACGACAGAGAGCGAATAATCTATGACTGAATACTGCTTCAGAGCTGAGATTACGCCAAAAACGACTCCAATCGAGGAAGCGAGAGCCAGCGCCACACCCATAAGGCTGAGGGTAACTGGCAGTTTGTCGAGAACCATCTCGATCACGGGGCGCTTCGTCTGAAACGAGAACCCGAGATTCCCGGTCAACGCCTCTTTCAGCCAGATCGCGTAACGCACCGGACCCGGCCGGTCGAGACCGAGCTCGCGCCTCATCGCTTCTATGTCTCGTACCGAGAGGGATATCTGGTCCTCTGGGTCTAGGAGCGCGGTCAGTGGATCCCCAGGAGCCATATTGATGATGATGAACGTGATGATCGAAATCCCAAATAACAATGGAATAGAGATCAAAATCCGCCGGGTGATGTATTGCGTCATCGCGGCAGTTCCACAGGCAAGCGCGTGGCCGCCCTGGTCCCGCGACAGGGAATCGCGGGCAGGTTCATGCTACGTGGCGCATACTCGACTTGCAACTGGCGGCAGGCCGTGGTAGAGGCTCGCGTTGCGTCCGTCGTTCCCGCGGAAGCGTGAATCCGGCCCCACTCGTCCACCGGCGAATCGACGGCGCCCACCAGTGCAGGGTCACCACGCTGCACCCATATGGCAAAGTGACCCACCACCCAGGCCGTGCCCCCAGACGTTCGGCCGGCAGATCGCGACGCCATGCAATCCACCATTCGAGCTACGGTCGCAACCCTGCTCGTTGCCGGCGGGGGTGCACTGGCCACGCTGCTGGTCGTGCTCGTCCTCAGTCAGAACGCCATGGTCGTCAACGGATGCGTGATTCAGTCGGCATTTGCCGAGTCCTGGCTCCGGCAACCCACCCGCTGTCCCGGTGTCGACCTGCGCGGCGCCGATCTCGCCGGCGTGCACCTCCAGAAAGCGGACCTTGCCGGTGCGAATCTCGCCGGCGCGAACATGCGTGGGGCGAACTTGCGACTCGCGATCCTCGTCGATGCCGACCTGAGTGGGGCGCGGTTGGACGGGGCGGACCTGACCGGCATCGCGGCGCATCGCTCGCGCTTCGTGGGCGCGTCGCTGGCGGGCGCGCAAATGGTGTGGGCCGAGCTTCGGGACGCCACGCTCACCGACGTGCATATGGCAGGGGTCGAGGCGCGTTCGATTCAGCTGCAAGGCGTCACGGCCGCAAGAGCCGTCATCACCAATGCGAACCTGACGCGGGCGTCGTTCACCGACGCCAAGCTGCCCGGCGCCAACTTCACCGACTCGGTGCTGGCAAACGCGCGGCTGTTCGGCACCGACGTCAGCGGCGCCACCCTCACCGGCGCGAACCTGACCCAGGCCACGATCCGCGACGCCGCCCTTTCCGAGGTTCGGCTCGACGGCGCCCGCCTCTACAGCGCCGAAGTCCGCCGCACCGATCTCACGGGCGCGGACCTCAGCGAGGCAAACCTGCGTTTCGTCGACTTCACCGAATCCAACCTCTCCGGGTATGCCACGGTTGGGCGCAGCGCCGATCTCCGCGGGTCCGACCTGCTGGCGGCAACGCTCGACCGCGCCGACCTTTCCCATGCCACGCTCGCCGGCACGCATCTGTATGGCGCTGGGCTTCGCGGGACGAACCTGCGTCATGCCGACTTCACGGACGCCACCCTGCACTTCGCCGACCTGCCCAATGCCGACTTGAGCTTTGCCAAGTTGAGCCGCGCGGACCTGGGGCGAGCGCTGCTTGCCGGCGCCAACTTGCGGGGCGCCATTTTGACGAATGCCGATCTCCGGGCCGCCAACCTCAGCGGCGCCGATCTGACCGACGCCTCGCTCGCCGGTGCGGACCTCGCCGGGGCCAATGTGGATGGCGCCACCCTCCCGCAAGGCTTTGTGTTGCCGGATGCCGTCGCAAGTCCGGGCACGGCGTCGCGTTGACGGCCTTCGCTCGTCTGCCTAGCATCGGGTGTGACCGTCACGCGTGAGCATCCGGCGCTTGGCGGTAGACAGGACGTATTGCCGGTGACAATTCGGGCAGAGACGCTGACGTGACGACTCTCCGTTCCGGCATTGGGCGCATGCCCGGCAGCGCGCGATTCCTCGTGGCCTCGGTGATTGTCGTTGGCGTCGGCCTTGCTCTCCTCCGGATCGTGTACGCCCCGGGTGAAGCGGCGCTGCTTGCCAGCATCGAGGCTGCCCGGCAAGCCGAAGAGCGCGCCAGGGCTGGCTCAAGCGTTGCGGCGCCCCCGACCCCAACAGCGGCTGTGGCGATAACCGAGGCGGCTTCCTCCGCGACGGCCGCCGAGGCGACCCCTGCCCAAGCGGTCGGGGCCGAGGCGACTGCGGCTGCCGCCCCAGCGACGCCGGAACCAACACCGGAGGTCACGGATCTCGCCGTCGGCGAAACGGCCACCTCGGACACGAACCTCCAGATCACGCTGGTCGACCTGTACGCCGTGCCGTCCATCCCGCAGTACTTCGGGCGCGACTTCATGCCGCTGAACGGCGTGTTCGTCGTGGTGGTGGCGAGGTTCCAGAACCCCACGTCGGCGCTCGTCCAGTATTCGCCCGAGCGGGTGAATCTCATCGACGACCGCGGCGCCCGCTTCACCTATGACGATGCGGGCACCAACGGACTTTCCACCACCCCCAAGCCCGCCAACGAAGGCCGACCGCTGATGTTTGCCGAGTCATTGCTGCCCGGCAGCGAGGAGACGGTGTCCATTGTGTTCGACCTCGAATCCGCCGCCGCCGAGCTTCGCGTCCAGATCGAGGACTTGATCTACAAGGCGGCGGTTCGCGAAGTCGAGTTGTGACCGGAACCTGGGAACGCCGGCGCATGACGATCCGCGCCGAGTGAGGACGCAGCGCTGATGCCCAACGACCACCCATCGGTAAACAACCCAGCCGGCGTGCATCCGCCCATCGGCGCCTACTCCCATGTGGCGCAAGCCGCGGGCGGACGCACCCTCTACCTCGCGGGACAGGTCGGTCTGGACGAAACCGGCAACCTCACCGGTGACGGCGGCGCGCACGCGCAGACGCTGGAGACGTTCCGCAACATCGGGCAGCTGCTGGAGAGCGCCGGCGCGTCGTGGGCAAGTGTCGTGCAGTTCACCACCTACGTGGTCGGACGGGGCGCCGTGCAGCCATTCCTGGACGCCCGCCGCGAGGCCTTCGCCGAGTGCTACCCCGACGGCGCCTACCCGCCGAACACCTTGCTCATAATTCCCGGGCTCGTGCGCGAGGACTTGCTGGTCGAGATAACCACCATCGCGGCGGTCGACTAAGCCAGTCACCGCCGGTCATTCGAATGCGGCGCGGAATCTAGAACTCTCCAGCGCCGTCGTCTCAGCTTGCCGGCGGCGCCAATTCTTCGGCTTCGGCGGCCTCGCCCTCAGCCCCTGCCTCCGCCTCGCCCTGCTCGACCGCCTTCAGGCGCTCGTTGGTGACCACCATCAGTTTGCAGTGGGCCGCGCCGTCCGACATGCGCGTCGCGTACATCGACGTCATGTCGAACTGCTCGAAGAATGCCGTGTCGTACACGTTGCTCACGTCGCACACCGGGTGCGCGTCGCCCGACGTGAGCCCATAGGGACACTCGAACAGCTCGACAATGGCCGACTCGGGCGCCTTCTGCCGCACCGTGATGTGCTCGCTGCCGACCAGTTGGCGTCGCTGGCGCACCCACGCGGCCACCAGCTCCAGGATCTCGGGGTCTTCGTCGCCCTCGGCGGCGGCCACGGCGTCGGCGCGCGCCTGCGCGCGCAGCGCCTCCTCCGCCTGTTCGCGAAACGCGGAATCGGTCTCCAGTGCCTTCATGATGATCAGCCGCATAAACCCGCCGAGCTGATTCCGCAGTCCAGGCTCGGGCACCTTGCCGATGCCGACCGACGGCGCGGTCTCCGGCGACGCTGCCGGCTCTGCCGGGGCGGGCGGGGCAGGCGGCTCCGGAAGGGCTTCCCGCGGCGGCGGCAGGACAGGCGCCGCCGGGTGCAGGTCCGGCGGCCGTTCCGGCTCGCCCACGTCCGGCGCAAAGGCCTCCAGCCGCGCTGGAGGTGCCTCGTGCGTGGCCGCAAGCTGCGGCGCCTCCGCCGCGTCCACGGCGCCGTTCTCCGCCGCGGTGACCCCGTTGGTGGAAAACGTTTCCGAAATGGCGAGTGCCATGGCATCCGCGGGGTTCGGGGCGAACGACGGCATGCGCGGGCCCCTGGGCTCCCCGTTCGCCGCCGCTGCGCCGTTTTCGGTGGTGGCGGCTGGCGGCGCGAGGGCCGGCAAGGACGACGAGTCCCGGCCACTGACGGCGTCCACCGCGCCCTGCACGTCCGAGACAACATCGTCCCTGATGCTCGTGACCTCGTCCGTCGTCTCCTGGACCGTCTGGCCGAGCTCGCGCCGAATCTCCGCCAGCTCGCTGCGGGTGGCGTCCGCCTCCCTCCGCAGCTCGCTCATCTCCTCCTGGATAAAGGCGAACTCTTCGGCGAACTCGCGTCGGAACTCCCGCGACATGTCGCGCAGCTTCCGCACCCAGCGACCGACGTGGCGCATGGCGATGGGCAGCCGCTCGGGGCCCAAGACGATGAGCGCGACCATGATGATCGCGATGAATTCTTCAAGGCCGACGCCGAACATAAACCTGGCCTAGAGCGTGGCGCGGGCTTCGCGGCGAATCTGGATTTCCATCCTAGGGGTCATTGGGCTCCCGGACAAGAGTTGTTGCTACGCCGCGGCGGAATCCGCGCGGGCGCGCAAGGCGTCTCGTACAGCCGCGCCGCACTCCGTGGTTGTGGCGTCGCCGCCCAGATCCGGCGTCAATACTCCTGCGGCTGTCACGTCGCCCAGCGCGCCCATCACCAGCTCGGCTTCCTCCGGATGGCCAAGGTGCTCCACCATCATCGCCGCCGCCCAAATCGTCGCGATCGGAGACGCAATGCCCTGGCCCGCGATGTCCGGCGCCGACCCATGCACCGGCTCGAACATGGGCGGGTGTGCACCCTCGGGGTTGATGTTGGCGCTCGCCGGCACGCCCAGACTGCCCATCAGGGCGCCGCCGATGTCCGACAGAATGTCGCCGAAGAGATTCGAGGCCACGAGCACGTCAAACGTCTCCGGGCTGCTCACCATCCGCGCCGCCGCCGCGTCCACCAGGTTCCGGTCGGTGGTGATGCCGGGATATTCGGCGGCCACTTCCTCGAAGACCTCGTCCCAGAACACCGGCGCGAACTGCAGCGCGTTGGATTTGGTCACATTGGTCACGTGGCGTCGGCCCAAACGCGCGGTCAATTCAAAGGCATAGCGAATGATGCGGTCCACACCCTCACGGGTGAAGACCGTGGTTTGCAGCGCCACCTCGTAGGACGAGCCTTGGTGGACGCGCCCGCCGCATCCCGCGTATTCCCCTTCCGAGTTCTCCCGCACGCACAGCAGGTCGAAGTCGCCGGGCCCCTTCCCCGCCAGCGGAGTCGGCAGGCCGGGCAGCAAGCGCGCGGGACGTAGGTTGACGTAAAGCTCGAACCCCTGCCGAACCCGCAGCACCCCCTGGTGCTGGGAGATCTCGTCGGGCACCACGTCCGGCAACCCGCAGGCCCCGTACAGAATCGCGTCGAATCCATCCAAGATGTCGAGCGCGTCGTCCGGCATGTACTGGCCGTGCTTCAAGTAGTAGTCGCAGCTCCAGGGAAACTCCTGCATGTCCCACTGCATGGCTCCGGTGGTCTGGGCCAGCGCGTCGAGAACCAGCTGCCCTTCGCGGACCACGTCGACGCCGATGCCATCACCGGGAAGCAGGGCGATGCGGTGGGTGCTCATCTCACCTGTCTGCGTGCGGAGTTGCGCTGGCGAGTATACGGACGCGGATCGAGCAGGTGATCCAGACAGCGGGTAACACGGATCCGCCATTCCGTCCGATCTGTCATTCCGAGCGGAGCGAGGAATCTAAGGGGCAGGCGATTGGGCACAACGCCTGTCAACTCCTTAGAGCCGCCGCCCCATCGCCAGGTGCTCCACGTTGATTGTGGATTTGGGCAGTCCAGTCCGGACGAACCAATGGGCGCGCTTGATGCCCGGCGAAGAACCTGTCCCGTACTTGATACGGGGCGGGTATCCAGCCCCAACTCATCCGCCGACATGAGATCCGCCCGCTACGCCTCGCCCCGGCACCGCTTCACGAATGCGCTGATGGCGGTGGCGACATCTTCGGCCGCCTCTACTTGGACGAAGTGCCCCACGTCGTGGATCAGATTCAACTCGGAATTGGGAATCATCCGGCGGAACTGCCGCGCGACGTGGGGACCGAGGTAGGGATCGCGGCCGCCCCACAGGATCAGCGTGCGGCACGTCAACTGCGCCAGCAGGTCCAACCGCCGCTGGTTGGCGTTGATCTGCGCTGGCAGGCCCTTTGTGATGCGGTGCAACGCTTGGCGCGCGGTGGCGGACGCCGCAAACGTATCGCGAAAGGTGCGGGTCAACTCGTCGGAGAGCTGCGTGTGCGCACCCCAGACGCGGCCAAGCTGCCAGCGGAAGAGGTTGCCAAAGAGCAGCGAGCGCATGACGCCCATGGCCCGCTGCAAGACCGGGCCCACCAGCGGTACATGCAGGGCCTTAAGCGCCGGCGGCATGCGGGCCGAGTTCCAGCCGTAGTAGGAGTTGAGCAGTACCAGGCCGCGGGTCCGCCCGGGATTCGCCACCGCCCAACGAATCGCCGCGGGCCCCGTCATCTCGTGCCCCACCAGCACCACGTCGTCGAGACGGTGCGCATCGATGAACTGGGCCAGGTTGCGATCGATGGTGTCGAAGCTGAACTCAAGCCCCTCATTGGGCTCCGAGAAGCCCCAGCCAAGCAGGTCCGGGGCCAGCGTGCGCGCGGTATCTGCGAGCAGCGGCTGCAGGATTCCGTAGACGCGCGAATCGCTGGGCAAGCCGTGGAGCAGAACGATCGTCGGGCGGCCCTGCCCGGCTTCGCGGTAGTGACAGATGCCCGAAGGCAGCGCGATGCGCTGGCCGCTTGGCGGCGCCCAATGCTCGTCCGCTGGATTCACGGTGGAGCGCGCCGCAACGCTTGCAGCGCCCACAACCACTCCCCGACGCCCCAGGCTTGGGCACACGCGCCGTCCGGCGCGTGTGGGGACTCCGGCTGAAAGATCTCGCTGACCGTGCCGATCGCGCCTTCGGTGAGGTGCCGTTCCAATCCGCCTTCAATCCATTCCAGATCGCGCCGCGTCCGACCGAGGGCCACGGCCGCGCGCACGTACATGCCAAACAACCAGCTCCAGACTGGTCCTTGATGATAGGCGCCGTCGCGCTCGACCGGATCTCCGCCATACGCGCGGCGATAGGCGGCGTCGCCCGGCGACAGGCTGCGCAGGCCCACGCGCGTGACCAGGTCGCGTTCCACCACCTCCAGCACCGACTCGGCGCGGGCCGCCGGCAGCAAGTCCGGGCCCACCGCCAACGCGATGACCTGATTGGGCCGGATGGCTGGATCGTCGCCCGACGGCCCATCCACGATGTCGTAGAGGCAGCCGGTTTCGGCGTTCCAGAATCGCCGCGCGAACGATGCCGCGGCCTGGTCGGCGAGCTCGCGGGTATCGCCCGCGTCCCACTGCAGGTCTTCAAATGCGCGTGCGGCAAAGGTCAACCCGCGCCACCACAGCGCATTGATCTCCACGGGCTTCCCGCGCCGTGGCGTGACCACCCAATCGCCGACCTTGGCGTCCATCCAGGTGAGCTGCAGGCCCTCGGCGCCCTGGGTGAGCAGCCCATCCTCCGGGTCCATCTGGATCCCGTGGCGCGTGCCGCGAACATGCCAGTCCACCACGTCCAGCACGGCGGTGCCCAGGCCTTCCAGGATCTCCGTGTCGCCCGTGGCGTCCACATAGGCCTCGAGCGCGTGAAGGAACCACAGCGCCGCGTCGACCGAGGTGTACTCCGGGGCATCGCCGGCGTCCGGCCAGCGGTTCGGGACCATGCCCTGGTCCACGAAGCTCGCGTAGGCCACCAGCACGGCTCGCGCCACGTCGGCTCGCCCCGTCGCCAGGCAGAGACCGGGAAGCGCAATGAACGTATCCCGCCCCCAATCGCCGAACCAGGGATAGCCGGCAACTACCGTGTTCGGCAGCGCGGCGTGCGCCGGCCCACCGCGGCGCACCAGGACCTGGTCCGCGGCCAGCCGCAGCTGGGCTTCCAGATCACTCGCGCACCCGTCCACCAGCTCGGCGGCGCGCCCGTCCGTGGCGGCCGGCTCGCGCTCGACGTCGCCGACGTCCTCCGGTTCGCCGGCGGCCAGCACCAGCGACGCGGAGCCCCCCGGCTGGATGGTCGTGCGGAAGACGCCCGGCGTGAACGCATCTTCGTGATCGTCGAAGCCGCGCCCCCGCTCGATCGCGCGCGCCAGATTCCAGTGCCAGTCGGGCGCCTCATGAAACTCCCAGCCGCTGTGATCCACGACCAGCGGCGGCGCGTCACCTGATCTCATCACCACGCGGGCGTCCGGGACCTGCGTAAGTTCGACCTGACGCGCTCCGGTGACCAGTTGATGAAACCACCGCAGCGATACCAGGGGTTGCCATTCCAGCTCGACCGGCGCCTCGCCGTCATTGCGATAGCGAATCACCGTCTGATTGGCGCCGTACGGCATCCACAGGTCGCCCCGCAGCGTCTGCCCGGCAATGTTCCAGGTCCAGATCGGTCGACATCCGACCAGTTCGAATCCGGCCAGGTGGCGGTAGCCGTCCGGGTGGACCGTGCCGTCCTGATAGTCGTGCGTGCTCAGCCAGGCGCGCGCGCCGTCAACCGCGGCTCGGACCTGGGCGCCGGCCACCATCACCCAGCGGGCGTTGGGCGGGGGCGCCGCGGCGACGAGCAATCCGTGATAGCGACGCGTGGCGGGACCGCCCACCGTGCCTGCGGCATAGCCGCCAAGCCCGTTCGTTACAAGCCACTCACGCTCACGGAGGGGATCGAGCTGCTGTCCGAAGAGGGACGCAGCCAGGCGGAGGTTGGGAACCTGCGGCGGGGAGGACACGGCGCTCCCCATCTACTCGTCGGCGGCGTCCGAGTATACGCGGCGGCGCCAGCCGGCCTCCCTATAATCCGCCAACCCCATGTCGTCTCCGCCAGCGTCGCCTGCACGACGCCCGCCCGCCCCTTTTGTCATCGCGATTGGCCTCACCGGAGGTCTGATCAGCGGGCTTGTGGGCGTCGGCGGCGGCATCGTCATGGTGCCCCTGATGGTCGCGATTCTGGCCATGACCCAGCACCGGGCGCATGGCACCTCGCTGGCCATGATCGTGCCGATTGCCATCAGCGCGGTGATTCCCTACTGGATTGCGCACGGCCTCGACTGGCTCATCGTGGCCTCGCTGGCCGGCACCTCGGTCGGCTTCGCGGTCGTGGGCGCGCGGCTCACCAAGCACCTCAACGCCACGGTCCTGCGGCGCGGGTTCGCCGTGCTCCTCATGCTCACGGCGATTCGGCTACTCCTCTCGGCGCAAAGCGCCGCCATGTTTGGGCAGATGGAAGGGATCCAACTCATCGTGGCGGCGCTGATCGCCGGCACGTTTACCGGATTGGTGGCCGGGACGATGGGCGTGGGCGGCGGCATTGTCATGGTTCCCGCCATGGTCATCGTGATGGGCATCGATCAGCACTTTGCCCAGGGCATTTCGTTGGCCGTCATCGTGCCGACCGCGATCTCCGGTGCCGCGCAGCACTTCCGCCAGGGCAACGTCGATTTCCGCTGGGCCCTCTATATCGCCGCCGGGGGCATCGTGGGCGGCGCCGTGGGCGCTCAATTCGCCCAGTTCATTCCCGCCTTTGGCTTGCGCATCTTGTTCGCCGTGTTTGCGATCTACTCGGCGCAGCGCATGGTCGGCGTCCAGGGATGGCTGCTGCAGCGCATCCGCGCCGCGCGCACCACCGCGTCGTGAATCGGCCGCGGCGGGTCTGGGCGAATCCCTGATGGCTGGATTCCTCGACGGCGCCCTGGTGCTGGACTTCACGCGGGTGCTTGCCGGGCCGTTCTGCACCATGACGCTGGCCGATCTGGGCGCGCGCGTGATCAAGGTCGAGAGCCCCGAGGGCGATGAGGCCCGCGGCATGGGACCCTTCGTCGACGGCCACAGCCTCTACTTCGCCAGCATCAACCGCGGCAAGGAGAGCGTGGCGCTCAATCTCAAGCACCCGCGGGCGGTCGAGTTGGCGCTCGATCTTGCCGCGCGCGCCGACGTGCTCGTCGAAAACTACCGGCCCGGCACGCTCGAACGGCTTGGGCTCGGGTACGACGCGGTCCAGGAGCGAAACGCCGACGTCGTCTACGTCTCGCTCTCGGGCTTCGGCCAGGTCGGCCCCTACCGTGATCGCGGGGCCTACGACGTCATCATCCAGGCCATGGGCGGTCTGATGGGGATCACCGGCCCTGTCGGCGGCGGGCCCACGCGCGTGGGGGCGTCCTTGGGCGACATCGTTCCCGCGCTTTACGCGACCGTCGCGGTGCTGGCCGCGCTCCAACGCCGCGAGCGCACCGGCGAAGGCTGCCACGTCGACCTCGCGATGATGGACGCGGTGGTGGCCGTGGTCGAAAACGCCATGGCGCGCTATTGGGTCAGCGGTGAGGACCCCGGTCCCATCGGCAACCGGCACCCGGCCATTGCGCCCTTCAGCACCTTCGCGACGGCCGACGGAGAGATCGTGATTGCCTGCGGCAACGACGCGCTGTGGCGGCGGCTATGCGCCGCCCTCGGGTCGCCGGCGTTGGCGGACGACGCGAGGTTCACCACCAATGCCCTTCGCGCCGAGCGCGCCGAAGCGTTGGCCGTCGCCATGGAGGACGTGCTCCGGGCGCATGGGACGGACCACTGGCTCAACCTCCTGCTCGAGGCCGGCATCCCCTGTGCGAAGGTCAACCGCATGTCGGACCTCTTGAACGATCCCCACCTGCGCGCCCGCGACATGATTGTGGAAATGGAACAACCGCACGTCGGTCGGCTGCCGGTGCCCGGCGCCCCCATCAAGGCATCGGGCGTGGAGATCGACCTGGGAGATCCGGCCCCGGCCTGGGGCGCGCACACGCGTCCCGTGCTGCGGGAACTGCTCGGCGTGGACCCAGACGAATTCGAGCGCCTCGAACGCGACGGCGCCATCGGCGTGCTCGGAAACCAGTCGCCATGACGATCGAAGTCGCGGCCGACGGATCGCATCGAGTGTCCATCGAGACGCCCATCGAGATCCGGCGCGCCACGCCCGAGGATCTCGAGCCCATGAGCGAGCTGTGGGGTCCCGAGCGGCGGCTCACCCAGCGGCGCGTGCTGCGGCGGTACTTCGATGAGCAACGCCAAGACGTCCAATCTGGCCTGGTGGCGACATTCAACGGATCACTCGTCGCACAGCTGTGGATCCGGCATCGGCATCTCGACCGCGGCATCGCGGACGGACGGCGGGCCGCATATCTGCATACGCTCGTCGTGGCGCCGTCATTCCGACGCCTGGGCATTGCCGAGGCCCTGACCCGCGCCGCCTCGGGTGAAGCCGAGGCGCGCGGCGCCGACGTTCTCACCATTGGCGTCGACGGTCCCAATGCCTACGCGCGGCGCTTGTATGAGAAGTGGGGCTTCAAGGCCTACCACGCGACCACCGACCTGCGTGGCGAGCTCGTCTTCCTGCGCCGGCGAAGTTACGGCAGCGGGTCACTTTGAGCCCGTCATTCCCGCGAAGCATGTCCCCGCGCAGGCGGGGAGCGGGAATCCATTCGGGCAAGTCAACCGACGCATCAACGGTGCCCGCCGGTGCTGGGTCACCGTGTGGCGCTCACATGTGAAAGTCGCCCACTACCTCTTATTCAGGCCCTTCCTAAATGCTAAGCTCGCCGCGGTTCATTCGGCTGGCACTCCGCAGCCCGTCGCACGCCGTCATGCGTGCCCTCCGCGCCTAGGATCCGACCGTGAAGGCTTTTTTTCAGGGCTCGCTTGTAGATTTCGCTGACGCCAAAGTCAGCGTTATGACGCACGCGCTCAACTACGGCACCGGCGTGATCGAGGGCATCCGCGGCTATTGGAATGACGACGACGGCCAGATGTACCTCTTCCGCGCGCGGGAGCACTTTGAGCGTCTGCGGCAGTCCGCCAAGATTCTGCGCATGGCGATCCCGCATACCGACGACGAGTTGGTCGACATCGCCTGCACGGTTGTGCGTTCGGGCGAGTTTCGCGAAGACGTGTATGTGCGCCCGCTGGTCTATAAGGCGACCCAGCAAATCGGCTTGAGCATGGTGAAGCCGACCGAAAACGGCCCGGCGCTCATCGATGACGAGATCACCATGTTTGCGGTGCCCTTTGGGCCCTACCTGGACGTCGAGCGGCCGATTCGCTGCACCGTCGCGTCGTGGCGGCGGATCAACGACAACATGATCCCGGCTCGGGGCAAGGTGAGCGGGCTGTACGTCAACTCCTCGGTCGCCAAGACCGAGGCCGTCGAAACGGGATTCGACGAGGCCATCATGCTCACCGAAGACGGCCACGTGAGCGAGGGAACCGGCGAGAACGTGTTCCTCGTGCGCAACGGCGTCCTGGTCACGCCCTCCGTCAGCGACGACATCCTCGAAGGCGTGACGCGGCGCACCATCATGCAGATTGCTCGCGACGAGCTGCAGATCGACTCCATTGAGCGCAGCGTCGACCGCACCGAGCTCTACATCGCCGACGAGCTGTTCTTGGTGGGCACGGGCGCGCAGATCTCGCCCGTGCGCGAGGTTGATGGGCGCGTGATCGGTGACGGCGGCATCGGCCCCATCACGCGCGCGCTCCAGGACTTATACTTTGACATCGTGCGTGGCGGAAACGCCCGCTATCGATCATGGTGTGCGCCGGTTTATCCGGTTCCGGCGGCGCAGGCCTAGCAGGGGGGCAAGGAGGTCATCGTCTGAGTTCGCGGCCCTCCCGCACGTCCACTCGCCCATTCGTCCCACCCACCCTTCGTTCAGTCGCTGCCACTGTGCAGGCGGTCCATGGCTGCGCCGGCGGCTGACCTGGCGCCCCAGGAGGCGCCGGTAGCGCTCGAAGCGCAGATGGGCGTTCGATTCGTCAATCCTGCCCTCTTGCGGCAGGCGCTGGTGCATCGCTCGCTCATCAACGAAGCCGATCTGGCGCCAACCGACTCCAACGAGCGGCTGGAATTCCTGGGCGACGCCGTCCTTGGCCTCGTGACGACCGAGCTGCTGTACCAGCGTCATCCCGACTACGACGAAGGAGAGCTCACCCGGGCTCGCGCCTCGCTCGTCAATCTGAACGCCGCGGCCGGCTTCGCGAAGACGCTTGGCCTTGGGGCGCATCTGATGCTGGGACGCGGCGCCGAATTGACCGGGGCCCGCAAGCGAGCCTCGGTCCTCGGCCGCGCGTTCGAGGCCCTGATCGGCGCCGTCTATCTCGACGCCGGTCTGGAAGCGGCAAGGGACTTCATCACTCCCTTCGTGAGCGACGCGCTGGGCACACGCGGCCGCGCCGGCCCGCAAAAGGACTACAAGACACAGCTGCAAGAGCGGCTGCACATCGAGCGCGCGGCGACTCCGGAATACGTGCTGGTCGACGCGAGCGGGCCGGACCATGACCGCCGCTTCCGCATGGCCGTCATGGTCGACGACGAGCAGCTGGCGCAGGGCGAAGGATCGAGCAAGCAGCGGGCCGAGCAGGACGCGGCGCGCGCGGCGCTACGTCTGTTGAACGGGAGCGGTTGAGCGGTGCACCTGCGACGCATTGAGCTGCAAGGCTTCAAGACCTTTTCACGGCGCACCGTCGTCGAGTTGCCGCACGGCGTGACCGCGGTGGTCGGCCCGAATGGGTCAGGCAAGAGCAACCTCGCCGACGCCATTCGCTGGGCGCTTGGGGAACAGACGCTGCGAACCCTTCGGGTCCGCCGGTCCGAGGAGATGATCTTCGGCGGCACCGCGTCGCGCCCGCGTACTGGGATGGCCGAGGTGCTGCTGGTATTCGACAACGCCGACGCCTGGCTGCCCACGCCATACGCCGAAGTCGTCATCGGCCGCCGGCTGTTTCGGTCCGGCGAGAGCGAATACACCCTCAACGGCGCCCGGGTGCGTCTCCGTGACATCGTCGACCTGATGAGCGCGGGCGGCATCGGGGCCGGCGGGGCTTCGATCGTGAGCCAAGGCCAGATCGACGCGACGCTGCGGCAGCGCCCGGAGGAGCGGCGCAGCTTCCTTGAAGAGGTGGCGGGCATTGGCCGGTTTCAAGCCCGTCGTGACCAGGCCGAGCGGCGACTCACCGGGACGCGCCGCAACCTCGAGCGACTGCGCGATCTCGTGGCCGAAATCGAGCCGGGGCTTGAGACCCTCCGGCGCCAGGCCGAGATCGCCGAGCATGGTCGGGAGCTCGAAGCCGAGTTGCGGGCCGCGCGCATTGCGCTGCTGCGGCACCGGCTGGACGCCGTCGGTCGACAAATCGCCGAAGCCGAAGAGCGCGAGCAAACCGTGGCGCGGCGCATGGCGGCGCTCACGGCAACGCCCGCCGCCGAGTTGCGACGGCAAGCGTCGGCGGCCGATCTTGACGCGCAGAGCCATGACGCCGAACTGCGCCGGCGCCGCGAGGACGAAACCGCGGCCGCCGGAGCCCTGGGCGCCCTTGAGGCTCGACAGCACCAGCTGCGCGAACGCCTGGTGCATCTGGAAGCGCGCGCCGCCGACGTACCCGCGCGCGACCAAGCCCTCGGCGCCCGCCAGGCGGCGCTCGAGGCCGAATCCACCCAGGAGGACCGCACGCACCAGGATCTTGCGCAGCGCGTCGAAAGCCGCGCCGGGCGTCTGGAACGCCTTGCCGCGGCGTTGGCCGACGCGCGAGCCGCGGCTGACGCACGGCACGCGCAGGCAAGCAAGCTGGCGGAACTCACCGCCCGCGACGCCATGGTGCGCGAGCGCGCCGATCAGCTGACGAAAGAACAATCTGGCCTTGCCGGCGAGCAGGCCAGTCTGGCGCACGCCCAGCAGGCGGCGGACCAGGAGGCGGCGGCGAGCACCCAGCAAGTGGCGGCCGCGCGGCGACGTGTCGAGCAGGCCGCTGCCGACGACCAGTCGGCCGAAGCCGAGGCCGGCGCGGCGCACGCGGCCCAGCAAGCGCGGGCCAACGACCTTGCAGCCGCCGAGCGTCTGCTGGCCGACCGCGCCGGCCGGCTGGATACCCTCCACGCCGAGCGGCGCGCCCTGCTGACTGCCCGGGCGTCACAGCGGGAGGCCGGGCCGACCGACGCGGTGCTGCGCGAGCGAGTGCCCGGCGTCCTGGGCCGGCTTCGCGAGTTGCTGCCGGACGCGCTCACGCGCCACGAGCCGCTGCTCGAGGCCGCGCTGTCCGATGCGCTCAACGACTGGATGATTCGCGATCGCGCCGACCTATCGGCCGCCGTCGCCGCCATTCGGGCGCTGGACCTTGCCCCGGCGCGACTGCGTCTCGTCGAGGCCTCCGGGGCGCCGGAAGTCTCGGACGCCGTGCGGGCGGACTCCGACGTGCTCGGCAGCCTCGACGCCTACGTGAACGTTGGCGACGGCAGGCTCCGTCGTCTCCTGCGGCGGATCGTCGTGGTGGACGACCTCGATGCCGCGCTGCGCGTGCGTGCGGCTCACGCCGCGGACGGTCCGATGCCCATGATCGTGGCGCTCGCGGGCGCCGCCATCGACGCCGACGGGACAATTCGGCTTGGCGCAACGGAAGCCACGGCCGATCCCATCGCCGAACGGCTGGAGAGCCTTGGCGAGGCCATCGCGCAAGCGGGTCAGGATCGAGACCAGTCGGCGCGGGCTTTGGAATCGGCATCGGAAGCGGCGCGGACAGCCATGGCGCGAGCCGATGCTGCGCGTGAATCCCGCGCCGAGCGGACCGCCGCGCATGCCGCGGCGCGCGAGGCGCTCACCGTGGCCGCGGTGGCGACGGAACGCATCTCGGCCCGGGCAACCACGCTGGCGGAGCGGCGTGCCCACGCCGCGGCGCGTCTCACCGCCCTGGACGCCGAGCTCAATCGCTTGGCGGAAGAGCGTGCGGATGTCGCGCGTGCGCGCGACGCGCTGCCGGCGGAGTCAAGCCCGGACGCTCGAGGCCCGGCCGACCTCGCGGACTTGGAGCGCGAGCACGCGGCGGCGGCTGCGGACCAGCGGGCCGACACGGCGCGCGTTGTCGAGCTCCGCGCCCGGCGCCTGACGCGCGTGACATTGCTGCAAGAACTGACTGCCGAGCGTGAGCAGGTGACGGCGCTCGCCGACGAGATCGCCGCCACCCGCGCCACCGCGCGTCGGGAGTTCGACGCGACGTGCGCCGAGCTCGACGCGGCCGTCGCGGCCGCCGAGGCCGCGCGCGAGGCCTCGCGGGCCGCGGAGCGTCAGCTGCTTGAGTTTCGCCTGACCGCGCAGCGTCTCCACTTGCAGGCTGCGCAGCGGGCGGACGAAGAGCGGCGCGTGGGCGATGACCTCACCGCGGCCCAGCGCGAGACTGAGCGGCTGGCCGAGCGGCAGGCCGAGTTGAGCCGCGCCGCTCGCGACGATCTGGGTCTCGCGGACCTGACGCCAAAGCGTCTCGACGAGCCGCTCGGGCGCGTCGAACGGCGGGCCGCCGACTTGAGACGCGACCTTGCGGAGCTTGGTCCGCTCAATCCGCTGGCGCCCGAGGCATATCGCGAGCAGCGGGCGCGCGTCGACGATGCGCGGTCGCAGATCGCCGATCTCGAGGGTGCCGAGGCGAACCTGCGGGCCCTCACCGCGCGCCTGCAGCGGGAGCTGCACAGCCAATTCGTCACGACCTTCGACGAAATCAACGCCCATTTCAGCCGCCTCTTCCGAGAGCTCTTTGGCGGCGGCTCGGCCACCATGGTGCTCACGACGCCCAATGACGTTGAGACCACGGGCGTTGAATTCCACGTCAAGCTCCCCGGCCGCCGGAAACAGGAACTGGCCGTCCTCTCCGGCGGCGAGCGCGCGCTCGTGGCCGCGGCGCTGATCATGGCCCTGCTGCATGTGCGGCAAAGTCCGTTCTGCGTGCTCGACGAGGTCGACGCCGCGCTCGACGATGCCAACGTCGCGCGTTTCTGCCGGCAGCTCCACAAGCTGGCCGACCGCAGCCAACTCCTCGTGATCACGCACAATGCCATCACGGTCGAGTCGGCGGCCGCGATTTACGGGGTGACCATGCACGAGGACGGCGTTTCAGACTTGCTCTCGCTGTGCTAAACGGCGCCGCGGCTAACGGCGTCAACGGTCACCAGTCCGCGAACGGTCACCATGCCGCGAACGGCCGGGCAGCCTCCGCGAAAGCGCCGTCCCTCACCTAGCCGGCGCGGGAACGAGCATGACCGGGCGTCGCCCGAGCCGGAGATGGGCTGCTCTGCTGGCGCGCACCCCGCGGCGTCCCATGGGGCGGCGCCGTCGCGTGCCGGTGGCCCGTCGGCCGGCGCCCGAAAGCCGCACGGCCTCACCGCGCGCCTGGCTGCTGCTCGGGGTCACGGCGGCCGGAGCCGTGGCGTTTTCCCTCATCTTGGCGGTCATCGGGAATCCGGTCGAAGGCGTGGACGAGATGCTGGGCGAAGCCCAGCTTCTCTTGGCCCCGGCGCCGGAAGCGGCGAACCCCGAGGCGTTGCTGGTACCGCGAGCCGACGACGGCCGTGCCACCCAAGCGAGCGTGCCGGAATTGATGGGGCTCACCCGGTTGGCCGCCGAAGCCGCCGCAGACGACGCGGAGTTCCGCATCGTGTTTGACGAAGACTTCAGCGAGACCGTCGCGGAGGGTTTGGTCAGCCGGCAAACGCCCGACGCGGGCAGCCTCCAGAGCACCGGGGAGCCGCTGCGGGCCACGCTCAGCCTGGGACGGCCGCAGGCGGCCGTTCCCAGCGTGGTGGGTCTCGCCGCGGCGGAGGCGCGCGCCCGACTCGCCGCCGGTGGCTTCCAGGTGCTGGAGGTCGCGGCGTTCAGCCGCGACGTCCCGGCCGACCATGTGCTGCGACAGGATCCCATCGCCGGCAGCGTCATCAATCGGCGCTCGGCCGTGGTGCTGCACCTCAGCCGCGGCGTCGAAACCGTAACCGTGCCGCCGCTCGCCGGCCGCTCCGAAGACGACGCGCGTCGCGCCGTCGAGCTCGCCGGTCTCGCGCTGGCCGAGGTGGTCTACAAGGAAACCGGCAGCGTGCCGAACGGGGTTGTCGAGTCCCAGCAGCCCGCACCCGGCGCGTCGCTCGCCCGTGGAAGCGACGTGGAGTTGACCGTTGTACGTGTGGGTGAAATCGAGGTGCCCGAGTTGCGCGGCCTGTCGGTCGCCGCCGCCGAGCGCGAGCTGCTTGACCGCGGCTTGTTCATCGGCGCCCTCACCCGGCTGCCCACGGCGGGCGTGACCGACGAACAAGTCATGGAGCAGGAGCCCGGCGCCGGCGCGCGCGTGCCCCGCGGGTTCAGCGTGCGGCTCACGGTGGCGATTCCCGGCGACGCGCAAGCCGTGCCGCCGAGCGGCTAGTCGCTATGCTCCCGGCTCACGCCTCCGCACCACCGCACTCGTGCCCCCGACCGCCCGGTCCGCTTAGGGCAGCGTCGGATCCCAGACCGGAATCTCGTAGGCGCGGAGCCGGCTGATCGCCGCCTGCAGCAGCGCGTCGTCCGGCCCGCCGTAGGGTCCGTCCGAGGTTGCCCGCGGCAAGTCGGGCATGAGTCCCTCGTCGTTGAGATTGACGTCGTCCGGTGTGATCCAGATGCCGCTCGTTACCCGCATCACGGACTCGTCGGACAGCTGATGCAGTTCTTGCATCGAGCCTTTGCCAAACGTCTCCTCACCCATCAGCGGTGCGCGGCTATGGGCTTGCAGCGCACCCGCAACGATTTCGGAGGCGCTCGCCGATCCGCTATTCACGAGCACCAGCATCGGCGTTGTGGTATCGCCGCCCTCGTCCCGCACCCGCCAGCGCGTCCGACCCTCATGGCGGTGTTCTTGGATCAGGATGGTTTGGCCCTGGGGCAGAAACTGGGCCGCCACCTTGACGCTGGCATCCAGCAGCCCGCCCGGATTGTTGCGCAGGTCGAGCACCAGGGCGGTGATGCCTTCCGTCTCGAGTTCGTCCAGCGCCTCCCGCAATTCGCTTGAGGTGCGGCTGCCAAAGTTGGCAATGCGCACGTAGCCGATCTCGTCGAACCGGTCCTTGGTGACCGATGGCACGACGACCCGGTCACGCGCCACGGTGACGTCGCGCGTGACGTCGCTGCCCTCGGGCCGCAACGTGAGCACAACCGTCGTCCCTCGCTCGCCGCGCACGCGCTCGCCAAACTCGGCCAGCGACATGCCGTGCGTCGGCACCCCGTCCACGGCGGTGATGAACTCGTTGGCGCGAATCCCGGCGCGTTCGGCCGGCGAGCCCGGCAGCGGCGTGATCACAAATGGCGTGGCGTCGCGAAGCTCGATGCGGATGCCGACGCCAACGAAACTGCCGCGAATCCGCTCGCGCGATCGCTCCGCTTCCTCGAAGTTCTGGTAGACCGTGTGGCGGTCCTCGGTCGCCTCGGCCAGACCGCGAATCGCGCCTTCCCGCAGAACGTCAGGATCAAGTGGACCGCCGTAATAGTGGTCCTGAATGACCGTCCACGCCTCCCAAAACAGCGTGAAATCGACGTCCTTGAAATCGGTGGGCGGCTCGGGCGGTGCGTCGCCGGCCAGCTGGGCCAGCGGACGGAATCCCTGGTCACCCGCCGCGGTCCCGGTGACGAAGCCCGCGCTGAACACTGCCCATATCGCCACGACGGCGACCGTGATCAGCGTGGCCATCCGGAGCTTGCGGTTCATGCGAAGACCCCTCGGCTGTGTCTGCCCAAACCCTAGCGCAGCGCCCCGCCCGCGTCTGTGGCAAACCCCGCGGGGACGCCCCTCGAGCGTCCGATCAGACAAACTCGGGGCTAGCCTGGACCGTTCGTGGGATTCGGCGCGGCGGCGGAACCAACCAACGTGTCCGACTGCACACAGCCGCTGTCCATATGGATCACGCGCCGGCGCAGACGATTGACCGTGCCCGTGTCGTGCGTGGCGACCACCGTGGTCACGCCGTCGGCGTTGATGTCCAGCAGCAGGTCGACGATCTCCGCCGCCCGCTCGGCGCTCAGGCTCTCCGTCGGCTCATCGCAGAGCAGAATCTCGGGGTTCGCGATCACCGCGCGCGCGATGGCCACCTTGCGCTGCTCGCCACCCGAAAGCTCCCGGGGGAAGCGCGATTCCTTGTCGGCCAGGCGAACACGTTCGAGAACCGACTTCACGTCGGACGTCAGCGCTGCGCCGCCCATGCCACGCACACGGAGTGGCAGTGCGACGTTCTCGGCCACCGTGGCGTTCGGCAGCAAGCGCGTGTCTTGGTAGACCACGCCCATGCGCCGCCGCAGCCGCGTCAACGCCGGCCCGGCGAGCGCGGCGGTATTGCCGCCCCCGACGAGGACCACGCCGGCATCCGGCTGCTCCTCGCGGGAAATCAGACGCAGCAGCGTGGTCTTGCCCGCGCCGTTCGTCCCCATCAGAAACGCAAACTCGCCGCGCGAGATCGCCAGCGTGACGCCGTTCACCGCCTGCACGTCGCCGTAGCTCTTGGTGACCGACTGCAGCACGATCACGCCGGCGCGCCTTACACCGAGAGGTAGCGGCGAACCGAGAAATAGCTGCCCAGGCTGCCGACGATCAGCCCCACAAGCAATGTAAAGACCGCCAGGCTTCGCACGAAATCGGTGTCCGTCGAGACCGGCAGGAAAGACACGATCCGCGTGACAACCGGCGCGGCTTGGGCGTAGAGCACCACCAGCGCAATGGCGGCGATGCCGGCCCCGACGCCGCCAATGATCGCGCCCTCCGCCACGAACGGACCGCGCACGAACCAGTCGGTCGCGCCCACCAGCTTCATGATTTCAATCTCTTGGCGCCGCGCGAACACGGCGATCCGAATGGTGTTCACAATCACGAACAGCGTCACGCCGGTCAGGGCGATGATGATCACCGATCCGGCCACCCGGGCCAGGTTGGAAATCCCAATCACCTCTTCGACCACGTCCAGCGGCACCACCACGTCATCGAATACCGTGGTCATCGATTGCAGCTCCTGCGCCAGCTCGGGGACCACGGACGGATCGTTGAGACGAAGCTCGACGCTGGCCGGCAGCGGGTTGCTCTGCAACACGTCCAGGATGTCGCGCTGATCCACGAACCGCGACTCGAAGATCTCGAGCGCGTCCTCCTTGGAGACGAACTGGACCTCGCCGACGCCGGGTCGCGTACGCAGATCGTCGATGATCGCCATGACCTGCGTGGGGCGCGCCTCGTCGCGCACATAGGCAATCAGGTTGCTCTTGCGTCCCAGCGCCGTCACCATCTGGTTCAAGGTGTCGTTGATGGCCAGAAACCCGGCCAGCGTGATGAGCATGATGGCCGTGGTGACGATGGCGCCGCCCGTCATGGTGCGGTTGCGCCAGAGGCCCGTGAGCGCTGAGCCCAGCAAGTAGCGCGCGACGTGCAGCCTAGCCATCGTAGCCACCCTCGGGCTCGTCCCGAACTACTCGCCCGCGCTCGATTTCAATCACCCGCCGCCGCATCGTGTCGACCAGCGTCCGGTTGTGGGTGGCGATCACCACCGTGGTGCCCCGCGCGTTGAGTTGGACGAGGAGTTGGATGGTTTCCCAGCCGGCATCCTGATCGAGATTCCCGGTCGGCTCGTCGGCCACCAATATCGGGCACCGCCGCACCAGCGCGCGCGCGATGGCCGTCCGTTGCTGTTCGCCGCCCGAGAGTTGGTGTGGGTAATGGTTGGTTCGCCGGGTAAGCCCCACGGTCGCGAGCGTCTCCTCCACCAGCCCGTCGGACAGGTGATCGAACTCGTTGGTGGCCTTCAGCACGAACTCCACGTTCTGCCGCACCGTCAGCGAGGGCAACAGCTTGTAGTCCTGATAGATCACACCCACCCGTCGGCGCAGACTCGGCACGTCCCGGCGCCGCAGCCGGGTCACGTCGGTGGCTTCCACGAACACGCTGCCGGTGGTCACGGTCTCGTCGCGGTTGATGAGTCGGATGATGGTCGTTTTGCCCGCGCCGCTGGGACCGACCAGGAAGGCAAAGTCACGCTCGGGAATCTCCAGGCTCACGCCGTTGAGCGCTTGCGTGCCGTTGGGATAGACCTTGTGCACGTCCTCCAGGACGATCATGGCCGTCGCCCGCGCCGCGCACGCATCGGTGCCCGACGATGCTGAATAATTCCGTCCCGGCTCACGTTAGTACCGAGCATATCCGCGCGTGATGCGTCCGCGCCGGACGAGGAGCATGGTTGCCGCCGCCGCGATGACGGCAAACGCGGCCACAGCGGCAACCACGGGGTCGGGCGCCGGCCGGGCGGGTGGCGTCCCTTCGCCGTCTGGAGGCGCCATCGCGGCGGCGACCTCGGGCTGCGTCAGCGACGCGAATGTCGGGTTCTCCACGCCATGGGTTCCCAGCCATGCGCGATCAAGCTCGTCGAGCGAGATGCCCAGCGCCGCCTGCACCGCCTCGTCATCGGATACGCCGCCTGCGTACGCCTCGAGCAGCTCGGCAATGCCTTCTGTTCCCCAGGTCTCGATGATGTACGTCACGAGCGAGTTGCTCTGGGCATACGCGTTCAAGGCTGCCCGGCTGGCCGCCGGGAAGCTGCCGGTGATGCCCCGAAGGGACACGAATTCGTCCTGCGCAACGACACTCGCCATGATGTCGTCGTAGTCGAATCGCGCGGCAATCTCCGATTCGACCGTGGTGGCCAGGCCCTCGTGCAGCCAGGCAGGCAATCTCCCGAACGCGTTTTCGGTGCGATGTTCCAGGACGATATGGGTGATCTCATGCGCAACCGTAGCCTGGAGGTCGAGCGAATCGCGGTTGACGACCGGGGCATGCAGCACGGTGACGTTCAAGTCCGCGATCGCGGCGCCGCCGACCCACGGACTCGTGCCACCTCCCAGGTCCTGGCGCATGCGCGTGATATCGGCGTACAGCAACAGCCGCGTCGGTCGCTCCAGCTCGGCGCCGAAACTGTGGCGCAAGACGTTCAGGGCCGCGCGAATGCCCGTCCGCGCGTCCGTCTCGACCGCCTCGCCTCCCGCGTAGTACCAGATCTCGACCAGGCCCTCGCTGGCGGTCGTCCAGGGCAGTGTCGCGTCGATATAGCTCACGGCCGCCGGGGCGGTTCGAGTCTCCGACCCATCGGCCGAACGAATCACGAACCGGTACTCGACCTCGGTGCCGACCACCAGCGGGACGCGAGGTTCCCAGGCGTACGCCGCGCGCAAGCGCCCGTCGGCCACCGCAAAGTCCGCCGCCGACCGCCGGACCACGATGCCGTCCGGGAGCCCGTAGCGCACCTCGACGCTGGCAGGCTCCGCGGCTTCGTGCGGCATGTCCAGGCGAAAGGTGATGCCGGAGCCAAACTCCACGTCCGTGGTGAGCACTGCCGCATCGATGTCCGCTGCCGCCGACGTGATCAATGCCCCCGCAAGCGCCAGGGCTACCAAAGTCGCGACGAGCGGGCCTCTGACGAGGCGCCGCCTCATGACGGGCGCTCCACGGTTGAAGGCGCCGTCGCCCGCAGGTAGGAGTCGATGAAGACATCGAGATCGCCGTCCAGCACCGCCTGGGCGTTGCCCACCTCCACGCCGGTGCGCACGTCCTTGACCATGCGGTACGGGTGCAGAACATATGAGCGGATCTGGCTGCCAAAGTCCACGGCTTTCAGGTCGCCTCGCAGCCGCACTTGCTCAGCTTCACGGGCGGCAATGTCACGTTCCAGCAGCCGCGCGCGCAGCACCTGCATGGCGACCTCGCGGTTCTGGTGCTGCGACCGTTGGTTTTGGGAGCTCACCACGATGCCCGACGGCTGGTGCGTGATGCGCACCGCCGAATCGGTCTTGTTGACATGTTGCCCGCCGTGGCCGCCGGCGCGAAACGTCTCGACGCGGAGATCGGCCGGGTCGATTTCGATGTCACCGGCCTCTTCCAGGACCGGGACCACGTCCACTCGGGCGAACGAGGTGTGACGCCGATTTCCAGCGTCAAAGGGCGACTGGCGAACCAAGCGGTGGACGCCGCGCTCGGCCTTGAGATAGCCATAGGCGAAGGCGCCCTCGATTTGCAGTGTGGCGCTCTTGATGCCCGCCTCATCGCCCGGCGATATATCGATCACGTCGACGCGGTACTTGTGCCGCTCCACCCACCGCGAATACATGCGCAGCAGCATCTCGGCCCAGTCCTGGCTCTCCGTGCCACCCGCCCCGGACTGGATCGTGAGGAAGGCATCGTGGGCGTCGAATTCTCCGCCCAGCAGCAGCTGCGTCTCGAGCGCATCGAGGCGGCGTGTCAGCGCGGATGCTTCGGCTGACACGTCGGCGAGCATGTCGGCGTCATCCGCCTCCGCCAACTCGGCGAGCTCCAGGACCTCGGCGGCTGCCGTTTCAAGCTCGTCCCAGGTCTCGATCTGCGACTTCAGGCGCGTGATCTCGCGCATGGTGTCGCGAGCCCGGATTTGGTCCCCCCAAAACTCGGGCTCGGCGATGTGCGCCTCTAGCTCGGCCAGGCGCGTGGCGTTGGCCGCAAGGTCAAAGATGCCCCCGAAAATCACGCACCCGATCGCACAGCGAGCGTGCGGACTGCAAAACGTCGGCGGATTCGAGCGCGGATGGCATGGCGCGGCGGTTAGCCCGACCGGACTTTCTTGCCGCGTCGCGCCTGGCGCTTGGCGCGCTTCTTCTCGTCACGCTCCCGGCGTCGGCGCTCGCGGCGCGTCAGCTTCGGCGCCTGGCCCCCGCTGCCGTTGGCTCGGCTGGCGGTCGCCGCGGGCGCCACCGCCGCGGCCTGCTCCCGGTGCCGCGAGAGAACGGTGCCGGCCGGGAGCTGCTGCTGCACCTGCGCGCGAAATACGCGCCGCAGAATGTCGGACTGCATTGTCGTCATCAGCTGCTCGAACATCTGAAAGCCCTCGCGCTTGAAGGCCACCAGCGGGTCCTGCTGTCCGTAGGCGCGCAGCCCAATGCCCTGCCGCACGTCCTCGATCGCGGTCAGATGCTGCACCCAGAGATAGTCCGTGTTCTGCAGCATGATCCAGCGCAGCAGCGGCTGCACGGCGTCAGCCGGCAGCTCGTCGATCTTGCGGCGCCAATCCTCCTGGGCGCGGGCTTGAAGCGCCTCACGCAGGTCGTCCGCGCGCAGCCCTTCGAAGTCGTCCGCCCGCAGGCCGCGGGCGGGTCCGCCGGTGATCGCCAGGTATGACTGCACCAGCTCTTCCAGCTCCTCCGGCTCCGTATGCGGGGAGATATCGTGCGCCGCCACCAGGTGGTCGACTTCGCGCTCGAGCATCTCGTCCACCATGTCGACCAGGTCCTCGGCCTTGATGATGCGATCGCGCTGCTGGTAGATCACGCCGCGCTGCCGGTTCACCACGTTGTCGAACTCGATGACGTACTTGCGCGTCTCGTAGTTGTGGGCCTCCACCTTGGTTTGGGCGGATTCGAGGGCCTTCGTCACCATGCCGCTCTCGATCGGCTGGTCCTCTTCCACGCCGAGCCGCTGCATCAGCCCCTGAATCCGGTCCGAACCGAACCGCCGCATCAGCTCGTCCTCCAGCGACACGAAGAACTGGCTCGCCCCCGGGTCGCCCTGGCGGCCGGAACGACCGCGCAGCTGGTTGTCGATGCGACGGGCGTCGTGCCGCTCGGTGCCGATGACTTGCAGTCCCCCAAGCTCGATCACCTGGTCGTGCTCCCCCTGCCACTGCGCGGCTGAACGCCCCTCGGGCCGACCGCCCAGGATGATGTCCGTGCCGCGGCCCGCCATGTTCGTGGCGATGGTGACCGCGTCCAGCCGGCCCGCCTCGGCCACGATCTGCGCCTCCTGCGCGTGGTACTTGGCGTTGAGCACGTTGTGCACCACGCCCTCGCGCCGCAGCATGCCGCTCAGCTGCTCGGACTTCTCGATCGACGTCGTTCCCACCAGCACCGGCCGCCGCTCGCGGTAGGACGCGACGATGCCGTTGATCACCGCCTGGTCACGAGCCTTGGCCGAGGCATAGACCAGGTCGGGGGCGTCGTCCCGGATCATGTCGCGGTGCGTCGGGATGACCCGCACGTTGAGGTCGTAGATGGTCTGAAACTCTTGCTCTTCCGTCTTGGCGGTGCCCGTCATGCCCGCGAGCTTGTCGTACATGCGGAAATAGTTCTGGAACGTCACCGTGGCCATCGTCTGACTCTCGCGCTGCACGGCGACGTTTTCCTTGGCCTCGATGGCCTGGTGCAAGCCGTCGCTGAAGCGCCGCCCGTGCATCAGACGGCCCGTGAACTCGTCCACGATCACCACTGCGGCCCGGCGATCGCGACCTTCGATGACCTGGCCCTTCGCGACCAGCACGTAGTCCTTGCCACGCGTGTACATCACCTGCGCGCGCAGCGCCTGCTCCAGGTAGTGCACGAGCTGGAACGACTGCTCGTCGTACAGGTTGTCGACCTTGAGCAGCCGCTCCATCTTGGCGATGCCCACTTCCGTCAGCGATACGGCGCGGAGCTTCAGATCGACGGTGAAGTCCGTGGCCGCGTCCAGGCGCGTCACGAGCCCGGCGAATTGGTAGTACTGGTCGGTGGATTCCTCGGCGGCTCCCGAAATGATGAGCGGCGTCCGAGCCTCGTCGATCAGGATATTGTCGACCTCGTCCACGATGGCGAAGTTGAGGCCGCGCTGCACCCGGTGCGCCAGGTCGTGCACCATGTTGTCGCGCAGGTAGTCGAACCCAAACTCGTTGTTCGTGCCGTAGGTCAGGTCGGCCGCATAGGCCGCGCGCCGATCATCGGGCGGCAGGTCGTGCTGGATCACGCCGGCGGTCAGCCCCAGCCGCTCGACGAGCGCTCGGCCGTACCAGCCGGCGTCACGCGCCGCCAGGTAGTCGTTCACCGTCACGATGTGCACCCCGCGGCCTTCGAGCGCGTTGAGATAGGCCGCAAGGGCCGCCACCGATGTCTTGCCCTCGCCCGTGCGCATCTCGGCAATGTCGCCGTCGTGCAGCACCATCCCGCCCATCAGCTGCGCGTCGAACTGCCGCTCGCCCGTGTGCCGGCGCACGGCCTCGCGCACGGCGGCGAAGGCCTCCGGCAGCAGATCGTTGAGCGGCTCGCCGGCAGCCAGCCGCTCGCGCAACTGATCGGTTACGCCAAGCAACTCCCGATCCGACAACCGCTGCGTCTCGGGTTCAAGCGCGTTGATCTCGCCAACGCGGGGTCGAAGCTGTCGCGCGGTGCGCTCGGCATCGTCGCCGACGAGGTGTTTGAGAATGCCCAGGGCCATGGCGCCAAAATGGTCCGGCCGCTTGCGGCCGCTAATTCAGTCGAGTATATCGGCGAATCCGCCGCGCAACCGTGGCTTTGCGAACCAGGTGGCGAGTCAAGTTCCCAGTCCATGTAGGGGCGTCCCTAATGGGACTCGGCCGGTAGCTCGGGACGATCCGGGACACTGGTCCAGCCTTGCCGGTCGGTGAGCTCATGGTGCCCCCGCGACCCTGGGATCGCTTCCACAAGACCGAGCCCCGGCTGGCGTGGCGGGGTGGTCCGCAGCACTGCTGGGGTGTCGTGCCGGTGAGCACTGGGCC
>DAOUHO010000100.1:0-15934 GCA_034428595.1 Chloroflexota bacterium | reverse complement strand
GATCGCAGTCCACCGGTGCCATATGGCCGTCTCAACGGTCGACGCCGATTTGATCACTACGGTACGGATGGCGCGTATAATTGGCTCCTGGGTCATCCGGGTACTCCGCGCCGCCGAGTCCCAGCGTCGCGACGACGGCGGACTCATTCGTTGGCTGGAGACTCGACCGCGCATGCGTTCACGTCGTTGGTTAACCCTCGGTATCGGCGTCAAGCGCTACATCCTCCTCATCTTCGCGGGCACGGTCATCCTGGCCTTGGCGCTGGCCATGTTCCTGGCCTACGTCTACCGCACCATCGACGTGCCGGGTCCGGCCGGCTCGGTGGTCTATTACATGACCCTGCAGTTCATCGAGCATCCCTTCCGCTCGCTGGTCGTCGGCGGGTTGGGCCTGGCGGGGGTCGTGGCCGGCGGGTTCCTGCTCGGACGCACGGTGCTGTCGGTGGTCGTCAGCCCCGACGACAACATTGCCGAGACGCTCTACCAGAGCCGCCGGCTGCAACGCGGTCCGCGAATCGTGGCCATCGGAGGCGGCACGGGGCTGGGCATCCTGCTGCGGGGGCTCAAGGAGCACACCAACAACATCACCGCCGTGGTGACCGTGGCGGACGACGGCGGCAGCTCGGGGCGGCTGCGGGAGGAGTTTGGCCTCGCGCCGCCGGGCGACGTGCGCCAATGCCTGGCCGCGCTGGCCGATTCCGAGTCGCTGATGAACGAGGTGATGAACTATCGCTTCAGCCGCGGCGGCGGCCTCCAGGGGCACAGCCTGGGCAATCTGCTGATCGCCGCGACCACCGAGCTCAAGGACGGCAACTTCGAGCAGGGTGTGCGCGCGCTCAGCGACGTGCTGCGGGTGCGCGGGCGCATCCTGCCCTCCACGCACTCCGACATCCGGCTGGTGGGCGAGCTGGCGGACGGGCGCATCGTGCGCGGCGAGTCCAAGCTGCGGTCGTCAGGGCAGCCCATCTCGCGCGTGTTCATCGAGCCGCGACACGTGGCGGCCAATTCGGCGGCCATTCAAGAAATCCTGGCGGCGGACATGGTGGTGCTGGGTCCGGGGAGCGTCTTCACCAGCGTGATTCCGAACCTGCTGGTGGGTCGGCTGACCACCGCCATCCGCGCCTCGCGCGCCGTCAAGGTCTATGTCTGCAACGTCGCCACCGAGCTCGGAGAAACGGACGACTTTGGACCCGCGGAGCATGTCTACTGCTGCACGCGACACGTCGGTCCCGATCTGTTCCAGTACATGCTGGGCAACAGCAATACGCAGGTTGAGCTGCCCGAGGGCAGCGGCACCCGGCTGGTCACCTGCGATCCGGCCACCCAGGTCGAGTTGCTGGACGCGGGCGTGCAGGCGGTGCTGGCCGACGTGGTGGACCCGGCGGCGCCGCATCACCACGAGCCGCACGCGCTGGCGGCGGCGCTGATGGACCTCTACGAGCAGGCCTCGCAGAACAAGGCCTCGCTGGTCGCGCTGGCCGAAACCCGCTAGCGCGCGTCACACCGGCATCGAGACGGCATCCGGGAATGGCTCGGCATGGCGCGTCCGTTGAGCTTGGGGAGGCGTTGCCGACGTTTCTGGCGAGGGTTCGATTCCTGAAATGTCATTCCGAACGCAGTGAGGAATCTAAGGGCGTTGCGCCTTCTCCCTGCCCCTTAGATTTCTCGCTCCACTCGAAATGACAAGGATTGTGGAGCCCACGCTGAGCGGGCGTCACGGTGGCCCGCGCCGCGTGCAGCGTGGGACCGGCCGTCCCCCTCACCCTAACCCTCTCCCTCGGTGGGGAGAGGGGACCAGACGGGCGCACGACGTCGATTTGTTTGCCCTCGGTATCGCGGAATGGGGCAGGCTCTTCGGCGGAATGACAGAGGGTTACGCAACGCCCCCCATCTAGGAGAAGGGAACTCGTTGGAGCCTTCCTAGACCGTTCGCCGCGCGGTGAAAGCCGCCAGGGCGCCCAGGGCTTCGCCGCCCCAGGCGCTGAGCGGCACGTCCGAAAGCAGATCGCGGGTCTCGGCGTGATACCGCTCGGCCAGCGACTCCGCGTAGGCGCGTGAGCCGGACCGCTCGAGCAGCGCCACGATCTCCGCGGTGTCCGGCGGAACCTCCAGGTCGGCGAGCGCGGTTCGCAGGCGGTCGCGGTCGGCCGGGGCGCCCTCCGTCATCGCGTGCACGATGGGCAGCGTCTTCTTGCGCTTCTGAATGTCGCTCTCGACGGATTTGCCGGTGGCGTCGGGATCGCCCCAAATGCCCAAAAAGTCGTCGCGAATCTGAAAGGCGGCGCCCAGCGCCCTGCCGGAGTCGCGCACCGCCGCGCGCACCGCCGGATCGTTGCCGGCGAAGACCGCGCCCAGCTCCATGGACGTGCCGATCAACGCCGCGGTCTTGAGGTCGATCATGCGCAGATAGTCATCGACCGTCACCTCGTCCTCGTCCTCGTAGGCCATGTCCAGGAATTGCCCTTCGGTCATGCGCCGGCAGCCCAGGGTCAGCACTTCCACGGCGTCACGCGCGGCGCGTGCGTCGTCAGGCGACCCCGCCCGCAGGACGCTGAGCGTGGCGAGCACGTGCATGAAGTCGCCCGCGTCGATGGCCTTGGCCTGCCCCCACACCGCCCACACGGTGGGGCGGTGGCGTCGCAGCTGGTCGTTATCCATCACGTCGTCGTGCACCAGCGAGAAGTTGTGCAGCAGCTCCACCCCCGCCGCCGCCGGCAGCGCCGTCTCGACATTGCCGCCCAGGGCCTCGCAGGTCAGCAGGCAGAGGGTCGGGCGCAACGCCTTGCCGCGATTGGCCTGCACCGGGTTGCCGTCCGCGTCGACCCAGCCGAGCTGATAGCGCGCCATGGTGGCCAGCGGCGTGTCCAAGCCGTCGAAAACCGCGCGCAGGGCGGCGTCGACATCGTCCCGGTAGCGCTCGAACAGCTCGGCCGGCGCCGCGGCGCTGGAGGTCATGGAAGGCCCCGGTGACGGAGAGGCGGGGGCTCGATCGTGCCGCGCGCCAAGCATCGAGGCAAACGGCGACCCGGCGCGACCCGGTCGGCGGCAGCGCGATACGCTCCGACCGCCGGCGGCGACAGGTGCAGCCGAGTCAGGAGCTTATGGATATCCGCGGATCGACGGCCCTGGTGACGGGAGCCACGGCGGGGATTGGCCGCGCGACGGCCATTGCCCTGGCGCGGGAGGGCGCGCGCGTCATTGCCACCGGACGCGATCCCCAGGCGCTGGCCGAAATCCGCGATGCCACCGGCGGCACGGCCGTTGTCGCGGACCTCGGGCGCCTAGCCGACATCGAGCGGCTGGCCGCAACGGCGTTGGGCGGAGCCGATCCGGTCGACATCCTGGTCAACAACGCGGGCATCGGCTGGGAAGGGTCGTTCGCCGCGATGCCCCCCGAGAAGATCGACGACCTGGTGGCGGTGAACCTGCTCGGCGCGGTGCGCCTCACCCGCGCCGTGCTCCCGTCCATGCTGGAGCACCGGCGCGGCCACATCGTCAACGTGGCGTCGATCGCGGGACACGTGGGCGTCCGCGACGAGGCGCTGTACGCCGCCACCAAGGCCGCCCTGCTCACGTTCAGTGAAGGTCTGCGCTACGAGGTCCAAGCGTCCGGCGTGCGCGTGTCAACCGTTTCGCCCGGCCTGGTGGACACGGAGTTCTTCGAGCGGCGCGGCAGCCCGCTGCGCCGCCGCCGGCCCCGACCCATCCCCCCGGAGCGCGTGGCCGAGGCCATCCTGCGCGCCATCGAGCGCAACCGCGACGAGGTCGTCGTGCCCGGCTGGCTGCGACTCCCCATCTGGCTGCACGGGGCGTGGCCGGGGCTCTACCGGGCTTTGGCCGGGCGGTTTGGGTAGGGCGGCGGGGGCGTAGCTCGGCAAGTACGATACGGAACTAAGTCCCGATCCCTTGACCTATGGAGCTTTGACGCATGAGCGCCGTGCAGGATGTCTTGCCCAACATTCGCGGGCTTATCGTGCGCAATCGAGACGAGGGCCTCAATGAGGCGAACACCAAAGCGGCACTCATAGACCCCGTGCTCAGGGCCCTGGGTTGGAATGTTGAGGAGCCCGAGCAAGTCGACCGGGAGTATCGCTACCGATCTTCAGACAACCCCGTTGATTACGCGTTGATGGACCTTCGCACGCCGTGCATATTTGTCGAGGCCAAGGCGCTGGGCAAGAATCTCGACGACCCCAAATCGGCCGGCCAGATCATGGGCTACGCCAGCGTGGCGGGTGTGGATTGGGTGGTGCTCACCGACGGCAACGAATACCGCATCTACAACGCTCATGCGAGGGTTCCGGTCGAGCAAAAGCTCTTTCGCACGCTTCATATCACCGGCGAGAATGACAGTAGGGTCATTGAGACCCTCAACCTGCTGGCACTGGACGGGCTGAAGGAGAAGCGCCTAGAAGCGCACTGGCAGGCGCAGTTTGTGGACCGGCAAGTGGCGACCGTCCTGGAGGGCTTATTCAGTCCGGAGCCGGACAAACGGTTCGTCAGCTGGCTTGTCAGGCGGACGACCGATCTCAAGCAGCGCGACGTCACTGACAGCCTGGGTCGGGTTCGGGCAAGGTTCGAGTTTCCTGTAGTGCACGGGAGCGAGTCCGACGGTCCATCCGAACTGCCACTGAAGGGACGATCCCGTCGACAAGTCCGGCGTAAGCGAGGCGAGCAAAGGCAGTCTCGCCAACGCGTCAAGCTCGTGCACCTCGTCGAGGCAAGGATCGTTACGCCTCCGCTAGATTTGCAGGACACCTACAAACGGCGGCCAATCACCGCGCGCATCGAGGCCGACGGGGCTATAACAGTTCGAGGAGAGAGCTTTTGGTCGCCTTCCGGCGCAGCCGACGCAGCCCGGCGGTTAGTGAACGGTACGCCGGACGTACGCGTCCCCACTGACGGCTGGACCAACTGGAAATTCACCGACGCCGATGGTCAGGTCAGGCCGATTGACGTGCTGCGCGAGCGGTACTTAGCCCAGGGCGAAACTGATGCGTCCTGACCAGCAGCGCCACCGCGTGCCGGAATCTGAAATCACGTCCGAGGGCCAGACCACCCTGCCCAAGGCCGTGCTGGAGGCATTGGGAGTAGGTCCCGGAGACCGCGTGCGTTATTTCGTCCTGGACGGCGAGGTGCGCATTCGGGCCGTGCGCCCAATCCAGCGGCTTTTCGGCGTGCTCGCCCACGATGGTCCTCCCGCGACCCTCGACGACATGCAGCGGGCCATTGCCGAGGGCGCGACGGAGCCGTAGGCCCAGCGTCGGTTGACGGAGGGGCCTGGATTCCGGCTTTCGCCGGAATGACGGAGGGGGTCGGGCACTCACGACCTACACTTCAGACCAAGGATTGACTAGGAGACCATCCCCATGGACCTCACGCGTGACGTGCCGCGCAGCCCATATGCCTCGCTTGGCGGCATCGTGTTCTTGCCTCGCGCCATCGACAAGGCCCGCGCCGATGCGGCCGGCGCCCTGGGCGAGTATTTGTCGCGGCACGGGTTTTCGGTGGACCTTTTCGAGTTTCTCGGTATCGACGTCGACGCCTTTCACAACGCGGTGGCCGCGAACACCACCGACGCCGACGTGCTGGCGTGGGTCCAGGCCAACATGGCCGAGCGGTCGCCGGACGAGATCGCTGCCTGGAACGAAATGATGATGACGCGCAAGCCGCCGTCTCCGGAGTGGGAGGCGTGGTATCGCGAGTTCCTGGAGAACATCGGCCAGGGCCATCGCACCGACCTTAGCCGCCATTTCGACCGGCTGGACCTGGACGAAGGCCGCGACGTGCCGCTCGGAGGCCGCCGCTAGGAAGACTCTTATAGAGCCTTGCGGTTGCGGCGAGCGCGACCGGCACGCGGGCGAGTCGGACGGCGCCATCTGAAGCGGTTGCCGATGCCCCCCATCCTGACCTTCCCCCTCAAGGGGGGAAGGAATCGGACCGGAACGGAAAGAAAAGGGGCTGAATCAGAGGTTTCCTAGCAGGTCGACCCGTGCGAGTGGCTGGGGGGGGGCGTTTTCGGTACTCTCGCCGTGCGTTGGCGGGGCTTGTGGCAGGCCCCGTGGGCTCATCACGCAGGAGCGAACATGTTTGGAGATTGCGAGATCAGCAACAACGCCATCGGCGCGGTGGCGCTGGGTCGTTACAACGCCATCGGTCAGGTGGCGGCGGCGTGGATCAACGCCGTTGGAATGACTGCTGCGAGCTTCCTGAGCTCGATGGGGCTCGTGACGTTCGGCGTCGTCAACTCGGTGGGATTCGTGACGGTCGGCGGCGTCAACTCGATCGGGATTGTCGCCATTGGCGGCGTCAATTCGGTTGGGCTCGTGGCCATCGGCGGCCTGAATGCGCACGGCCTCCTGGCTGTGGGGGCGAACTCGACGAGCTTCTTGCTGCCCGACGCTTAGGGAACCCCCAAGCGCCGAGCGGCGTCCTCCCCCCGCATCGCAGCCAAACAGGGCGGTTCGCGAAGCGCCACTCCCAGACCTTCGCCGCCGCGTGGCCTACTGGTCCACCACCGAGCCGTCCACGTGCAGCCGCGTGTTCACCTCGCGGGGCACGTAGGGCGCCTTGTCGCGCGCGTCGGGTTTGAGTTCGACGCCGATGCCCGGCCGGTCCGGGATCAGCAGATAGCCGTGCCCGTCGTGCTCCGCGATGCCCGTCACCATGTCCCGTTTGGGGAACTCGTCCTCGCCGCTGGGATATTCCACCAGGGCCAGGTTGGGGATGCAGGCCGCCACCTGCAGCGACGCCGCCGTGCACACGGGGCTCAGCGGGTTGTGCGGCACCACGCCCACGTGCTGCGCCTCCGCCAGCGCGGCGATCTTCTTCATGGCCGTGATCCCGCCCACCACGCACACGTCCGGCCGCACATAGCGGGCCGCGTTGCGGCGCAGCAGCATGTCGAACTCCCACAGCGACGTGAGCCGCTCGCCGGTGGCGATGGGCACCGCGGTGTTGGCCGCCACGTAGGCCATTTCGTCCAGGTTGTCGGGCATCACGGGGTCCTCGAAGAAGAACGGGTGGAACGGCTCGATGCCGCGTCCCAGCTGCACCGCCTCCGCCGGCGTCATGCGGCGGTGGATCTCGATGCACAGGTCCACCTCGTCGCCGACCAGCTCGCGGTACTGCCGCACGGCGTCGATGGCGTCGCCAATCTTGCGCGCATGGGTTTGGAAAAAGGGCCGCTCGTGGGGTTCGTCGAGGAAGGGCGTCAGATGCCCCACGGCGGTGAAACCCGCGTCGCGGGCCTCGGCGATGCCGCGCAGCAGCTTCTCGCGCGTGTCGCCGAAGACATGCGCGTATACGCGCGCGCGGTCGCGGACCTGTCCCCCGAGCAGCTGATACACGGGCGCGTCGAAGTGCTTGCCGGCGATGTCCCAGAGCGCGATGTCGATGGCGCTGATGGCCGCCATGACCGCCGAGCCGCGGAAGGCGCTCCAGCGATAGAGGTACTGCCAGTGGTGCTCGATCCGCAGCGGATCCTTGCCCACCAGGTAACGGGCGAACTTTTCGATGGCGGCTTCCGAGGCCTCCAGAAAACCCCAGGCGCCGGCCTCGCCCAGACCCGTGAGCCCGGCGTCGGTCTCAATCTCGACCAGCAAGTACTGGTCGAGCCGGATGGACTCGACGCGGCAGATGCGCATCGCCGCGGCCGCGCGGCCTAGTCCCCGCCGGAGCGCGGCTTCGGCAGGAATCGCATGATGGCGCCCGCGAGGTTGGAGAGCGGCATGCGCTGCAGCCAGACCTTGCCGGGCCCGGTGACCGTGGCGAGAAACAGCCCCTCGCCGCCGAAGATCATGTTGGTCACGCCCTTCACGCGCTGGATGTCGTAGGAGACGCTCGGCTCGAACATGGCCAGGTAGCCGGTGTCGACCTTGAGCGTCTGCCCCGAGGCCAGGTCGTATTCCTGCACCTCGCCGCCGATGGCCGCGAACATGGTTCCCGGGCCGGTGAACTTCTGCATGATGAAGCCCTCGCCGCCGAAGAGGCCTGCGCCGAGCTTGCGGTTGAACGTGATCTCGAAGGTCACCGACTCCTCGGCCACCATAAAGGCGTCCTTCTGCGCAATGATCGACTCACCGGCGCCCAGCTCGATCGGGATGATGTTCCCCGGCGATTCCGGCGCGAAGGCCACCATGCCCCCGCCTGAAGGGCTGCTGAACTTGGTGACGAAGGCGCTCTCCCCCGAGACCATGCGGCCGAACATGCCGCCGAGGCCGCCCGAGCCGCCGGTGTTCATCTCGATGCTCTCGTCCATCCAGGCCATGGCGCCGGACTCGGTGAACACGGTGTCCCCCGGCCCGAGCTGAATCTCGAGGTGGGGCGTGATCGTGCCCTTGATCTGATATTGCATGGCGGTCTCCTTGGGCCAACAGGACGTAGTCGCATTGTATGGCGCGTGTCCGGCCCGTTCCTGTCGGTTGAAGCACAAAATGGATCGTGGATTGCGGCTGGGCCGCGCGGTTCACGCGACTCTTCGGCGCGGTGCGATACTGCCCTGCATGAGCCTTAGCTCTGCGTCGGGCGGCGTTCGCCGGGCGCCTCTGACTGTGGACGTGCGATGACGCGGACCGGCGACGGCGACGCCAGCGATCCGGCGAGCCCCAGGCCCCCGGAGCCGGATACGCGCGATCTCGGTCCGCCCGACGACGAGCCGCCGCCCCAGCCGCCCAGCCCGCCGCCCCGCCCCGTGCTGTTTGGGGGCGACATGCGGCTCATCCTGCGCCGCGTCGGCGCCTGGTTGATTGATTTCACCATCGCCTACTTCGTGGTCTACGTGGCGGTGTCCATCGCCGGCGTGACCCCGACTCCGGAGGCCGCCACCGAAAGCGACGTCACGGGTCTGGTGGTTTGGCTGCTGGCCGTGCCCTTCGTCTATCGCTGGGCCATGCAGTCCGCGCTTGGATACACGCTGGGCAAACTGGGCATGGGTCTGCGACTGGTGGACCGCGACGGCCAGCCGCCGGGGCCCATCGCGGTGCTCAACCGCGAGGCGGTGCAGCTGGTCCTCCTGTTTGCCTGGCAGGTCGTGCCCCAGTCCGCGACGGAGCAGGTGCCGTTCTTGACGACCCTGCTCATCCTCGGTCCGCTGAGCGACGTCTACTCGATGTTCCGTCGGCGGGATTCACGCGCGTTGCACGATCTGCCGGCCGGCACGCAGGTCACCCGCGTCGTCCGAGCCGACGCCTACGGCGCCTCGCGCGACGGACCGCGACGCTTCTTGTGAGTCGCGCGCCGATCCGCGAGCTTTGCGGCGGGAGTCACCCATGGCGCGACTGATCGTCCTCAGCTGCGGCGTTCCCACGCCCATGCCGGGCCGGTGGGGAACGGCCTTCGCCCTTCAGGTCGGCCAGGAGACCCTGCTCGTCGATTGCGGCCCCGCCGCCACTCTCAAGCTCTATCAAGCCGGTCTGCGGGCCACCGATATCAGCCGGGTGTTCTTCACGCACCTGCACTCGGACCACATGGCCGACTTTCCCTGCTTCCTCATGACCCGGTTCGACATGTCGATCGGCGGCGAGCCTCCGCTGCACGTCTACGGTCCGCCGCCGACCGCGGAGTTTGCCCGCAGGCTCATGGGTCCGGATGAGGGCGTGCTCTGGCTTGACGTGGTTGCGCGCACCAATCACCCCATGAGCATCGGGGCTTTCCACAGCCGGGGAGGCGCGGGCGACCGCCCGCCGCCGGAGATGCAGGCCCACGACATCGAGCCGGGCCCCGTTGCCAGCGGCTTGGGGTGGTCGGTGTCGGCGGCGGAGGTGCGGCACGCGCAGCCCTATCTCACCTGCCTGGGATTCCGGTTCGAGACGGACGACGGCGTGATCGTCTTCAGCGGCGACACGCGTCCCTGCGACGAGGTGATCGAGTTGGCCCGAGGCGCCGACCTGCTGGTGATGGAAGCCGTGGCCCTGGCCGGACGCCAGTGGGAAGGGTCTCTCCTGGCTGAGTCCGACACCGCGGGCTGCGCCGCGGTCGCCGCCGCCGCCGGGGTCAAGCGCCTGCTCGTGAACCACCAACCGCCCTGGCTGGACGAGCCCCAGACTCGCACGCAGGCGATCAGGGAAATCAGCCAGATCTACGACGGTCCGGTGCTCTGGGGCGAAGAGCTGCTGGAGGTTCAAATTGGACCTGAGGGACCCGGAGGTTGACATGAACGACAACTGGCATTCGCTATCACCGCTCTCCGGCGAGCCCTGGGCCTTCACCACCGAACCGTGGATCGAGGAGGAGCCCGGCGTCGTAACCAGCCCGCCGCGGCCCGCGGACGACAGCCTGGCGATATACACGGCGGCGGCCTACCGCGACTTCGAGGCCGAGTTTGACTTTCGCTGGGAGATCCAGGGTTCGGACAGCGGCTTCGTTTTCCGAGGGCGCCACGCGCGGCACTACTACCTGGTGCACTTTCCCTGCACCGGGCAGCAGTTCCGCGGCGCCCACTTCTGGGCCGCCATATCCAGGGTGGACGCGTCGGGCTGGGCGAGGGTGCTGCGCACCGAGGTCGTGCCCGGCATCCCCAGTGAGATCGGCCTCTGGCACACCGCCAGGCTCCACGTGCAAGGGCCCGAGATTCGGCTCTGGGTCGATGGCCGCCCGTTCCCGGTCGTCATCGACGATTCCTATGCCGGACCGGGCTACGTGGGCCTGGAGACTTACAACGGTCGGGACCCGGACGAGGTCAAGGAATACTTCGGCGATGCGCGCCCGCGCGTGGGCTCGGGCAACAGCTTTCGCAACGTCCGCATTCGCGGCGAGCCGGCGGCCGCGCCGCCGTGGGACTCGTCCGTCGCCCCCGGTCCGGGCTGGCGGCATCCGCTGCCCGACGCGGCGCACGGCGCCTTTCAGTACGTGTCGGGCCTGGTGCGCCTGCCGTCGGGCGAGGTGCTCCTGACGCTGGTGGCCTCCGACGCGCACACCACCGGCACGCGGAGCGCTTTGCTCTTGCGCTCGCACGACGCCGGCCGGTCCTGGTCAGAACCCGAGGTGCTGCCCGACGCGCTGCACGGCGCCGCGCTGCATCCGCTCGACGGCGACCGCGTCGTCGCGTTCCTGATGCGGCATGACCCGCCCTTTGACCTGTCCATCGTTGAGTCGACGGACGCTGGCCGCACCTGGAGCGAGCCTTCAGGCATCGGATGCGTGACATTCGATGATGAGTTCGACGTCGCGCATGCGTACTTGTCGAAAGTCGTTCCGCTGCGCGACGGAACCCTGCTGCGCTTCGGCTACAGCGTGGCCGCGGGACCCAGCATGCACGGCGGCGTGACTCGCAACGGCTGGCGCTACGTCGGCGCTCCCGCTCCGGGATCGTTCAGCTACTGCGTGCGATCCACCGATGAGGGCCGCAGCTGGTCGCCGCCGATTCGCGTGGACGGCCCCAACCCGCGCCCCGGCATGCTGATGAACGCCCGAGAGACGGCCTCGGAGACCTCCGCCTGCGAGGTGGCGCCCAACCGTATCCTGGCGCTGATTCGCCCGGAGACCTCGCCGTGGATGTGGGAAATGTGGTCGAACGACGGTGGCCGCACCTGGGGCCCCGCGGCGCGCGGGCATTTCCCCATGTATGCCTGCACCGACGCCATGACCGCCACCGCGCAGGGCGCGATGGTCATCGCCGGACGGCACCCGGGCATCGGCGCGCAGCTGAGTCTGGACGGCGGCATGAGCTGGCAGGCCACCCGCATCGATACGCCCTTCTACGCCAACGGGGCCACGGTCGAGGTCGAGCCAAACGTCGTGCTCTACGTCTACGACGGCAAGTACTCCGACGCCCGCGTTCGCGCCCAGCGTCTGCGCGTAACCGACGGAGGGCTCGAGCCCGCGGACGCCTAAAGCCGGACGACGGCTTCCGTCGCCGCCGAGCGATAGGCGGCGTCGATCACTCGCTGAACCTCGAGTCCGACCTCGCCGGTCAGCACCGGGCCGTCGGGGCGCGTGACGCCGGCGGCGAAGTCTTCGATCAGCGGCAAGTCGTGCAGCTCCGGCGCCGGGTGCGTCTCCCGCCGCCGTCGACCGTTCTGCGTCACGTAGCACTCGTCGCCGCGCGCATAGGGCACGTTCACGTAGCCCTCGGTGCACCACACCTCATAGTCCCCCCGAGCGGGATCGATGCCCCAGATCGACGACAGCGTGGCCTGCACCCCGGAGTCGTAGTTGACGATCAGCGACAGCACGTCTTCCACGTCGCCGGCAACGCGCCGCCGGTCGCTGAAGGCCGCCACCTGCCGCGCGGGACCCGCCAGCGAGGCGAAGGTCTGCAAACGGTGGCTGCCCAGGTCCATCAGCGGTCCGCCGCCGCCCGCGGCGCGGATGAGGCGCCAGGCCTTTGGATCATCCAGCGGCGGGTTGTAGGAGGACGACGCGTTGCCGTGCAGCGCCGTCAGCTCGCCCAGCTCGCCCGAAGCCACAAGCTCACGCACAAAGGCGTTGACCGGAATGAACTGGTGGTAGTAGGCCACGCCCAGCCTCACGCCGCGTTGCTCGGCGCGCGTCACCATGGCCTCCGCCTCGGCCGCGGTGGCGGCCATGGGCTTTTCGACCAGGACGTGCAGCCCACGGTCGAGCGCCGCCAACGCCTGCGCGGCGTGCAGGTGCACCGGCGTCGCCACGTAAACCGCGTCCAGCGCCGCCCGCCGCAGCATCTCGGCGTAGTCGGTGAACGCTCGCGGCACGTCGAGCGCTTGCCGGTGGCGCTCCAGCGCAACCGGGTCGCGGCGGCAGATTGCCACCAGTTCGCTGTCGGCATGGGCGCGGATGGCCGGAGCCACCGCCTTGGCCGCGATATCGCCGAAGCCGACGATCCCCCAGCGCAACATCAGTGGCGCCGACCCAGGTTGCTTCGCGCGCCTGATCCAGTCATGCCGAGCGCCCCACCTCCGTCATGCCGAACCCAGCGAGGAATCTCAGATGCACGACCCCGGCCGCGATGACAGGCACTCCAGATTCCTCGCATTCGTTCGGAATGGCGGAGAGATCACTCCGAGCCTCAGGCCGGCAGCCGACCGCGCGGCGCCGCCGCGCCGAACTACCCCCCGGCCCCGCGCCAGATCCGTAGGCCGGAGGGTCCGACCACCAGCACGAACAGCGGGTCGATGAACGCCCACAACGTGCCGTTGGCCTGGTCGGTGAGCGCGCCGAACCAGTTCCAGAAGAACCAGAGGAACAGTCCCAGCGCGGCGTAGAAGACGATGTTCGTTTCCAGCGAGGTTCGCGTGTCCGCCTCTCCGGCGTCCATGCGCCGCTTCCGCGCGAAGCTCCCGAGCAGGACGATCACCGCGCTCACGGCCATGAACCAGTTCATGACTGCCCACGCGGTGAACGGCTCATCACCGCCCGGGTGATACAGCGGCGTGATGATGAAGTTCACCCCGACGGCCACGGCCAAGAGCATTTGGTAGGCCGCCACGATCCGCAACGCGATTTGTCTAGGCACCGCCGTTCCCCCAATTGCGCACGACGGCCGCGGCGCCCGCTGTCAACAGATACGAGCCAGGACCGTGGCCTGCTGCAACGTGGCCCAATGTAGTGGATGGCATTGGGCCTGTCTCGCCGCACGAACCGTAGGGGCGGTTCGCGAACCGCCCTGCCAAATTCAGGGTACTTCGGGACGCCTGGCTACCGCAGCCCGTTGAACAGGGCCGTCAGCTGCTCCGCTCCGATCGCGCCGCCGATGCGGAGAGCGACGGCGCCGTCCGCGTTGATGAATACCCAGGTCGGAAACGCGGTCAGGCCAAAGGCGCGCAGCACCGTGTCGTTCGTGTCCACCAGCACCGGCGACGTCCACCCTTCACGCTCGAGCCACGCGTCCGGCGGGTAGTTCGACCCCTCCTCCTGGATTGCCGTGGCGACGCCGTAGAGGTCCACGTTGTCCGGCTTGCCGCTTCCGTCGATCCAGGCCTGGACCTCGGGAACCTCGGCCTGGCAGTGCGAGCACCAGTGCGCCAGGAACAGGACCACCTTCATTCGCCCGTCGTTGACGATGGCGACGCTGCGGCCGTCGAAATCCGTGCCACGGACCTCGGGAGCGGGGAGCCCGAGCGCGCTGTCGGGCGCCGTGGGCGTATAGTCGGGCAACGGATCGCCCGTGATTTCCGGGTCCCGCGCGACCGTTGCATCGCCGCCGTCGCCGGCTTCCCCACAGGCGGCCACCAGCACCATCACGCCAGCCGCGAGCGCGACCCCGGCCAACCCGGCAGTTCGAGCCACCCAACGTCTCATGGGGGGCGACCTCCCAGCGCCAAGCCCAGCAGTCCCATGGTAGGCCAAGGGCGCCTACCGCCCGTGCGGGCTGGCAGCCCCGCCCGGACTCGAACCGGGGCGCGTGGTTTAGGAAACCACCGCTCTATCCAACTGAGCTACGGGGCCAGAGCTTCGCCGACAAGAGTAGATCGCCCGGCCTGCCAGGCGGTAGTCGTCCCCGCGTCAACCCAGAAACCTCTACCGCCTGGGATCGGTTGCTGCCCAATTCCTACGCCAAGCCGTGGCGGCCGCCCGGAATCGACCCGCTGACTGTTCTCGGACTCAGGTCCAAGCGTCTATCGTGTTGCATTCCAGAATCGGCCGATGGGCAGATTCAATGCGACTGGAAGTTGCATTGAACACGACTCAGCGTTCAATTGAATAGAACTATTCGACACGCTCTTCCACACGCCGCCACTCGACGAGCGAAAAAGACCCAATTGCGACCGCTTGGACGGGCCGCTCGGCCTAGAATCGCCGCAGGCGACACGCGCGGGAGCACGGCGATGCAGTACCGGATGGCGGGGGCCACCGGAATCTCGGTGTCCGAGATCGGCATGGGCACCTGGGAGTTTGGCGGCCGCGAGTGGGGCGACATCTCGGAAGAGACCTCAATCGACGTGATGCGCTACGGCTTCGAGCAGGGCATCACGTTCTTCGACACCGCGGACGCCTACGGCCCGGACGGTCTGAGCGAGCGCCTGATCGGCCGCGCCTTCGCGGGACGCCCCGAGGACATCGTGGTGGCGACCAAGGTGGCGTATCCCCTGGGCATGGACGGCTGGATCGCAGCCGGCGGCGAGTTTCCGCCGCACGATCTCTCCCGGGCGCACATTGTGAGCGCCTGCGAGGGCAGTCTGCGTCGGCTGCGGCGCGAGCGCATCGAGTTCTACAACATGCATCGCCCGCCGCCCCCCGACGAGTGGGACGAGGCGTTCGGGGCGATGGAGACCCTGAAGCGACAGGGCAAGATCGCCCACTACGGCGTTGCACTGGGCGGCGCGACCGAAGCCCTGCGCGCCGTGCGTGAGGCCGGGGCCACCGTGGTCATGCTGCCCTACAACTGCCTCGACCAGGCGCGGGCCGCCGACCTGCTGCCGGTCGCGCTGGAGCTTGGGGTGGCGGTGCTGGCGCGTCAGGTGCTGGCGCAGGGGCTGCTGGGCGGCCAGCTCACGGCGGCCACGGAGTTTGCGGCGAACGACTACCGGCGAACCTGGCAGCGCGAGGACTACCTGGAGAACCTGCGGCGCGTGGAGCGTCTCCGGTTCCTGGTGCGCGGCGACGTGGCGTCGCTGCCCGAAGCCGCGCTGCGCTTTGCGCTGGCCCACCCCGCCATTTCGACCGTGGTCGCCGGCATGATGCGGCGTGAGGAAGTGGATCAGAACGTGCAGGCGTCAGGCGCGCCGCTGCCCGAAGCGGACATCCAACGGGTGCGGGAGCTCTACCGGACGGATTTCGCGTAGGGGCTTCCCCTCACCCCAACCCTCTTCGACGTAAGAGACGTCTGGAAAGACTTGTAGGGGCGTCCCTAATGGGACTCGGCCGGTAGCTCGGGACGATCCGGGACACTGGTCCAGCCTTGCCGGTCGGTGAGCTCATGGTGCCCCCGCGACCCTGGGATCGCTTCCACAAGACCGAGCCCCGGCTGGCGTGGCGGGGTGGTCCGCAGCACTGCTGGGGTGTCGTGCCGGTGAGC
>DAOUHO010000099.1:0-7489 GCA_034428595.1 Chloroflexota bacterium | reverse complement strand
GGGTCACCTGGCGCACATCGTGGCCGTCGACCGTGATCGAGCCAGACGTCACGTCGTAGAAGCGAAACAGCAGGTTGATGGCGGTGGTCTTGCCGGCGCCGGTCGCCCCCACAAGAGCGATCATGTCCCCAGGGCGCGCGTGCAGCTCAAAGTCGTGGAGCACGGGCGACTCGGGGTCGTAGCCGAAGTTCACCTGTCTGAACCGGATCTCGCCCGTGATTTCCCCAAGGTCTTGCGCGTCGGGGGCGTCGGTGATCTCCGGTTCGATATCGAGGACCTCGAAAATGCGCTCACCCGACGCCAGGGCGCTCTGCAGCGTTTCGTAGCGCGTGGCGAGCTCCTGAATTGGGGCGAAGAAGCGCTCGATGAACAGCGCGAACGTGGCCACCAGACCCACGGACAGTCCGTCAATCCCGTCAATCACGAAGCTTCCGCCAAACCAGAGCACTAGGCCGGTGGCGATGGCGGTGAACACCTCGACCACGGGCACGGTGGCGGACGAGATGGTGAAGGTGCGGAACTGCGCCTGGAGCTGCGATTGGTTGACCACGTCGAAACGCTCGAGGTTCACCGCCTCTCGGGCAAAGGCCTGCGTGATGCGCATGCCGAGCACCGACTCGGCGAGCACGCCATTGAGCGTCGACGTGCGGGCTCGCATGGTTCGATACCACCGACGCGCCAAGGTGGCCACAAGCCGGGCGCTCAGGTACAGCAGCGGCGTCACCACCAGGCAGAGCAGGGTGAGCTGCCAGCTCAGCAGGCTCATGGCAACCAATATGCCGAGCAGCAGGGCTACGTCCGCTGCGGCGCCAAGCACGCCCTCGGTGAGCACCTCACCGATCGCCTCGATGTCCGAAACGACGCGGCTGATCAGGCGACCAGTGATTTGGCGGTCGAAGAATCCAAGCGAGAGGCGCTGATACTGCCGAAAAACTCCCGTGCGCAAGCGATGCAGCAGCTGGTTCCCCAAGCGCGCGGTCAACTGACGCTGGACGCCCAGGGCGACCCCGTGGCCGAGCGTCACCCCGGCGTACGCGATCACGGCGAACAGAAGCACTGTCGCGTCGCCCCCCAGAACGCCGTCGTCGATCGCCCGCCCGATGATGATGGGCTGAAGCATGCCAAAACCGGCGACGCCGAGCAGTGCCGTGACGGCGATGCTCATGCGCCGTCGGTCGGCGGCCAGCAGTCCGAGCAGCCGTCGGGCTACGCGGGCGTCGAGGCCGGAAGCTTCCGCCGACTCTTCGGCAAAGGTGCCGCGGGCGCCCGGGCCGCTCAGGGCCATGGCGTTACCACTGGTCCGGGACGGCGGTTCCGGCAGCTGAGTGCCGGGAATCTTGGGAGCTGATTGCGGAGTGAAGCTGCCGCTGCACAAGGTCACGATAGAAGCCCGGACGGGCGGCCAGCTCGTCGTGCGTGCCGGTGTCGGTCACGCGGCCATCCTCGATGACGAGGATCTGATCGGCGCTTTGGACGGAGCTGACTCGCTGGGAAATGACGAACGTGGTGCGCCCCTGCGCCCGCGCCCGCAGGGCTTCCTGGATGCGGCGTTCGGTCTGCGTGTCCACGCTGGCCGTCGCATCGTCGAGAATCAGCACCGGCGCCTCGGTGAGCAGCGCGCGGGCGATGGTCACGCGCTGCCGTTGGCCGCCGCTGAGCCCCACGCCACGCTCCCCGACAACGGTTTCGAAGCCCTCGGGCAAGTCTTCGATGAAATCAAGCGCCTGGGCGTCGCGCGCGGCGGCGACGATGCGATCCGTGTCCGCCCCGGGATCGCCATAGGCCACATTGTTTCGCACGGTGTCCGAGAACAGCATGGCGTCTTGCGGAACGATGGCCACCTGTCGTCGCAGGGTCGCTAGGTCGAATTCGCGCACGTCGACGCCGTCGAGCCGCACCGTGCCCGCGGTCGCGTCGTAGTAACGCGGAATGAGCTGCACCAGGCTGCTCTTGCCTGACCCTGTGGGCCCCACGACCCCGATGACCGAGCCTGCCGAAACTTCTGCGCTGACATCGCGCAGTGCGGGCTCCCGGCGTCCGTAGGAAAGATCAACACCGTCAAACTCAATCCGGCCGTCAACCCGGGCCGGCGTGTGACCGTCCGGCGGCGAGGCAACGCGCACGGGCTCATCCAGCAGCTCGAACACGCGTCCTCCCGAGGCGATGGCGATGGCGATGCGCTGCACGACGAATCCCAACTGCTGCGTGGGTGGTATCAGCCGGGCAAAGTAGTAGTAGAACGCCACCAGCACGCCCACGGAGACGGCGCCTTCGAGCGCCAGGCGACCGCCGACCCCGAGGACGATGACCGTGCCGATGCCGGCGACTGCCAGCATGGACGGCATCAGCCGCGCGCGAAGTATGGCGGGACGCATGGAAAGGTCGAATAGCTCGCCGGCCGCGCGATCGAAGGCTTCGGTTTCGGCGTGCTCCTTGGCAAAAGCCTTTACCACCCGCACGCCGTTGAGGTTTTCCGACAGCACCCGGGTCAGGGTGGCCTGCTGCTGCTGGATGCGCTGCCACATGGGCCGCACCACGCTCCCGTACCAGATCGACATGCCCGCCAAGACCACGAGCACGGGCACGACCATCAGCGTCAGCGTCGCGCTGGTGAGGGCCATGCCCACGATGATCGCGATGTAAAGCCCGAGAATGCGCACCGTCTCAGTCACACCTACGCCGGCGAACATTCGGGCGCGGTTCAGGTCGCTGACGGCCCGGGTGATGATGTCGCCGCTGTCCACGCGGTCGTAGTAGCTGAACGGCAGGCGCTGCAGGTGCGCGTAGAAGTCGAGGCGCATGCGGGACGCAACCCGCGTTTCGTACACCCGCATGGTCATACGGGTGAAGAAGAAGCCGGCGCCGCGCACGAAGATGAGCGCGGCGGTCAGGCCCACCAGCGCGGCGAGGCGCTCACGGTCCCCGGCCCCAATGCCCTCGTCGATGACGCGCGCGATGACCTGGGGAATCAGCAGGTCCATGGTGGTGGCGACGCCCCACATGGCGAGCGACAGCAGCGCCCAACGCCAATGCGGCCGGACATATTTGAGAATCCGGACGAGCGGCCTTATGCGCGAACCCCTTGCGAAGGCTCCTTGGCGTCCGCCGGCAGCGGCGCGCCGTTGGCCTCGTCTGATCGCTCCGCCGTTGCCACGGCTGGCGGCGTCGCCGGCTCGTCCGGGTGCTCATGCAGGCGGGCTTGCGCGTGGAGCACCTCGAGGGCGCCCCAGCGCACGAACGTCCATATCAAGGCGCCGATCGGAATGCCGAACACGATGCCCCAGAATCCTGCCGCGACTCCGCCGATGATCACGCTCAAAATCACGACGAGTGGATTCACCCCGAGGGCGGTGCCCATGACCCGCGGCTTGACGATGTTCTCGATGACGAGCGAGAGCACGGCCACGCTGATGCCAACCCAGATTGCCAGGTCGACGCGTATGGTCAGGGCCATCACGATGGGGAGTCCGATGCCGGCGGCCAGGCCGATGAACGGGATGAACATGAGCAAGCCCGTGGCGACGGCAACCAGCAGGCCGAACGGCATGTCGGCGATGAAGAAGATCAAGACCACCGCGCCGCCCCAGATGGTTGACGCCACGGCCTGGCCGCCGAGCCAGCCGCCGAACGTGCGCTCGGCGGAGCGAATGCCTCGGTCGAATCGCGCGCGCCAATCGGCGGGCAGCTCGCGGCGCAGCCGCTGCAAGTTCGTGTCCCATCCCAGCAGGATGTAGATCGAGATGATCAAGGTGAGGATGGCCAGACCAAGCCCGCCGAGGACCGCTCCCGTCGACGCCAAGATTCCGGCGGCGATGTCCTGACCGAGCGTGATGATCTGCGTGTTGAAGCCGGTGACCACCTCGGTCACGGTGTCTTGGGGCACGCCCCACTGCAGCAGCTGCGCGCGCAGGTTCTCCAAGATTTGCGTGGCGTTCGCGGCGCCGGCCGAGAGGTCGCCGGCTGCACGCCCGATTTCGGCGAAGAGCGGCGGCAGGATGAAGAAAGCGGAAATGGCCGTGATACCGGCGATCACGAGATAGACGATGGTGGCTGCCAGCGCGCGCGGAATGCGGAAACGGTGCATGAACCGCACGGGCTCCAGCGCGATGAGGTTGATGATCCAGGCAAGCAGCAGTGTCACCACCAAGGCCGCGAAGTTTCCGACAAGCCCCCAGAGAAACTGCAGGAGCCAAATGCTGGCGACAACGATCCCCAGAAGTATGAGGATCGTCCGCAAACGCTGATAGTTCACGCGCGCGCGGACTTGGGTGTCCGCGAAGGTAGTTGACTAGTCGGCATTCTACCCGCGCGCACGGCGGCGCTCCGAGGCCCACGCCACGGAGCGCCGGGCGACGCATGGGCGGCCCTCGTCTTCCGCGCACTAGAATCGATCGGAATCCTGCCTGCCGTTGCGCGCCCACCATGATGTTCCCAAGCGTGCCTGCCGCGATCACCGCCGCCGTTGAAGAAAAACTTGCCGGGCTGCCGGACGCACCGGGTGTCTACCTCATGCGCGGTGCGCCGGGCAACGTGGTGTACATCGGCAAGGCGCGCTCGCTCCGCAGCCGCGTGCGCAGCTATTTCCGGCGCGGCGACCATTCGGCCAAGACGGTTTCCCTCGTTCAGCGCGTGGCTGATATCGAGGTGATCGTCACCGATTCCGAGGTCGAGGCCCTCTTGCTGGAGAACAACCTCATCAAGGAGCACCGTCCGCCGTTCAACGTCACGTTTCGCGACGACAAGGGCTACCTCTACGTCAAGATCACGATCAACGAGACCTACCCGCGAGTCGGCACGACCCGCCGCATCCTGCGGGACGGCGCGCTGTACTTCGGACCGTTCACCAGCGCCAAATCGGTGCGACAGACGCTCAAGCTGCTCAACCGGCTGTTTCCCTACCGCACATGCACCATCGACATGGGCACGCCAATCCCACGGCCGTGCCTGAAGTTTCACCTGGGGCTATGCATTGCGCCCTGCACGCGCCACTGCACCGTGGAGGAGTACACGGCGGTCGTCGATGGCGCCATTGGCTTCATGCGCGGCGACTACGACCACGTGGTGGAGCGACTCACCGACCAAATGTGGAGCGCCGCCGAGTCCCACGACTACGAATCCGCCGCCACGCATCGTGACCGGCTCAAGGCGATCGACAAGGTCGTCGCCGAGCAGAAGATCACCGACCTGCGCGGCGGTCAGATCGACGTCATCGCCGCGGCGCGCGAGGGGCGCGAGGCTCAGGCAACCGTGCTGCGCATCCGCGGCGGAAAGATGATCGGGCGCGGCGCTTACGAGCTGGTGGTGACGGGCGAGGAGACGGAGGGCGAAATGCTCGACGACTTCGTGCGCGAGTACTACGACCGGGCGCCCGAGGTGCCGCTATTGGTGCTCACGTCGGCGCGGCTTTCGGATCCGGAGCCGCTCGCCGCGTGGCTGAGCACCCTGCGCGGCGCGAAGGTTGAGGTCCGTGCCCCGCAGCGCGGCCAGAAGCGAAAGCTCGTGGCCATGGCCGCCCGCAATGTTCGCGACACGCTGCAGATCGAGCGGGCTCGCTGGCTCAACTCCGGCCGCAAGCTCCGCCAGGCGCTGCTCGAGATCGGCACGGCGCTGGGGCTCGAACGTCTGCCCCGGCGCATCGAGGCCTACGACATCTCCCACATCCAGGGATCGCTGGTCGTGGGGTCGCTCGTGGTCTTCGAGGACGGGGTGGCCAAGAAAGGCAAGTATCGACGCTTCAAGGTCCGAAACCAGCCGGGCAACGACGACTTCGAATCCATGCGGGAGGTGTTGCGGCGCCGCTTTGCGCGCTATACCAAGATTGCGGCCGATCGAGAGGCGTCCGAGGACACTGTGGGACAGCGCGCGTTGGCCGTCGTTCCGTTAGGGGAAGCGGATCCGGATGTCGAGTTGCCCGCGCCGACCAACGTGACGGCGGGCTCGAGCAGCGAATGGGGCTCGGCGCCGGACCTGGTGCTCATCGACGGCGGGAAGGGCCAGTTGAGCGCGGCGATGGATGTGTTCCGAGAGCTCGACATCGATCCGGCGGAAATCCCGTTGGCCGCAATCGCCAAGCAGCACGAGGATCTGTTCGTTCCCGGCCGCTCGGCTCCGATCCAGCTCCCCCACGACAGCGACGGCATGCGACTCGTGCAGCGGGTTCGCGACGAGGCGCATCGGTTCGCGGTGAGCTTTCACATCAAGTTGCGCACGAAGAAGGGGCGGCGGTCGATCCTGGACGAAATCCCGGGCATTGGCCCGAAGCGCAAGCGGGCCCTGATTCGCGCCTTCGGCTCGCTGGAGCAGATTCGGCAAGCATCGGCGACGGAACTCGCGACCGTCGACGGCATGACCGCCAGCGCCGCGCGCGCGCTAAAGGAGGCACTGTGAATTCAGAGGTTGAGCGCCAGCGCATCTCCGCGCGTCATGCGACCTGCGAGTTCGACGCGGACGCGTCGCCGGTCATCTGGGTTCCTTCGCACGCCCGGCTCACCGTCGAGGCCCGCGACGCCTACGACGGGCATTGCGACGACCTGGACGTCGACGCCTTTGCCCGCCGACGCACGCCCGGCCGCATGAACCCGTGCACGGGGCCGATCGGCGTGAGGGATGCGGCGCCTGGCGACACGCTGCGCGTGGCGATCGAGGCGATTCGTCTCGCGCCGCGCGGATACGTGGCAGCGCTTCCGGGCACGGGCATCCTCGGCGATCAGCCGGTGAGTCCGGGCATTGAGCCATTCGACGTGCAGGGCGACGAGGTTCAGTTCGCGAGTGGCGTCCGTCTGCCGGCGCGTCCGATGGTGGGCACGATCGGCGTTGCGCCGGCCGCGGGCAGCATCATCACCCTCAGCCTCGGTGACCACGGCGGCAATTTGGACTTCAACGAGATCACCGCGGGCACGACCGTGTATCTGCCGGTGCGAGCGCCAGGGGCGCTCTTCGGCATCGGCGACGTGCACGCCACCATGGGCGACGCCGAGGCGCACTCCGGGGTGAACATCACCGCCGAGATCGACGTGACGCTGGACGTGCTGCAACACGAGCCGCTCGCCCGCCCCTGGTTCGAGACGGCGACGCATGTGATGACCGTGGGCGTTGCCGACGACCTGACGGGAGCGCTGCGACAGGCCACGGCCGGGATGGAGGAGCGGCTGGCGCGCGACCTCGGCGTGACGCCAACCCAGGCCCGCATGCTGTCAGGGGCGGCCGTGGACCTGAGACTTGGTCAGGCCGGGGGATACGGCGTGCCCGTGAGCGCCTACGCCCGGTTTCCGAAGTCGGCCCTCTAGGGGCGTCGGTCTAGCACCACAACATGCTGGGGCGCCGGCAGGCGAGGTCAAACGGGCGCCCACAAGACACCCCAGGTGCGTAAGGTGTCAAGCCGCGAGGGCGTCGTGGTGCTGGCGGTGGTCCCAGGCCGTGGCCTCGTGGTAGGCGGTGCGGGTGCGCAGGCAGCCATGCAAGTAGCCCACGAGGCGATTGCCGAGGGCGC